>JABDBM010000157.1 GCA_013288685.1 Bacteroidota bacterium | reverse complement strand
TATATGGACGAAGCCAACCTATGCGACCGGATTGCGCTAATACAAAAGGGTGAAATTTTACAGGTAGATACACCCGAAAAGATCATTGAATCGTTCCCCGAAAAGCTATTTGCCATTAAATCGCTTACACATACCGGCTTATACAAATTGCTGGAAGATACCCGCAGTTTCCCCGGTACTGCTACCTGTTTCGCCTTTGGTGATTCTTTGCACGCAACGTTTACCGATGGGAAGGATAAGGATTTGATAAAATATTTGCATGAACAAGGTAACGACGATGCTACGATTGAACCCATTACACCGGGTTTGTTGCTTTATCCTGTAACGACCGTATAGTTGCCTGCACCTGCTGTTTTTGCAGCATCGTGTTCGACATATCGATATTACCAATAATGGCTCCACGGCGAAGCGTATCGCCTTCTTCAATGGGGAAGGACATTATTTTTCCGTTCTGCTCTGCGGAAACGATCACCTCGTCGGATTCGAACACGCCAGAGGCGTCTGTTTTAATTTTATTGCTGCTGCACGCCGAGGCCAGTACTGCAAACGTTAATAATATAGCTGATAACTTTTTCATTTTTGTATGAGGATAAGCGGTTAGTTTCCGGTTGTTGTTTTGTGATTGTATTGTGCCATTAATAGTTGAACCTGGTGCAAAGCACGATCCTGCCGCGCTTGTGCCTCGGCATTAATATCGGTGAGATAATCGTTGGCGGTAATAACGCCATTTTGCAGCTGCACCGCCGATGTTTGTTTTACAGAGCCGCGCAGATTGATAATTTCATCATCCGACTGAATCAATTGACGGTAGCGGTCAATATCAGCATTTTGTTGTTGCAGGGTAAGGTTGGTGTTGAAAAGAAAGGTGTTTTTCTGATCCCAAACCATATCCTGGTTATTTTTACTGATAAGCCTTGATTTTTTTAGTGTATACAATCCACCAATACTCCAGCTTAAACGAACCCCGGTGATGTAATACGACGAAAGCCCCGATGCTAAGAAGTTTACAGGAGAGGGGTTACCCATACCACCCTGAAAAAATGCCGTCAGCTGCGGATAATTACTGATTTTTGTTAATCGTAGTTGCTCCTGATATTGTTTGGCCTGTAAATCGTAGGCTTTTATTTCGGGGCGGCTGATGGAGTCGGTTAAAACCGGCTCGCCGGGCTTGGTAAACACTGTACTTTCGGTAATTTTTTGGCCGATGAAAAGTCCCAGCATATCGGTGTATGCTTTGCGCGATGCCTTTAAGTCAATAGTATGCTGATTGGCTTTCAGTAGCTCGGCTTTTAACTTATTTAAACTGCTGTTAAAGGCTGTGCCGTTATTAACATTGGCCTGCATATTGGCAATACCCGTTTGAATATCTTTTTTTGATAGTTCGTTTTGTTCCAATTGTGCGTCGAGCAAAATAACCCCGAAGAACAATTGGTTAACCCGGTCTTTTAACGCAAATAATTGTGCTTCTAAATTAGCCTGCTGAATATCTGCATCCGTACTGCTGATTTCCTGTTTTTGTTTGTTGATGGCAAAATCAGTAAGCGTTTGGGAAACTTCACCATGCAGGTTATACTGATCCTTCGGAACAGTCGGCGTATGAAACTGCGGGATAGAAATACTGGTAACATCCGATTGGTAGGTGGCCTGGCCATTAACTGTCAGTTGCGGAATTACGCCTTTGGCTATATTATCAACGTTATACTGCTTTGTTTGCTCAATTAACCCGCGTTGTTTGGACAGGGGATAGTTGAGTTCGGCTTGCCGGTAACAGTGCTCCAGGCTGATCGTATTCGCCTCCTGTGCAAATGTGCTGCTCGTGCCGAGCAAAAAAGTGACGCATAATGCCTTTGATAGCAATTTATTAATCATTTTATTTGGTATTTGGTTTTAATCATTTGTTTAATTATGGAGTAAAAAAATTTTGATGTTGTAAGGGTTGTAGTTGTTATAATGGTTAAAACTTCCTTACAACCTCCTTACAACCTTTTTAACCTCACCACTACCTTATCTCCACCATCTCTTTCATCCATTGCGGAATCAGTTTTTTTCGTTCTATCATCAAGCGTTCAAATTCTTTCCTGTCGGTAATGCCCGATCTTGCCATAAGTATAGAACTGGCTATAAACGGAAATATAATCATGCTCATCATGTTGGCCATTAAATGGAGCGGATGTATCTTTTTTATCTTTCCTTGCTCCATTTGTTCCATAGCATATTTTAGAAATTCGGCCCTAAGCTGTGTAATTTCCTTTAAAACAGGGTTTCCCTGGTCGTCGGTTTGAAAGTGTCCCGATTGGATCAGGTTTAATATAAAGAACGGCAGATCGGGGTTTTCGAGTAGCATATCTATGTATCTCCCTACCAAAAAATTCATCTGTTCCTCGAAAGAGCGCGGTGTGTTTTTTATATCTTCCAATAACACCCCAACAAAAAGCGACAGGTTTTCGCGCATAACCAACTCAAACAACTTTTCCTTGCTGCGGAAATAGTAGTTAAGCAGCGCCAGGTTAATACCGGCTTCCTCTGCTATATCCCGCGTTTTCGTAGCGGCAAAACCTTTTTGTGTAAACAGTTTTTTTGCCGCTGCTTTTATCTTTTCCTCTGTCGACAGATCTTTTGCTACCGTATCCTTTTTCTTTGCCAATTTTTAATCTATTAATACCACAAAAGTAAAATGCTTTTTTAAATTAAACAAATAAATTAATCACTATTTTTAAACAAATGATTAATTATTGAATAAGTGGATTTGCACTAAATTCAGGTATTGGGGTTATGTCGTCAATATGTATATTTAGCACAAAATATTAACCATGAAACCTATATTGCGTATTGCTCTTTTTGGGGCTATTATTCTTATTCAAGGCTGCGGAGGCTGTATTAAGAAAACAGGAACTGCCGACTCCGAGCCAAATTCGAAAGGGAACTCAAAGATCCCGGTGCCCAATGCCACTAATAATTCAACTGTTAACGATGAAAAAGACCTTCCAGGTTATTGGGTAGGTACGTTTGGATATACGGCTGCAGACAGTGCTGAATCTGCCGATGCGGGCGATGACCAGGAATACAATAAAATAAACATTGCCATCGATGAAATTAACAGTACAAAGGTTAAAGGGCATACAGTTATAGCTGGTAAGGTGCGCTTTTTTAATTGCGAAATGCAAAAGAATGGTGGAAAGTACAGTTTTAAATTTAAGGGCGGTGCCGACGAGAAGGTGGATGGCGTTTATAAATTTGGGATTACGGCGGGCGATAGCCTGATGAAGGGCACCTGGATGTCCGATGGTGACCGTGCTATGAATCATGAATTTTCTTTAGCCAAAAGGCATTTTGCTTACAATGCCGACTGGAAGTTGCAAAAATCTGCCTATGTCGACTATTCAAAATCAGGAACAGTAAAACGTAAAACAGATAGCGGCGAAGTTTATAATGAATCAAGGTACGCTACCACATCAGAAGATATTGAGAAAATAAACGTGTCGGCCGATTTATTAAAAAAGGACGATGTAGCCAACCTAAAAAAAGCCGACTTTTTGGTGATACGAAATTCCATTTTTGCCAGGCACGGTTACACCTTCAAAAAGTCGCTGCTGAGTCTGTATTTCAGCCAGCAACCATGGTATGTGCCGATCAGCAATGATGTAACCGGCGACATTACACCTTTGGAAAAAAAGAACCTGGCGCTGATGGCCAGGTATGAAAAAAATGCAGAGGAATATTATAATGCCTATGGACGGTAATTTAACCTTTAGTTATGAAAAGAATTTTACCGGTTGTGCTGTTTATTTTATTGAGCGTTTTTGCTGCCGACGCCCAAATCCTTATATCAACAAAAACCATCAATTTGCAGCCTTCTGTATCTGCTGGCATACAAACCCAAATAATAAACGCGTTGGATACGTTGCTGTTGCACGTCAATACCGGCAAACCGGCAAAACAGGAGGTGGATTCGGTGGGCTCGGCGTTCACTATTTCCGATTATAGCTCGCTCAAAGGCATTGAAAATAACGAAAAAGCAAAAGACGCGCACTTTTACAAGGCGCAATTGATCAACTTGTATCCCGTTGGCGATAAATATTTTATGTCGATTGCTTATATCAATGGTACCGGCGTTGAAAACCCGTTACGTGCTATCGTCAATTTCGTGGCAACTGCAATAAATGACCATGTCACCTTTACGGCACCCTTGTATTACCTAACCCGCAACTGGAAAATCGTAAAAATGGGCAATACGACCTATCATTATTCCGACAGAATAAACTTGAAAAGGGCAAAAGTATTCGATCATAAAAATACAATGATCGCCACTAAATTAGGTTTGCAGCCGGAGTCATTTGATTTTTACCTGTGTGATAACTACCAGGATATACTGCGCCTACAAGGTTTCGAATACGACAGCGAATCGGCCGGAAAAACAGAAGATGGTTATGGTGTTGACGAGGGGGTTATCTTTTCGATTATGCACAACGAGGATTTTTCGCACGATGTATTCCATTATTATGCGGCAAAGGTCCGCACGCATCCGCGCAACTCAGCTGCCGAAGAAGGAATTGCGTACAGTTGGGGAAATCCTTATTATACCGATGCACAGGGCGAAATGATAACGAGGCAGCAACTGATTACAAAGCTTAGTGCATATCTGTTGTTGCATCCCGGTGCAGACTTGCTTGACTTATTTACCAGGGGGCCATTGATTTTTGGAGACCAAACCAAAGTACGATCGCTACTGGCCAGTTTAATAAGCGACGAAGTGGAACGCCGCAAAGATATACCCGGCATTAAAGCGTTAATTGATTGCGGGAGGGGAGATGATAACTATTTTAAAGTGGTTAGTGAATTGATTGGAATAAACCACTCGAACTTTAATATTGAAGTAATTAAATTAGTTAATAATTATAAGTAGCTTTCAGTTAATGGGTTATACGAATATGCTGGAGATAAGAAAGGCTGTACCATCTGATTATAACGACATTTGGGATATCATACGACAGGTAATTGCAACAGGCGATACCTATGTTTTTGCACCGGATTCATCAAAAGAAAAAATGCTTGCCTTTTGGTGCGGAGCCGACAAGCATACGTATGTGGCTTTGGTTGATGATAAAATTGCCGGTACATTTTTTATGAAAGATAACCAGCCCGATCTCGGCGCGCACATTGCCAATGCAGGGTATATGACTGCTCCCGGAATTTTCGGCAAAGGCGTTGGCCGGGCGATGGGGGAGTTTTCCATAACCGAAGCTTCGCGGTTGGGTTATAATGCCATGCAATTTAATATAGTGGTAAAAAGTAATGAGCGGGCGGTTATGCTTTGGAAAAGCCTGGGTTTTGAAATTATTGGGGAAATTCCTGATGCATTTAACCATCGGCAAGACGGGCTGACTAATGCCTATATCATGTACCGGAAAGTCTAGCGCAGGATAAAGCAGCGCGAGACCTACAACATTTCCTGCTCAGCGCTCGTTTTTTATTACTACGGCTGTAGATGATATGTTTTTTGAGTAATTTTAACCAATAAACCGTTATTCGATTATAAACCATGCAACATTTATCTGCTACGAAACGCGCACTGCTTTGTCTGTTGACCCTCTGTCTTTCTGGCTCGCTGGCTCTTTCCCAACAAAAACAGCTGGTAACCGTTCCCAACTCCGAGCACCGGCTAATGCATTCAAAAATTGCCGGTAATGATTATGATATTTATATCCATTTCCCGGCAGGGTACGATACCGCTAAAGGCAAGTTCCCGGTGCTCTATGTTGTTGATGGCGACAACGATTTTTCACCAACGCTGGAATACCTTGGTTTGATGATGGCCGAATATCACATTAAAGAACCGCTGTTAATAGCAATTGGCGATGGCGGACTCATCGGCACACCCGGCAATAAACGCAACCGCGATTTTACGCCCACAGCGTTAAAAAATGGTCCTGGTACCGGCGGAGGCCCTGCATTTTTGGGGTTTATAGAAAAAGAGCTGATTCCGTTGATTGATTCAGGTTACAAGGCAGATCCAACGCAGCGTACCTTGTATGGTTATTCTATGGGTGGTTTATTCGGTACTTATGTTTTGTTTACAAAGCCATTATTATTCAAAAACATACTCATCGGCAGTCCGGCCTTGGGTTACGATAGTGCCAAAATATTTGATATTGAAAAAGCGTACGCAGCTACACATACCGAATTACCAGTTCACGTTTTTATTGAGGTGGGAGAATTGGAAACGCCCGGACAAAAAATCCCCAACAAAAAATTAGTTGACCTGCTTAACGAGCGGAATTACAAAGGCATTGACTTGCATACCATAATCATCGATAAAGTTACGCACTTAACCGGCAAACCGGTAACAATGCTCAAGGCATTAGGATGGGCGTATACCAATCCGCATCAAATATTTTAGTTTGATATTATTTCGGTTCGGATGATTCCGCGTTATTTTAAGGCTGAATAGCAAGCTTTAAGCGCCAGGCTGCCTGGGTTTTTACCGACGTGCTTAACTTTGCCAGTTGCCCGGATGTGAGCGAGCCGATGAGGTAAGGCAATGTACTCAATTTTTCACGATCAGGTTCAGCTTCTTTATCAACTATAAAACCTTCGTTTTTAAAAAATTCCCGGGCAGCTTCAAAGCTGTCAAATTTATTGTCTTCTATCCGGTGTTGTTCAAAAAAGCTTTTCAGTTCACTGTCCATCTGTACGCTATCCAGGTTAGTGTCTCTTTTAATATAGATGTCGGCCGTTATCCAATAACCACCGCGTTTTTCCAAAACGTTACGGATGATGCTACATAGTTGTTTTTTTTCTGCCTCGTTTAAATATACCAACAAGCCTTCGTTTACTATCGCTACGTCGCCTTCGGGCAAAACGTTAATGGCCCGGTTAAACTGTTCTTCATCCAGTGCGTTTAAGGGCAGCATTTTTAAGTTGGTGGTATCCGCCCCTAATTCGGCCACCAATTGTTTTTTAATTTCCATTACTTCGGGCAAATCGGTATCAACGTAATGAACAGGATTTTGCTGAACTGCGGCCAATCCCCGGAAGGAAAAACCCGACGATATTTCTAAAATGTTAGTTACCGGCAATCCCTGTAATAGCTGGTCGATGCTCCAGTACCTGTTTTCGAAATGAACTGCATACACCCAAAAAGCAGCATCCTTGCGAGTGAAATCGGGAGCATAAACCTCTGGTTTACTGATTAGCAAAGCGGCCTGTTTAGCAAAAGGAATAGGAGTATATCCCTTCAGCAACAGCAGCGCTTTGGCCGACGGGCTGATCGTACTAAAATCCCGGCTGGTATTTAAATCCATTCTTGCTGCTCTTTTTCATCCATAGGGGCGTAGTT
>JABDBM010000156.1 GCA_013288685.1 Bacteroidota bacterium | reverse complement strand
GGCTATTGGGCAGAAAATTTCTAAGAATTTTGGCGGAACGGTAAAAGCTGTTGTAAAAGATTTTAATTTTAAATCGTTCCATGATCCCATCGGTCCGCTGCTAATCTTCTTAAATCGTGAGCAAACAAATGATATATTTATAAGGGTTAGCGGCAACAATACAGCATCAATTGTAAAATCGCTCGAAACGTTATGGAAGAACCGTGTAAATGACAAACCTTTTAGCTATAAATTTTTAGATGCTGATTATGACGCCCTATACCGTGCAGAACAGCGAACAGCCGGAGTGTTTACCACCTTTTCGGCATTAGCCATATTGTTAGCCTGCCTGGGTTTATTTGCTGTTACCGCTTATGCAGTTGTACAACGCACCAAAGAAATTGGTATCCGCAAGGTGCTTGGTGCTAACATATCGTCAATCATCCTTTTGATCTCGAAAGATTTTTTATGGTTGATTATAATCGCTGCAGCGATAGCATCGCCGATAGCCTGGTATATGTCCGATAAATGGCTACAGGATTTTGCGTATCGCATCAGCATCCATTGGTGGATCTTTATCGCAGCCGGGGCAGCATCGTTAATTGTGGCGGGTGTTACGGTGAGTGTGCAGGCATTGAAGGCAGCTTTGGCGAACCCCGTGGAAAGTTTGCGTTCAGAGTGATTAGGGGTTGGAGATGAGAGGTTAGTTTTAATTCGAAATCGGCTAATGACATCACGCTCGTACACCAATAAACTGATTATATTCGCAAAACCATGCAACGTCTAAAAAAAACGCTTGTCTAATAGATCAAATAACATATAAAGAGATGAAAAATTACCTGTTACTATTATTTATCGCCTGCCAAAGTTGTGTAGCCTTAGGGCAGGATTGGAATAAAACGCCGTATGAAACAAAATCATTAGCCAGCGAGGGCATACGGAGTGTATTTGTGGAAACTTCTGGTGGCAGCATCTCGGTAAGCGGTGCTTCGGGAGAACAACCCCGGATTGAAGTGTACGTTCGCGGCAACAATAACAGCGATTTAAGCAGAGAAGAAATAAAAAAACGCCTTGACGAAGATTACGTTCTGGAAGTTTTGGTAAACGACCACGAATTACATGCCAGGGCAAAAAGAAAACATGAAGGCGGCTTTAACTGGGATTGGAAAAGACAATTAAGCATTTCGTTCAAAATATTTGTGCCTAATCAAAGCGCCACACATTTAAGTACAAGTGGCGGCAGTATTCATTTGGATAATTTATCCGGAAGCGAAAACTTTACAACCAGCGGCGGTAGTTTGCATGTTGACCATTTGGTTGGTGTAATCAGGGGTGAAACATCAGGCGGTAGCATTGAAGTGTCAAACTCAAGCAACGATATTAAATTGGAAACCAGCGGCGGAAGTATCCATGCCAATAGTTGCCAGGGAAAAATCAGACTCGAAACATCAGGTGGGTCATTGAATTTGGAAGATTTAAAAGGTTCAATTACTGCCAATACCAGTGGGGGCAGCATACATGCCAACCATATTGATGGTGAACTGATTACTGGTACATCGGGCGGCAGCGTAAATTTAAGTCAGTTATCATGCAGCCTGGAAGCTTCAACAAGCGGCGGTAGCATGAATGTTGAATTGTTACGTTTGGGCAAATATGTAAAGCTTGATGTAAGCGGCGGTCACGTTGGTTTAAAATTACCGGCTAACCAGGGCATGAACCTTAACTTAAGCGCTAACCGGATTAACCCGGCATCAAGCACAGGCAAATTTAGCGGCGAGTGGGAAAAAGATCATGTTAGAGGCAGTCTTAACGGCGGCGGTGTACCTGTTAACGTTGATGCAAGCGGTCACCTGGATTTGAGTTTCAGCGAATAAAATAATTAACCCTAAATATATAATAAGCGGTCCTGATGTGGTTTTAGCCATGTTGGGGCCGTTTTTTATTTCGGATCTCGGATGTTCGATTTCGGATTTAAGTTAGGTAACTATGGAATTTTTGTTTTTCAGGCATCTTTATAAACAAAATGAAACAATTTATGAATATCAGGACACTTGCCCTAATAATACTCACAACAATTTTATCTGATATTTGGGCTATGGCTCAAAGTAAACAAAAGACGCAGATACCACCCAAGGAAAGTAGTGTGAACGCCAACTGTGCTAAAGACTCGCTTGTAGGGGAAGACCGATGGGCTTTAGGCTCAAAACTGACGTTTTTTGAGGAGGGTTGGATAGTAATTTAGAAAAAGAGTCGGGGTATAATGTTTTTCAACTTAGTTTTTTACAAAACCTATTAGCTTTGTTGAATACAATATTTAGATATCTAATTTAAAAATAAGGCTGATTGACCAATAACTATAATCAAACATCAGAACATAACGCTAATGTTTTACCCAATAAAACGGTAAAACGCGTTGGCATGATCGCACTTTTTACCAGTGTAGTAGTGCTTATTGGCTGGTTTTTCAATCTGAAAAACCTTGAAAGTGTAATCCCGGGGCTGGTTAACATGAAGGTTAATTCGGCGTTTTGTTTTATGGCGCTGGGAGGAGCCCTGATCATAAAAAACGAGCGGCGAAGCACTTCCGCAAACCGTATTTACCTTTTATTGCTGCTAGTGGTAAGTATTATTGGGGGAGTTACATTACTGGAATATCAACTACATTTTGATGGCCATATCGACCAGCTTTTTGCAGCCGACCATCAATCAACTACCAGTCTTTCTCCGTTCCCCGGCCGCATGGCTTATAATACAGCAGCAAGTTTTGTTTTGTTGGGGGTAGGTTTACTGGGGCTAAGCACCGGGGCCGGTAAGTTTCACAGCGTTTTTCAGTATTTGTTGCATGCCGTTACTGTAATTTCGGGCATCGCCATTATGGGGTATGTGTATGGTGTATCCATGCTATACAGCTTTTCTTATGTAAGTTCCATGCCCATTCATACGGCCATCCTGTTCCTTTTCCTCTCCATGTCGGCAACACTTTTAAATCCGCAATTGGGTATAACGGCCCTTTTTCACGGAAACAAGATCGGGAACACAATGGCGAGGAGGCATTTTATTACATTAATGCTCGTACTTATCGTTTTTGGTTCGTTGCGTATCCAAAGCGAACGCTTTCACATCCTGCCGCCCGAAATCGGGATATCACTATTGGCCATAGGCCTTTTGGTAACAAGTCTTATTATGATATGGATAACGGCAAAATGGCTGAACAAGTTAGACGGACAGCGTTCAAAAGCCGAAGAGGAAATAAGAAATATCAATACTAATCTCGAAATAAAAGTTGAAGAGCGTTCGGCGAGGCTTACGGAATTAAATGCCGAGTTACAAAAAAGTGAGGAAAGATACCGATCGTTGTTTGAACACGCTTCGGACGCGATATATGTACTAAACGCCACCGGCGATTTCATAACGGTGAACGATAGCGTATGTAATATGACTGGGTATAGCCGCGATGAGTTGCTGCAGATGAACATCACTTCGCTTTTGAGTGCCGAATTATTGCGAAACTACCCACTGATATTTACAGATATCAAACCCGGGAAATCGACGATTGCCGAAAGGAAGATCATTACGAAGTCTGGCAGCATTTTAGATGTGGAAATTAATATTAAAAAATTTGTTGACGAAAGGACATTGGTTGTTGCCCGGGATGTTACACAGCGAAAACGAATGGAAGCTGAATTGAGGATAGCCGAAGTGAAGTTTCGCACCCTTGCCGAAAAATCGAGGGTGGGTATATATATGGTTCAGTATGGTAAGTTTATTTATGTTAATCCGAGATTTGCCGAGGTGTTTGGCTACGAACCCGACGGACTGATAGGTCTTCCGCCAATTGAAACCATTATCCATCCCGACTACCAATCGCTGGCAATAGAAATGAGCCGTTTGAGAAGGGAAGGTATTGTAGAAAGTGTGCATTATGAAGCCATGGGTAAAAAAAAAGATGGAAGTTCAAATTGGATTGAGTTTTATGGAAGGCGTGCTTTTGTTGAAGATGAACAGATCTTTATTGGTTCGATGATTGAGGTAACCGACCGCAAAAAGGCTGAAGATGAATTAAAGGTATCAGAGCAGAAATATAAATTGCTTTTTGAAAGTAACCCAATGCCATTGTGGATTGTTGCCAAAGACGATATGACCGTGATAGCCGCTAATAATGCCGCCGCTAAACTATATGGTTATAACCCGAATGAACTGGTGCACATGGATATAAAAAAATTGCGCCCGGATAGATATTGGGACAAGCTGTTGGCAGGGTATTATGCGGACCTTGAAGAGGCCACCGACTTTGGGGTTGTTGAACACGTAAAAAAAGACGGCACAGAAATTTTGGTGAATATTATTGCACAGGACATTGTATTTGAGGGACGGTATGCAAGGCTTTCGTCGACAAGTGATGTTACGGAAAAGCTGAGAGCCGAGGAGTTGCTCAAAAAAAGCGAAGCTAATTTACAAACCATTTTGAATAACACCGATACTGCCTACGCTTTGCTGAATGCTGATCTGGATTTGGTAGAATATAATAGCCAGGCGTTGATAATGGCAAAAAGTGAATTTAATTTTGAACCGGGCGATGGTGGTAAGATATATGACGTGATGTCGTCCGCAAGGCGTTCACAATTCCTGGAGTACACAAAGGCTGTTTTTAAGGGCGAGACCATCAGTTACGAGGTGAGCTACCCACAACCGGATGATAGTAATTTGTGGTATTACGTTAGGATGTTCCCGATAGCTGATAGGGGTAAGAAGATATTGGGGTTGGTGTTGGCCGTTACCGATGTTACCGAGCGAAAAGAAGCTGAGCAAGACCTTCAAATGGCTTATCAAAGTATACAATCGCATATCGATAAAATACTCGAAATGACCTGGAAGCAATCACATTTGATTCGGAGCCCATTGGCAAATTTGAAAGGTCTTTTCCCTATGTTAAGAATTGATCCTTCGGATGAGGAGGTGTTGGGGTATATGGAATCGGAATTAGAACGGATGGATCAGATATTATGGGAAATGGCCGAAGGCACATCAATAATTGGTAATAACAATACGGTTAGCCCTCGTTAGCGACAAGCGATGTACCGGGTGTCGACACCGATAATGAAAGTTACAATGTAACGAAATTGATGATGTTTGCGCTGACTTAGGCACCCTCAATTTTTTTGATATAAATTAGCGGTTTACTGACCCAATATGAGAAGAAATACTTACTGCATCTTTTTTTCGTTGATTTTTTTATTAGTCGCTGTTTTCGCTCAGGCGCAAATGGTTCAGGTACGCATCACCAATGCCGATAAATCGGCACTGTTTCAGGAACAACAAACCCTGCAATTTGGAAACTCAAATTCGACGGATTCAACGATCACCATACATGAAGATTCCGTTTATCAAAAGATTGACGGCTTTGGTTTTGCCTTAACAGGTGGCAGTGCCCAATTAATGATGCAAATGGCGCCTGATAAACGAAAAGAATTGATTGACGAACTTTTCAGGAGTGACAAAAACAACATAGGCATTAGCTACCTGCGGGTAAGTGTTGGGGCATCGGATATGAACGACCATGTGTTTTCGTATGATGATTTGGCCGACGGACAAACTGATGCTTCGCTTGCACATTTTGATTTGGCCGATGACAGGAAAGATGTGGTACCTGTGTTACAGGAGATACTAAAAGTTAATCCGAAAATAAAAATACTGGCATCGCCATGGTCGGCCCCGGTGTGGATGAAAACCAATAACAACGTAAGAGGAGGGAAGCTGAAAAAAGAATATTACCCGGTATACGCCCAATATTTTTTAAAGTACATAGGGCAAATGAAAAAAGAAGGGATTGTTATTGATGCCATCACCATCCAAAACGAGCCGATGAACGGTAAGAATACGCCAAGCATGCAGATGTTTCCGGATGAACAGTTAGACTTTGTAAAAAACTACCTCGGGCCTGCCTTTAAAACAGCAGGCGCCAAAACTAAAGTCATTTTATTTGATCATAACTGCGACTCGGCTGATTATCCAATATCTATCTTAAACGATCCGGAAGCAGCAAAATATGCGGACGGCTCTGCTTTTCACCTATACAATGGTAAAATTACCGCAATGAGCAAAGTTCATAATAGTCATTCTGATAAAAACCTGTACTTTACCGAGCAAATGGTTACCGAACGAGGTGGTTTCACGCCGGGTAAATACGTTGCCAGACTGGTTATTGGTGCACCCCGCAATTGGAGCCGCAATGTATTGTTATGGAACCTGGCTGCCGATATTAACAATAAGCCCCATACCAGTAACGGTGGCTGCCCGTTTTGTCAGGGTGCTATCACTATTGATTCGGGTAAGTTAACATCCCGCAATATTGCTTATTACGTTATCGCCCATGCATCAAAATATGTAAGACCCGGGTCCGTGCGTATCGGATCTGATAATTTACGGTCGCTCCCCAATGTTGCTTTTAAAACACCGGGTAATAAACGGGTTTTAATAGTTGCCAACACCAGTGCAAGCGCACAGCATTTTAATATTGCCTGGAACGGAAAGATGGTGAGCGCTGTGTTGAATAGCGGTGCGGCGGCAACGTATGTTTGGTAGGTCTTGAAGAAAGCTTTGACAATTTTTAAAAAGTTGTCAATGCTTCGTCCGCCAATGGTGTTTCATCGTAAAAAATGTTGCCCGTTTTTTCTTTTTGTCTATCTTTAAGGACACAAAAGGAATTATGCTCAACCGTTTTGCCTTATATTTCATTTTACTTACTTCGGCCAGCGCGTTGGCAATCACGCAAACCCAGGCGCTCGAACAGGGCAAGCCATCATCCAATCAAAAAAATGAATATAATTTCCATAATATCCCCGCCCAATTAGAATCAGCTAAACAAAAGCTTTACAAAACCGGCACAGATAAGAAAGACCTTGATGCGCTTGTTGATATTTTTAAGGAAGGCTGGCAATTAAAAAATAACGTTAACGACAAGGGTTGGCAAAACGTTGTTGTGGCATTAAACACCGAATATGATATTGAACAGGGAAATATAGATGCTGGAATTGAAAATTATAAAGCGATTACCGATTATTATCACAACTTAGGTGATGCGGACAAGGAAGCTTTTTCCTGGCGCGAATTGGGCATTCGCATGCCGCTTAACGTAGATCATTGGGCGGTTAAACAACAGGAGTTTTACGCTCGTTCGCTTGATCTTTATAAAAAAACGGGTAATAAAATTGGTATCGCGTCTGCACGGGAGGGCATCGCGATTAGCCATTTTAACCAGGGGAAAGTTGATTTAGCTGAAGCCGAAATGTTAGCTGTGTTGAAGCTGTATACCGCTGCCGGGTATAAAGAGCTAAATGTAAGTGAAAATTTTTTGTCGGAGATTTACAGGAGGAAGGGCAATAATTACAGACGACTTTATTACGAATTAGAGGCACTGAAAAATTCTCCTAAAAAAGTTGACTCATCAAATATGGCCTATGTTGTTTCTTCGGAACTGGCTATTGGCCAGATATATTACGATTTAGGTAATTATAATACCAGCATGGAATGGTATAAAAAAACGCCATTTTTTGACCCAAGGCACCGCGATTTGACGGATTATTACTACCTGCTTCCAAATGTTGTTGCGCCAATGCGGGCGCTAGGGCAGGCCCGGCAAGCTATTGAATTTATAAAACAGTGTACTATAAACTCGCCTCCG
>JABDBM010000155.1 GCA_013288685.1 Bacteroidota bacterium | reverse complement strand
AAAATTTTGATTCATGTCAAATATCCGATTTCAGGCACTACAGGCTGTGTTGACCAGGACAATTCCTGAGACCAAAGCCCCTTCCCAAAAAATTTCAGATTTTTTTGCTGCGAATGTTTTCGACAAAAAGAAGATGAAAGAATATCTTTCAACGGAAGCCTACCAGGGTATTGTTAATTCGATAGAAAAAGGCGAGCCCATCCCACGCGACCTGGCCGAACAGGTGGCATCGGCCATGAAATCATGGGCCATTGGTAAGGGCGCCACTCATTATACACACTGGTTTCAGCCGCTTACCGGCTCGACCGCCGAAAAACACGACGCCTTTTTTGAACCGACTGCCGACGGTAGCGCAATTGAGCGTTTTTCGGGCGACGCACTGGCACAGCAAGAGCCGGACGCTTCCAGTTTCCCAAGCGGCGGTATCCGCAACACTTTCGAAGCAAGGGGCTATACCGCGTGGGACCCATCATCCCCCGCCTTTATTATGGCGCGCACTCTATGTATCCCAACCGTATTCGTATCCTATACTGGTGAAGCGCTTGATTATAAGGTGCCACTGTTGAAAGCATTGAATGTATTAGATAAGGCAGCGGTAGATGTTTGCCATTATTTTGATAAGAGTATCGAAAAAGTAAATGCCTCGTTAGGTATTGAGCAGGAATATTTTTTGGTTGATATTGCCTTATTTAATGCACGACCCGATTTGTACCTTACCGGGCGTACCTTGTTCGGCCACATGTCGGCAAAAAACCAACAGTTGGAAGATCACTACTTTGGCGCAATACCCGAGCGGGTGTATGCCTTTATGCAGGATATGGAAACCGAGGCCTTATTATTAGGCATCCCATTAAAAACCCGCCACAATGAGGTAGCACCATCGCAATTTGAATGCGCCCCTGTTTATGAAGAGATTAACCTGGCTATTGATCATAACCAGTTGCTGATGGATTTGATGGACCGTATTGCCAAACGCCATAACTTTAAGGTGTTATTGCACGAAAAGCCCTATGCAGGCATTAACGGATCGGGCAAGCATAACAACTGGTCAATGATTACCAATACGGGTAAAAACTTGCTGTCGCCTGGAAAAACGCCTAAAAATAACCTCATGTTTCTTGCTTTTTTTGTAAATACCATAAAAGCAGTACACGAACATGCCGATTTATTAAGGGCCTCTATAGCTTCGGTAAATAATGATCACCGTTTGGGCGCCAGTGAGGCTCCGCCGGCTATTATGTCCATCTTTTTGGGGACCCAGTTAAGTGAGGTACTCGACGAGATTGAAACCTCCCGGATAAGTAAGAAAATAAAGGATGATGCCTTATTATGGCAGGGCATCCCTAAGATACCGCAAATATTAAAGGATAATACCGACCGCAACCGTACTTCGCCGTTTGCATTTACCGGTAATAAATTTGAATTGCGGGCCGTAGGTTCCTCCCAAAACTCGGCAAGCCCGATGACTATTTTGAACCTGATAGTGGCCGATCAGTTGAAGAAATTCAAATACGATGTTGATAAGCTAATAAAAAAGGGTGAAAAGAAAGATGTTGCCCTGCTCATCATCATTAAAAAATATATTAAGGAATCAAAAAACATCCGTTTTGAAGGTAATGGCTATAGCGAAGAATGGGAAAAAGAAGCCGAGCAAAGAGGATTGCCTAATATAAAAACCACGCCAAAGGCGCTTGATGCTATCTTGTCCGAAAAATCGGAAACATTATTTGCCGAAACGGGCGTATTTACCAAACGCGAAGCCGTGGCGCGCCATGAAATTTTATTGGAGGCCTTCTTTAAGAAATTACAGATTGAAGCCCGCGTAATTGGCGAACTGGGTGTAAATATTATTATCCCGGCTGCTATTGCCTACCAAAGTAAACTGGTTGAAAGCGTACGTGGCTTAAAAGATCTGGGCTTTAGCGAGGATACTTACACGGCACAGATAGATATCATCACCAAAATAGCTACACACGTAAATGCCATTAAAGCTGATATTGATGCCATGGTTAATGAACGGAAGAAAGCCAACAAAATTGAAGACATCCGCGAAAGAGCCATTGATTACGATGAAAAAGTAAAGCCTTATTTCCCCGGCATCCGTTTTCACGTAGATAAACTGGAGCAATTGGTAGACGACTCGTTATGGCCGCTGCCGAAGTTTAGGGAATTGCTGTTTATAAAGTAGAGGCAAGAAGCAAGACAGTAAGAGTCAAGAACCAAGAGAAAAAATAAAATAATCCTCATTGTGAAGAGGAACGATGAAGCAATGACGGTTCTTTATTTTCTTGACTCTTGATTCTCACAGTCTCGATTCTTCCAGCACTTCCTCCGGTTCTTCATTATGCATCAAATCTTTAATATACTGCACTTTCAGATGATCGTATAATGAATGCTTTTCAATCAATATAGCAGCCAGGCTGGCTACCATTCCGGCTAATATCAGGTGAAAAATTACATTGTGGCGGTCGGTCATTTCCAAAACTAATATTACCGAAGTAAACGGCGATCGTGTAACACCAGTTAAAAAGCCCACCATCCCGGCTAAAATCAGCATATTGGTATCAATGTCCGACACTTTGAACCAACTGGCCACCAACGAACCCGTGCTGGCCCCGGCAGCCAATGCAGGTGCAAATATACCGCCGGCAGCGCCGGTGGTAAATGAAAGCAACGGTCCGCCTATGCGCAATATGGGTATATACCAGGCCACAAACTTATCGGGTGTAAAAAGTGTGGTTTGCATAATATCCTTACCCGAGCCTAAAACCCTCATGTCAACAAAATAAGCTATAGTAGCCATGGCGAGCGAGCAAACAACAACATAACTAACGTGCTGGTAAGTAAATTTAAATCGCGCCTTCAGCTTAAATATAAACAATATCAGTTTCGACATGCTGCTGCCTAACAAACCAGATATCGCCGCAACCAGGGCCACTCCAAAAAATATCAGCGACGACAAACCATCCAATTTAGGATAGCCCAGGTATAAATAGGGCCCCAATAAAGCCTGCGCCGATAGCCCGGCAATAATAACCGACGAAAAAATGGCAGTTTTATAATAGCTGAAATGGGTTTTAGTTAACTCTTCAATAGCAAAAACAATCCCGCCCAGCGGTGTATTAAAAGCTGCCGCCAAACCAGCCGCCGCCCCGGTTACCATCATATTGCGTTTGGCTACCTTTGGCCACCATTTTGGCAATAGCTGGTACACTATTTTATATATCGATGCCGCAATCTGAATAGTTGGCCCCTCGCGGCCTATCGCGCCGCCGCCAAAGGCCATAATTAAACTTGATATCACCTTAAATAATATAATGCGAAAACCCAACAGCTTATCAATTAAGGTAGCTGTCTTTGGCGTTGATATCTGTATAGCTGCCATTACCTGCGGAATTCCGCTCCCCCTTGCATACGGCGAATATTTGTGCACCAACCACCAGGCCGTTACAAAACAAACCGGTGATAATATAAAAAGCAGCCAGGCATGGTAATGGATAACCATCCCGGTTAGCATTTCGGCGCCTACAAATAGCTTGGTGTACAGTACGGCGGCCAATCCTGTAATAATAGACGCCATCCAGAACGGAATAGCCTGCAGCGCATTCTTTTTTAAATTCTCGTTGCGGATCCTGTCGAACGACCGTTTTAATTGAGCACGGAGCCAGATAATAATTTTCATGGTGAGGCAAATGTAGGGATTAGTTGATGATTGACAGTTTATGGTACATGGAAAAAGTGCGCTTTGGTTCTTAGTTCATGGTTCATAGTTCATAGTAAAAAGCTTTTGTGCGATGGCCACCAGGCAAAAAACCATGAACCATGAACCGTGAACCATGAACTATATTTATATTTGCAGATGATTTCTTCGCAACGGTATGATCAACGGGGTGTTTCGGCCTCAAAGGATGATGTGCATAATGCTATAAAAAACATTGACAAGGGCATTTTCCCAAAAGCCTTTTGTAAAATAATACCCGATATTATTACCGGCGACCCGGCTTATTGCAACATTATGCACGCCGATGGCGCGGGCACCAAATCGAGTTTAGCTTATACTTACTGGAAAGAAACCGGCGATATATCTGTTTGGCGGGGCATAGCCCAGGACGCCATTATCATGAACCTTGACGATTTACTTTGTGTTGGCGCTACAGATAATATCCTGCTTTCATCAACCATTGGCCGTAATAAAAACCTCATTCCGGGCGAGGTTATTGCCGCCATCATCAACAGCACCGAAGAAATTTTAGCTGAATTACGTAACGCAGGAATCGGCATTTATTCCACAGGTGGCGAAACTGCTGATGTGGGCGATTTGGTACGCACCGTAATTGTGGATTCTACCGTTACCTGCCGCATGAAACGCGACGAGGTAATATCCAACCACCGCATACAACCCGGCGATGTGATAGTGGGCATGGCCTCGTACGGGCAAGCCAAATACGAAACGGAATACAACGGCGGGATGGGTTCAAATGGCCTAACCTCGGCCCGGCACGATGTTTTTAATAAAACCATCGCCACCAAATACCCCGAAAGCTATGATGCCGCTATTCCTCATGACCTGATATTTTCGGGCAGCAAAAACCTGACTGATGCCATTGATATTGGCAACGGACAATCAGTTACCGCCGGTAAATTGGTACTATCCCCTACCCGCACTTATGCACCCATTATAAAAGCTATTTTAGATGGCTATCGCGATAGCATACACGGTATGGTACACTGCAGCGGGGGCGCACAAACCAAGGTGTTGCATTTTATTGACGATTTGCACATCATTAAAAACAACCTTTTCCCGGTACCTCCGCTGTTTAAGCTGATACATGAAGAATCAAAAACCAGCTGGCAGGAAATGTACAAGGTTTTCAATATGGGGCACCGTATGGAACTGTACGTACCCGAGGCAATTGCAGTTAATTTGATAGCCATATCACAAAGCTTTGGCGTTGAGGCGCAAATTATTGGACATGTTGAAAAGGCTGATAAAAAGCAGGTGACGGTTACCTCGGAATTTGGGGAATTTGTGTATAATTAATCAAAGCGTTCCACTTTTACAAACACGGAGCTCTTGAAATTTAATGGAACGTATTGACAATCAGACAAATGCAATTTAACCAATGGTTAATATTACGTAGTTCACTGATAATCAGAACATACAAAATCAATAATTTTGAAAACTCCTGCGCTCGTTTAGAACATAGTATAATTTATCTCCATATATTAATTCCCCGCCATCAATTTTTCCATTTCCTTATACAATTCATCGTCCCGCATATTTTTGGCAATAATTTTCCCGCTTTCGTCAATTAAAAAATTAGCCGGTATAGAAACAATTTTATACAATTTTAAATATTCACTTTTTGAAGCGTCGGTATCAATTACCTGCATAAAGGCTGATGTGCTGTCGGCAGCTATTGCTCCTTTCCACTTATTGATATCAGCATCTATCGAAACCGATAATATCTGGAAGCCCCTTTCCCTGAATTTATCATAAGTTTTTTTAAGGTTGGGGCTTTCGGTCCTGCAGGGTTTACACCAGCTCGCCCAAAAATCAATTAGTAAGTATTTGTGATTTACCCTGGTCAAAGCCACATCTTGTCCATCAACATCCTTTAGCACAATGTCCGGCGCTTTAATGCCCAATGGCAAGCCCTCATTTGCCGGATCATAAGCTACCGTGGTAAGGCCCTGGATGTACTTACTACCAGGAAATCGTGCTTTTATTGCCTGTAAAAGCGAATCCTTTGTTATTTGAGGCACAATACTGCTGGTGCGTAAATTATTGAACATCTGACTCGCATTTCGCGCACTCCTGGTGGTATCAAACAATTGAAGGCAGATCAGGTTTTTTTGAATTTCATCATCGTCGATCCGTTTTAACTTACCCACAATCTCTGTGGTATCCCCACCGTATTTCCTGATGGAATCTATTTCTTTTCTTTTTTCTTCCTGATCAAGACTATAGGGAATTAACTTTTTAAAGGCCGAAATACGTTCAAAAGTAAATGGCGAGCCGGTTACATCAATCCACCTGTTCTGAAATTTATTTTCAACATCGTACGAAAACACAATATGTTCCCCAGGCATTGCAATAAACTGATTCAATACAAAAGGGCCTTTTTTTTGAAAAAACATAGTATAAAATGTTTCTCCATCGGTATTACCTTTTAATGTAAAGCGCGGATTATCCGGATTAATAACCGCAGAGTCAACTTTGCCATAATACAAACTTATTAAATAGACTTTTTGCGCTGGCGAGTTGTACAATGTGCCTGAGAAGGTCACTTGTGCGTAAATATTCAGGTAGCCTGATAATAAAAAAATAAAGGAGAAAATTATCTTTTTCATACAAATATTACCGTTCGCTTGTTATCAATTAACGGATCAATGACTAATCATCGATCCGTTGTTGATTCTAAAATTTGGTTATTGGAATTATTGGCAAGTCCAATAGCTTGGGTCTCCGTATACACCCGGATGGTTTATAATGTTAGTTGTTAAATTAGAAGATGCATCATCTAAACTATCTGCCTGAACCGAACCGCTCATCGTACTGCCGTTACTGTAGTAAATGGTGCAATTAAAGGTCTGTAACTTACCACCCAAAACGTTTTTCATCTCAGCTCTGCTGAGTTGGTTAAAATTTTTCATAATAAAATTATTAGATAAAATAAATTAATTTTACCGGCCCCGCCCCGGCTACAAAACGGCATGTATTGCAAAAGTGCATGCTCCTTTACTTTCTCGAGAAGTATCTTTTATATGCTTAATAAAGCACGTATTTAGCCAGGTAGCGGGCAAAATTGGCGGCCGGTAGCCGTTAACCAATTATTGGTGTAGCGGCAACCCCTGCCATCCGGTGCTGGCATTTTTGCTATCAATAGTTACAAATAAAAAAATTTGCGGCAGTTTATTAATTGCCTGCGCCTGATTGGTATGCAAGGGCAATAAAACCATAAGAACATTAATTTAGGCATATCAATTTAGGTTAATACTCAAAGCTATAAATAATTTTTTTAATTTTTACATAATATTTTCACCAAATTTTAACCATTTTTTAACTATTGTTAATTAGTGAAATATTTATTATAGTACAACGAACAATTACCCCTTATCTCCCTCCCGTCATCTTTAAAAAACTGCGCGTAAGGCGTTGTAGTATTGTCGCATCCTGGGTTACAATTTCGGCATCGGCCATCATGCCCTGTTTAAGGTGTATGGGCTTTTTCAGGTCGGATGAGTTTTTGATTTTAAAATCAACCTTTGCCATAAAAACACTGTCGCGATAGGGCACATCTGCCACGTATCTTATCCGGCCGCGTATCATGCCGTATTCTTCAAAAGGGTAACTTCTTAATTTTACCAGTACCACCTGCCCTTGCCGTACCTTGCCCATGTTATTTTGCGATACGGCCATTTCGCCGTAAAATTGCTCGTTGCCAGGGTTAATATAAAACACTTCCTGGTTGGGCGTTAGTACCTGGTTTTCTTGTACAATGCCCGAGAATGACAACTTGCCCGGTTGCGAGGCGGTTAAAATATATTTGCTTTTCCAGTCTTCGGCCACGCTGATGAGGCTATTGAGCGCCTGTAAAAATTTCCCTTTTTCTTCCTGCACCTGGTTATCCAGCTCCAATATCTCCTTTTGCTTGGCTTCGTAATTGTTATTGCCG
>JABDBM010000154.1 GCA_013288685.1 Bacteroidota bacterium | reverse complement strand
CTTCAAATCAACCTATTCTGCTTTGCCGTTTTTATGGCATCAGCGCGTGATCTCACCCCCAGTTTAAGGTATATGTTTTTGATGTGGCTGCGCACCGTTTCCAAATCAATAAATAACTCGTTGGCAATTTGGGTGCGGTGTTTGCCGTCCACTATCAATTCCAATATCTGTGTTTCGCGTTTTGAAAGCGGCGAATCCTGATTTTTCTGGAACGATTTTATCACCATCCGGGCTATGTTGATGCTCATCGGGCCTCCCCCATCCCGCACCTCTCTTATTGAGTCGACTATTTTTGATGCGCTGGTGTTTTTTGTTAAATAACCAGCAGCGCCGTTAGCCAGTGCCTCGAAAATGGTTTTCTCCGATTCGTAAACCGTTAATATCAATATTTGTACACCGGGTAGTTGTTTTTTCAATTTTGGGATAGCGGCAATGCCATTGGTGCCCGGCAATTCAATATCCAATAAAATCACATCCGGCTTATCCGCAACAATAGTTTTTATAGCCTCGTCAAATGAGATGTAACTGTTAACCACCCGGAAACCTGCCGACTGGCCGATGAGCATCGCATAGCCCTCTCTGATAATGTCGTCATCCTCAATGATCACGATCCTGATGTCATCATGGTTTTCCATAGCCTGTTTTTTTACTGTTTAATTTAATATTGATGGTGCTCAATGAGCCTTTTCCAGGTGCCGAATAAATATCTATCGTCCCGCCAATACGCTGTGTTCTCGTCCGTATATTATTAATGCCCTGGCCTTTCCTAACTGTTTCCGGATCAAATCCTTGTCCGTTATCGGATACAGAAAGTACTAACTTATCTTTTTCGCTGTTATTTAAATTTACTGTTACCTGGTTCGCGTTCGCGTGTTTCAGAATGTTGTTCAGTAATTCCTTAAATATCATGGGTAAATTACGACTATATTCCATTGGTAGCTTTATCTCGTTAAGCTGCTCGTCAATTCCGTTGAACTCAAACCGCACGCCTGTATCCAAAAATAGTTCGGTACCAAAATCTTTTATACGGTTTAGTATCTCGTACAAATTATCGCTTTGCGGATCGAGCGCCCATAAAATATCTTTTGTGCCGCTGTACAGCGATGCTGCATTTTGCCTGATTTGTTCCAGCAGCTTTTTCTGATCGGGCTGGGAATCACTCATTTTGTTATCGAGCAACTGCGACAATACTGTTATCCGGGTTAGCTTGTTGCCCAGTTCATCATGAAAATCTTCGGCGGTTTGTTGTCGAATCTTCATGCTTTCTTCCCGTTTTGTTGCCTCTATCACCTGCAACTGTTTTATTTTACGATGATGGAAATAGCGTTGAGTACCCACCCCCACCAAAATAAAAAAGGATACGCTTAACAGGCGAAAGCCCAGTGTTTGGTAAAAAGGCGGCAATACCGCGAACGAAAAACTTGCCGTATCGGCAGAAGCCTGCGCATCAGCATTGATGGCCTTTACCTTGAAAGTGTAGTTACCGGCGGGAAGCGAGGGATAATCCACAACGTTGTTTTTACCAGGCAGCGACCAGGAAGTGTCGAGCCCGGCTAACTGGTAGCGGTACGATACACCCTCAGGATTTCTTAAATAAATACCCTGAAACGATATGGAAATATGGCTTTGATTATGCGACAATTTAATCCCTTTTGTTCCGGTGATATCAACTGTTTGCACACCATTTTTTGCCCGTGCTATTAGCTTAACAGACTTGATAACAATATGCGGCTGACTTGAGGTCGCCATCGGCGTATCCGTATTATAAATTACCAGCCCTTTTGTTGTCCCAATCCAAACTTTGTGATCAAAATAGAGCGATGCATCCTGATTCGCTTCCAGGATCGGGCTTTTTGAGTTTTCATTTTGATTAACTATAAATCGTTTGGTATTTTCATTGTACGCCATTTTGTTAACGCCGCGCCCATTGCCTATCCATACCACGTCATGATCATCGGTTACCAGGCTGTAGATGGTGTTAGAATTTAAACCATCTTTTATGCTATAATTTTTCACCTGCCCGCTGGCTTTGTCCCATACAAACAAGCCCCTGTCGTCGGTGCCCATCAATAGTAAATGTTTATATTGGAGCATACAAAATACGGCTGAGGTTCGCACGGCATCGAGTTTAAAGTTGCCGCTTTTCTTTTTGTTCACCGATAGCATAACGCCGTCCTGCGTACCCACCATTACAGAATCTTTACCAACAACGCATACCGACGAACAGTACATATTAAAATCATCCAATCGGTGCAACTGGTTATCTTTTACGTACATACACCCGGAAGGGGAAGCTACCCATATATTGCCCTGTTCATCTTCTTTTAAATCGTTTATAGAATACTTGTTACTTTGAGGTACCATCGCAAATGAATTGTCGTGATAGGTCCATATACCGGCAGCATTGGTGCCTATCCAAATGATGCCGTTTTTATCGGTCAGCAGGCACTGTACTCTGTTCAGCCCGGGTATATTTTCCGGCAGCTTAACGGGGAGCAATTTTTTACCATCGTAACGCATCAGTCCGCCGCCGTCAAGTGCTATCAGCACTTGGTTATCCTTCTCTTTCACCATGCTCATTACAATTTCGCTAACCGGCATTCCCTGCGATTTATCAAACACCACTACCCTGTCGCCTTCGTATTTATAAAATCCACTACCCTGGCTCCCGAGCCAAAGATTATTATCTGCATCCAAATAAATTTCAGAAATTGGGTTGTCGGTAAACCCGTTATGCGCGTCAAAATGCATTAATTGACTTTGCTTTACGCGATATGCCCCGCTAACAGATCCTATCCACATAGCGCCATTGTTTTCCTGCTCAATGGCTAATAAAGGCTTTTTAATTGAACGTACCAGGCGGGGTTCGTACAACCGTAGCCGATTATTTTTTAATGTATAAACCGTATCACCGGTTAGCAGAAACAGGTTACCCTCATCCTGTTTATCAAACAAAATTTTTTCAATAATCAGCCGTTTATCAGCGAAAGGAAATGCAATCATTCTTACCCAATTACCATTGTCAAGGCGATAAATACCTTTGCGATAAACGGCCGCAAATAGCTTACCAGCTTTGTTAACCGCAAGGCAGCTCGAAAGCATTTCGCCCGTGTCGGGAATAAGTTCCTGCTTTATTTTTTTGCCTTTTATGCCGAACAGATGATGATTCATTAAAAACCATACATTTCCGGTACTATCCTTTACAATACTGGTCACCCGTTTATTTTTTAGTTTGGCAATTACCAGGTAATCAACCAGCTTATGGTTGTCCAAATAAGTGAGTCCGTTTTGCGTGCCAAACCAAACACGCCCGTTTTTTTCAGTAAAAACCGTGCTTACAAAATTGCTGGGCATACCGTTTTGCCGGGTGTAAGCCGTGTATTCCTGTCCATCATACCGGCATGCGCCGCCGTTGGTAGCTATCCATAAACGGTGCTGGTTATCGATGGTCAAATTGTTTACCTGCGATTCCACCAGGCCGTCCTCAATATCCTGATGCGAAAAGGAATACTTTTGAGCATGACAAATCAAGGAATTGTTGAGCAAAACGGCCAGAGAAAAAACCATTGCCAGCAGGTGGCAGCGGGTAAACAGCTTGGGATAGTTTTCGGGCATTTATTGCATAACTTGATAGAAAAATGCTGAATAAAATATCAGCAAATTCCATTTGTTAAAAAACCTAAAATTACTACCGCAGAGGGTGATAATAATCACCCCTAAAGTGGGATTTTATAAACGATGATTGGTGATTTTGGCATATTGATGATACGCCAATTCTATTAGTTTGCAGCTTTAACTATTTACCCGATACATGAAAAAAGCTCTCCTTATAATTGTCGCCCTCCTGTTAATTTGCGGCAAAGGCGCTTACGCCCAATTTGTGAATGATGTACAGGGGCACCCTATTACAGAAATTTCTTATACCGATATTGAAGGCGACCCGTATCTTCTCAATAAGTGGACCAGCGGCACCATAGTTTTAAGCAATAATAAAAGCTTTAGTGCCACGCTGAAACTGGATACTTACGGCAACCGTTTACTTTACCGGGGTGAAAACGGCGAAACAATGGAGTTCGAAAATAAATTGACCAGCTTTACACTGCCACTTACCGGCAACGAGGTAAGCGACATCAAACCCATAGTGTTTGTTAATAATATCCCGCCAGTTGATAACCAAACAGAAAATTCGTGGTACCAGTTGATTGCAGACGGGAAAGTTAAACTGTTAAAATACTATGGCAAACAATTGATGGAAACCAAAGCTTTTAACTCAGCTACCACTACCAAGTCATTTACTGACTACCAGGTTTACTATATTTTCAGGGATAATCAGTTGATTAAAGTAAGTCTTAATAAAAAATCGTTAGTCAAGGCGCTTGCCGGTCATATAGCAGATGCGGAAAGCTATTTAAAAACCAATAACCTTAATTTAAAAAGCGATGCCGGTTTGCAAAAGTTTTTTGTTTGGTATAATTCATTAAATTAGGTTTGAACGAACTTATTCGTTACTCATCGCATAATCCATTGCCTGCTGAAATGTGGCCACCCAAACGGTTTTCTTATTTTTTTTAAGATAGTTCAGCAATTCCTGGTGTGCCCGGGATGAAGTGGTAATATAATCGCCGCCGATACCATGAAACATAATAATGCCCATACCGCCACTTTTTTCTACACGTTTTACAAAATTAATCAGCTTGTCGGCAGGTGTGTTATCGTCCAGGCCATACGAGGGTATACGCAAACGATCCAAATGTTTAAAATCGGTAATAACTGCATCTACATCGCCGCCAACACGGGCGTATTTTACGGGGCCGTATTTTCGTAAGGTATCCACATAGTCTTTTTTACCAACGGTTGTTTCGGTGCACGGGTACGCGTAAGTCCGGGTTGTCATACCGTCAATTGCAAACAAAAAGTTGTTCATGAGCGCTATTTCAATCACTATGCTGTTGGGTGTGTAGGTTTCGGAATGTACCGGGTTATCATCCGTACTTAAACAAGGGTGATAAAGTGTATGATTGGCCAGTTCGAAGCCCTTTTTACTAAGTGCCCGCCAGCGAGGGATGGTTTGGCTGTTGATATCTCCCGTCAGGAAAAAAGTGGCGGTTAGACCGGCAGCTTCTAATTGCGGTGCGGCAACATTTAACTGCGACAGCAAGGCATCATCATAAGTAAGCACAATAACGGCTTTTTTACGGTGCGGCCATTTTATTTTTTGCTGGGCCTGGGCCGCAAAATTTAAAAGTAACAGTAAAAAGAGTAATTTTTTCATGAGTAGGTAAAAAATAGGCTTGTATTCAAAGCGTTAAGATACAAAAAAAGTCACCGCCTGGTTTTAACAAACCTGTAAATTACTCTTTTGTCTTCTGTTTTCGGAACCAAAAGCCAATAAAACTACAAAGCTGCATCCTTGTCAGGCATCGAAAATTTTGTAAAATAATGATGAAGGTTCATTTCTTTTGGGAGGGCCAGTTTTTTTCTTAGCCTGTACCGGCTGATTTCGACACCTCTTACGGATATATTAAGGAGTTGCGCTATTTCCTTGCTCGATAAGTTCATTTTTAAATAAGCACACAATTTTAACTCGTGCGGGCTTAAAAGCGGGTGGTTTTTTCGAAGTTCTTTTAAGAAATCGCTATGGGTTGTGTCAAAGTAAGCGGCAAACTGGTCCCAGTCTTTGTCCATTTTGCTTTCCTGACTCAGTATGCGTATCAGTCTTTTTAACTCTTCGGATGGCATGTCGTTATCCGATTTTCTAAGGCTAACCAGCTCTTCTCTTATTTTTGTCAGCAATTCACCCTTTTGAAGCAGGTGCATGGCAACTGAGGCCAGTTCGGAATTTTTGCCCAATATTTCTGACTCGAGTTTCTCATTCTTCAGCGCAATAATCTCCTTTTCGGACCGGTCCATCTCCAGTTGGTGGAGGTAATTTAACCGTTTTTGTTCCTCTTCATACCTAAGTTTCTGCAGTCTGAACTTTCGTTGAAGCCAGCGGTAAAACAGGTAATTAAAGGCCGAAAATAGCAGGCCATAAAACAGGTATGCCCAAACGGTACGGTACCACGGCGGAAGCACGGTAAACGAATAAGAGGTAATCACAGATTCGGCACCTAAATTACTCCTGGCCTTAATTTGAAAGGTATAATTCCCTTCGGGGATATTGGTATAATCCTTTTCCGTTTTTTTCGACCATGCCGACCATTCCTTATCAAAACCTTTTAAGTAATGACTATAACTGATATTTGATTGCAGCTGAAAGGCCGGGGCTGCATATTCAAAATGGAGGCTGTTTTGTTTGCTACTTAATTCGGGCAGTTGATTTTTTACGGGCGACCTATACCCGCCGTTAAGCAGTTGATCGGCATCGCCCGAAGATTTTACTGCACTGATTAAAACCCGCAACGGGTTGTTGTTCATTTTGTATTGGCGGTAATTGATATGATAAAAACCCTTTTCCGCGCCGACAAAAATATTTTCCTCATCCAGCGGATAAATATTCTCAAAATCACTTACCAACTTCCCATCCAACTCGGGGAACTCAGTTATATGTGGTACTGCGCCCGAAAAATCTGCTACGCCCAATTTCTTTTCTTCAATAAACCAAACGTTACCCAGCTTATCCCCGGCAAGATACCGGAGGTCACGCTGCCCAAAGATATTTTTAAAATAGGCCGACGGCTCAAAAACGTCCTTTTTTGCGTTATACTCATAAATGCCCTTCGCAGTAGCCGCCACCATGCGGCCACGGATGTAAAATAGCCGGTTTTTTAAAACGGATGGCAAGCCGTTGTGGTCGGTATAAAGTTTAGCTTCCGAAGCGGGCGATTGCAAATCCACTTTATAAATGCCTTTATAATTATGTGACACCCAGGCAGTATGGTCTTGAACAATGACAAAACGTGCCGATTCGTTAAAATGGATATTCCCTTTCGATACGAAGGAATGATTTTGGTAAGCAATCAAATCCAATCCGTTATAATTTCCTGCGATCAATTGGTTGCCTTGCAGATTGTTGTTTAACTGCACAAAGTTCCAGTAACCCGGATGTGTGCTAATTGGAATGGCCCTGTCACCCTTTACCTCGAATGCCCCTTCATGATGCGCCATTAATAAACTGCTGTTCGTATTGAACAGTCCCCAAACCGGCCCTTTTGTATTTTCAACGGTACGGAAGGTGCCGTTAACCGTGCTCAAATCCTTAGCATGGCCAACCGGTAACCGGTACAGCCAGTTAGAAGTGCCAATGTACAGCGAATGGTTAAAAACCATGGCGCTATAACCTGTACCCTCGTTTAACCTTTCGGGATAAATATGTTTTATGGCGCTGTTGCTGGCGTTAAAGTCAATACCATCATCCAGTCCCATCCAAAGGTTATGTTCCTTATCTAAAAACAGGCCCAGTATAGTGTTGTTCTGCAATCCTTCACGCCGCGAAAGGTTTTCCATTACTTGCCCATGCCCGTCGATTATATACAAGCCTCCCAGTTGGGTACCAATAGCGATGTGCTGCTTATCCATTACAATGGCACATAGCAGCCGTTGGTTAACAAAGGGGTTTATACCGCTAAATTTAAAAGGATGCAAGCCGCCGGCATCAAGCAGGAAAATTCCATTTTTTAAAGTGGTGACTATGGTACTGTCGCCGTTTAATTGCATCATGGCAGTAATACCCAACCCTGCTATGCGCGCCGACGGTTCATCAACAGGTACCCATTTACCATTTACGAAACTAAACAGGCCATTTTTTGCATCCTCGGCAAAAAGCCGACTCCCGCATGTGCC
>JABDBM010000153.1 GCA_013288685.1 Bacteroidota bacterium | reverse complement strand
CTGTTTATCAAATTTATATTTAAAAACTTATATGTGGATAGATTATTACTTTACAAAATGTTAGCTTTGGCGTTAAACCGGCTCAAAAGTCGCTTAAAAATTAATGATATTGGACCCCGTTTGTGGGGTTATCCACTATTTAATTACTTATTAAGTATTTGCTTACACAAAATTAACAAATTTACACCCGGTTATTAACAGCAGGGGGATTTTTACACATGACACACAATATATATGAGCAGGACTGTTGATTTCCTGGTGGTAGGATCGGGCATAGCCGGATTAAGTTTTGCACTAAAGGCCGCAAAACATGGTAAGGTACTGATAGTTACCAAATCGAACGAAGACGAATCGAACACTAAGTATGCCCAGGGCGGTGTTGCGGTAGTTGTTGATAAAAAAGATGACTCATTTGCAAAACATATTAACGATACGTTGGTATCGGGTGATGGCTTGTGTGATGTGCCTGTAGTTGAGATAGTTGTAAAAGAAGGTCCTGAACGTATACAGGAGATAATAGATTACGGTACCAACTTTGATAAAACCAACGAGGGTTTCTATGATTTAGCAAAAGAGGGCGGACATTCGGAATTCCGCGTACTGCATTATAAAGATATTACCGGTTTTGAAATTGAAAGGGCCTTGCTCGATCAGATTCATAATAACCCTAACATTGAAATTTTGACGCATTATTTTGCTGTAGACTTGATAACCCAACACCATTTAGGCGTGTTTGTGGATAAATCTACAACTGATATTACCTGCTACGGTATTTATGCTTTTAATAATGAGACGCGTAATGTAGAAAAAATATTATCAAAAGTTACCTTGATGGCATCTGGTGGGGCCGGGCATATTTACTCGATCACTACTAATCCTACCATAGCAACGGGTGATGGTGTAGCCATGGTTTACCGGGCTAAAGGCAAAGTAAGGAATATGGAGTTTATTCAATTCCATCCCACAGCGCTATATAATCCTGGTGAGTACCCGTCGTTTCTAATTTCTGAGGCTGTCCGTGGTTTTGGTGGTGTACTGAAACGGACAAACGGTGAAGAGTTTATGCAAGAGTATGATGAACGTAAATCATTAGCGCCTCGTGATATAACAGCCAGGGCCATAGATGCTGAAATAAAAAAATCGGGTGAGGATTTTGTGTATTTAGATGTTCGTCACCGGAAGAAAAAAGACATTTTGGCACATTTTCCGAATATTTATGCCAAATGCCTGGAGATTGGTATTGATATGACTAAAGATATGATACCCGTAGCACCTGCTTGTCATTATATGTGCGGTGGCGTAATGGTAGATCATGTAGGGAGGTCCTCGTTATTAAGATTATATGCCTGTGGGGAATGTTCATCGACGGGTTTGCATGGTGCTAACCGATTGGCATCCAACTCTTTATTGGAAGCTTTGGTGTTTGCCCACCGTATTTATGAGGATGCTATAAAACAAGTTGCTGAGATTACGATACCTGAGCATATACCGGATTGGGATGAAAAGGGAGTACAGCTATCGAATGAGGATATCCTGGTTACACACAACATCCGCGAAATGCAAAAACTAATGAATGACTATGTTGGCATTGTTCGTTCGGATTTCAGATTAGAAAGGGCGATGCGCCGGCTTGGTTTATTATATGAAGAGACTGAAGATTTTTATAAGAAAACTAAATTATCGGTAAAGCTTTGCGAGTTACGTAATTTAATACAGGTGTCGTTTTTAGTAGTGAAATCGGCAATGATGCGGAAGGAGAGCAGGGGATTGCATTCAACTACTGATTATCCAAATCATGCGGATGTTATTGAGGATACCGTGTTTTAAATTGACGGGAATTTTCACGAGTCATGGCGAATGGACACGAATGGTTACTAACAAGTTCGAATTCCCGCTAATTGTGGCTGGATATAATTTCTCTAATTATATAATTTTATTTTATGGCCACGCTATTAGAAGATATACATAAACAAAGCGAATGGATTGTTAAAGCTTTTGCGAGTGAAAAATTTAGATTAGATTTTTCTATAGACAGTTTTATAGAAATAGACAGATTCTTTAATAAGTACGTGAAAGATGGAAAAGGTATAAAAGGTGGTATTTTAGAAAAAAATTATGGCCCAATACTTTGGGGTATTGGTGCTTATGTGGGCGAAACCATTATTAAAGTTGTTCCCGGTTCAATTTGGATAGCCGATGACGACTCACCAGAGGGCGAGCTTGGAATTTCAGTAAAGTTACCGGGTGATATTTTAATTTGGCCAGTGCTACGAGTGATGAAAAGATTTAAAAATGGAGAAGAAGATTCCATTTATGTATATGGACATCAGATAACGGTTGAATTTACTGGTGCAGAATTTAATAGCAGTTATTGGGATTTAAATGTAAATAAACAATCAAAACCCTGGTGGAAATTTTGGTAAGTAGGTTTATATAAACGTTGGATAGAAATATTAATATAAATGGGGCTTTTTGATTTTTTTAAGAGAAGTAGTAAACCAAAATTTGACTATACTACCGAAACGGATATTCGTAAAATAATAAATAACGGGGTATTGTTTTCAGATAGTAAGAGCTTTTTGAACTGGGGTGTACCTGCTGATATTTTAAAGAATTCTATTGGAGCTAAAAAGAAGATATTTGCTGATCGTACGGTTTATAACTGGGGCGAGCACGAAATTTTGAATGGCGTTAAATTGGATTTGTTCACAGTTTACTGGGATCATAAAGAAAGCAGCCAGGATAAGTTATTTAATTCAATTGAGTTTAGAGCGACCGGGAATGAAGATGCTGAAAGATATATGGAGGTTATCAAATCGCATATTGAAATTTCGTTCGGGGTGCCAAACGATAAACACATTACTGAAACAGAAACTATTTACGAATGGGTAGTTTTAAATGTTAAAATATACCTGCGTTTTTATGAGCAGTACCATATCAATAAACTGCATTTTGAGATAAGCAAATTATGACTAAGAACAGTAAGTACGTTGATATAGCTTTTTTGATAGTATTGGGAATATTGTTGGTCCTTACGGTTATACATCATTTTGTTGATAGTAGTATCATACCGATTAATACTTACGCCGGTTTTTTTTGTTGGATTTTTGTGATAGTTTATAGGATAAAGTTCCCAGCAAAGTCTGTATTTTTTGTTGCTTATTTATTGATTTTAGCAGTTTTTAACATAATAGGATTTAGCGTCGCTTTTGTTGCTCTTGGCGATATTTCACCTTTTGAGAGAAATGGAATGTATTTTTGGGTGCCTGGTATAAATCCGGTGTTGTTAATATTTTTTATAGCTTATATATTTTCAAACAGAGCTACCAGTAAAGTACTTTATGATAAGTTATTTAAACCTGGCCAAATTGAAGTTGAAAGAAATTATAATTTTTATTATGAGAAATTTTCGGCTTGCAGTAATGAGGAATTTAATAAAATAATAAAGATGTTTAATGATTACCCAACGGAAGCCCAAGACGCTATAAAAAAGATTTGGGCTGAAAGAAGTATTTGAGCGGAAAACGGGATTCGAACCCGCGGCCTTCAGTTTGGGAAACTGATGCTCTACCAGCTGAGCTATTTCCGCGTTGTTGTTTTGTGAAACAATAGTCCAAAAGTATATAAATTAATCAATATATAAAATGTCATTAATACTGCCTGTAAAAAATATAAGTCCAACCTGGGGAAGCGATTGTTTTATTGCTGAGAATGCTACGATAGTTGGCGATGTGGTGATGGGCGATAATTGCTCGGTTTGGTTTAATGCCGTTATCCGTGGCGATGTACATTATATAAAAATTGGGAATAACACCAATATCCAGGACGGGGCAGTTATACATTGTACTTACTTATATGCGCCAACCAATATAGGTAATAATGTTTCTATAGGGCACAATGCGCTGGTACACGGCTGCACACTGCACGATAATGTGTTGATTGGCATGGGAGCCATTGTAATGGACCATGTAGTGGTAGAGCCCTTTGTTATAATAGCTGCGGGCGCTGTTGTTTTAGAAAAAACTATTTGTGAATCGGGATACCTGTATGCTGGTATGCCGGCTAAAAAAATAAAGCCTTTAAGTGATGCACAAAAGGAAATGTTAAAGCGCTTGCCTAATAATTATATCATGTACTCGGGTTGGTTTATGGAACAGTAAATAAAACCAACTGACAAAACGCTGTCACGATCTTGTTTAAAAATTGTCTCGATATTTGACTCGCGGTTAAAGATTAACAGGTTCCTTTGGAATATTAACAGGTGATTCCTGTTCCCAGTTTGGCCGCAAAGTTATTATGGCTTCATTAACCCAAATATTTTCGGGTTGGCGGTGTTCTTTTACATTGCCGCTGTCCCATTTTCCATTTTTGTTGTCATCATAAACTACTCTAACGCTGTATTTGCCGGTGTAATAATTTTTGTATAAAAGTTTCCCGCTTTTGCTGATTACATCACTGCGCAAAACTTCTTTCTTGTCGTTTAGTATTTCAACTACATATTGTTTGCCGGTGTCAGGTACAGTAATATTTAATGTAAGCAAACTATAGTTTTCTGGTTTATCGACGTTAAATCTTTTGAGAGGGGCTCGTTTATTTTTATCGCCATATATATCCACAAATGCGCCTTCGTTAATGGTGAGTGTATAATTATCGATTTGTTTCCATCGATATTTTAAAATGAATGTTCTAAGATTCGACGTATCTCTTTGAATAGTGAAATTAGTTACATCAGCTGAATCTTCTTTTAAAGAAATTAGTGAAGGGTCAAAAGTATCAATAGGGTAGTTGGCTTTTATAATAAAATCAGTAGCTGGTTTTAATTTATCGTTATTGTTGGTATTGTATTGAAAAGACAGCAAACGGCTAAATGATTCTTTTCTTCCTTTTTTTAGATAAATGGTATCGAGCGGTTTGTTGTTGTTGAGAAAAGAAACGCTTAATGAATCGAAATCCATATTGCGCATATATAGCGTTGCTGTGTCCTTTGTCTTGCTAAACTCTACTATTTTATATTTATCGAAATCAGGAGGGTAGTTGATTTTTAAAACGGGGTTATCCAATTTTTTATTAAAAGAAAAGAACATTTTTCCATCGCCATCAAATCGTTTATCAAGAGGCCTAAATTTGGTTGGTGTTTGTTTAAAAAGTTTTAGAAGGATATTTGCCGAATCGGTAGTAAGGTGAATGTCCTTAGTGGGGAAAGCAATAAGTTCGGCATCGTTGTCATAAATTTTATTTGGTTGTGCTTCTTTTAGAGCGTAAATCCGGTAGTCGCCAACAGCAAGGTTGTTGAGTGAGAAATTACCAGCTGTGTCGGTTGACGTGAAAATGGTCGGTTTCTTTTTGCCAAAAAGCTGAGAGTCTTGCTTTAAAGTGAACAGCATTACAGTTGCATCTTTCTCCCGTTCTTGTGTTAGCGTATTTATTACCTGGCCGGAGATACTTAACGAGTCGATATGAATACCGGTTGAAAAAACATAAGTAAAGTTTTTTAAAATATTTCCTTCGTTTACATCAGCTATTGCTTTTCCAAAATTTATAACGTAGGTCGTATTTTTCTCGAGCGTGTCTTTCAGGTTAATCGTTAGCGTTTTTTTGTTTTGTTTATATTCCGGCCCTTTGGTCGGAGTGGGGCTCATGGTGATTTCAGTAAACGTGTTGTTCAATTTAATGAATTCATCAAAATCCAGTTGAATAGTTTTTGCTTTAAAATTGCGGGTCATGTTTGGAGGCGTTGCCTTCAATAATACCGGCGGCGTGAGGTCGCGTGGGCCGCCAGTTGGATTTTGGCGGCTGGCGCAGCCCAAAATTAAAAAAATAACTAAAATGAGGCTTATTTTGGCGAAAACTAAAGTGGATCTTCTGTTTAACATGGTTTTTTAAACGCTATAAACGATCTTTATATTTTAATGAACTGGGATATTAAAATTTAAAGATAATTGATCTGATGGAAAATTTTGTAAAATATTTATTTTCAATGAGTTACAGGCTATTTTGTGATGTGTACCATCAAAACAGAAATATCAGAAGGTGTTACTCCCGAAATGCGTGACGCTTGACCTAAAGTGCGCGGTTTTATCTTCATTAATTTTTCGCGCGCCTCTTTTGAAAGTGATACAAAAAGATTGTAATCAAAGTCAGGGTTGATTTCTTTGTCTTCCATTTTTTTTTTTCATCCGGGCAACAATTTCCAACTCTTTTTCAAAATAGCTTTCGTATTTTATTTTTATTTCGGCTTGTTCAATGGTTTCTTTATCGTAGTCTGACAATAAATTATTGAGGGTTTCGTCAGCCTTTCGCAGATCGTTAAAAGCCACTTGTGGCCGACTTAATAAATTAAATAGTTTAGTATTTTGGCTCAGTACGCTTGTACCAAGTGTTTCCAATAATCCATTTACAGATGAAGGCTCAATGGATTTTGTTTTGGTGTAAGCGACTATGTCGTCTGAGTTTTTTATTTTCTTATTTACTTTTGCCAAACGTTCATCACTAATTAAACCCAACTCATGGCCGATAGGACTAAGTCTGATATCCGCATTATCCTGTCGAAGAAGCAAACGGTGTTCTGCTCTTGAAGTAAACATACGATAAGGTTCTTCTGTTCCTTTGGTTACTAAATCGTCAATGAGCACGCCGATATACGATTCGGATCTTTTCATTATCAATTCATGTTTGTCATGAATTTTTTGGTGGGCATTAATCCCGGCAATAAAACCCTGTGAAGCTGCTTCTTCATAGCCTGTTGTGCCATTTATCTGACCAGCGAAATATAGGTTGCTAATCAGTTTGGTTTCTAAAGTAAGCCCAAGTTGGGTAGGGGGGAAGTAATCGTATTCAATGGCGTATCCTGGCCTGAACATTTTGGCTTTTTCAAAACCAGGTATTTGTATTAATGCTTTGTATTGAATATCCTCAGGTAGTGAAGTAGAGAAACCGTTTACATATATTTCTACAGTGTTCCATCCTTCCGGTTCTACAAATATTTGGTGTCGGTCGCGCTCAGCAAACCTGTTTATTTTATCTTCAATTGAAGGGCAGTACCTCGGACCTAAACCTTTGATCCGTCCAGTAAACATTGGAGATTTTTCGAAGCCTTCTTTTAAGGTTTCGTGTACATTTTTATTTGTATAGGTAATCCAGCAGCAGCGCTGTTCTTTTGGCTGTTCAATATCGGTATACGAGAAATGTCCGCGTTCCTCATCGCCCCATTGTTCTTCCATCAAGGCGTAATTTAAACTGCGGCCGTCTACACGCGGCGGTGTTCCGGTTTTCATTCTGCCAGAATCGAAGCCCATTTCAACCAGTTGTTCAGTTAAACCAGTCGCCGCTTTTTCTGCTGTACGGCCACCACCGAAGCGTTTTTCGCCGATATGAATTAAGCCATTTAGGAAGGTACCGTTAGTTAAAACTACTGCGTCGGCTTCTATTTCTATACCAAGTGATGTTCTTACCCCACGTATTGAATTACCTTTTACTAATAGAGAGGTTACCGTATCCTGCCAAAAGTCGACGTTTGGAATACGTTCAAGAGCCAGCCGCCATTCTTCAGCAAAGCGCATACGGTCACTTTGTGCACGCGGGCTCCACATAGCTGGACCTTTGGATAAGTTCAGCATTCGAAATTGAATAGATGTTTTATCAGTAATAATGCCAGAGTAGCCACCCATGGCGTCTATTTCCCGTACTATTTGTCCTTTGGCCACTCCACCCATGGCCGGGTTACAGCTCATTTGAGCTATTACTCCCATATTCATGGTTATTAATAATACCGATGAGCCCAGGTTTGCTGCTGCC
>JABDBM010000152.1 GCA_013288685.1 Bacteroidota bacterium | reverse complement strand
ATGATTTTGGGGATTACGCAGATTTCTTTTTGCTTCTCTCGTTAAACAAATATTCCACAACAAATCTGTGAAATCATACTAATCAGTAGAAATCTGTGATTTATGATCACAGTAATCACTTCCTGAAATCATCGCAATACCCAAAAAACAAAGCAATCACCGCAATCACTTCTGAAAATCACTGTAATCCCCCAAAAAAATCTATAACTTTGCCTGTCATTATGGCTCACAATGTGCTTATGGCGCAATTGTTGAGTTGGTGGGATCATATTAAATCAACATGCTAAATTTTATAAGTAAGCTTTTTGGAAGCAAATCAGAACGTGACGTTAAGGCGCTGCTGCCGATAGTCGAGAAAGTTAAGGCTGAATTTGCTAAGCTCGGAGACATCACTAACGACGAATTAAGGGCAAAAACCATTGCCTTTAAAGAAACTATACAGGAAAGTTTGGCCGCGATTGACGCCGAAATACAAACCATAAAGGATAGTATTGAAAGCAACCCCGATCTGGAAGTTAACGAAAAGGTTGAGCTTTATACCCAGGTAGATAAGCTGGAAAAAGACCGCAATAAGGAATTGGAAGTGGTATTAATGAAAATACTTCCCGAAGCTTTTGCCGTTGTAAAAGAAACCGCCAAAAGGTTCACAAATAATAAAACTATTGAGGTTACGGCGAGCGAATTTGACCGTGAGCTGGCTGTACGCAAAGGCAACGTTATTATAAAAGGCGATAAAGCTATCCATCATAACACCTGGTTGGCTGCCGGTAACGAAGTAACCTGGAATATGGTGCACTACGACGTGCAACTGTTAGGCGGTGTGGTATTGCACCAGGGTAAAATTGCCGAAATGGCAACAGGTGAAGGTAAAACGCTGGTAGCTACCCTGCCTGCCTACTTAAACGCCCTTGCCGGCCAGGGCGTACACATAGTAACCGTGAATGATTACCTGGCCCGACGCGACTCGGAATGGATGGGGCCTTTATATGAATTCCATGGTTTATCAGTTGATTGTATTGACAAACACGAGCCAAATTCGGAAGAGCGGCGCGCGGCTTACCAATGTGATATAATTTTTGGCACCAATAACGAGTTTGGTTTTGACTACCTGCGTGACAATATGACACGCAGCCCCGAAGAACTTGTGCAAGGCAAATTACATTATGCCATGGTGGATGAGGTTGACTCCGTTTTGGTTGATGATGCCCGTACACCGTTAATTATATCGGGCCCGATACCACGCGGCGATGAGCACGAGTTTTATGAACTGAAACCGCGTATTGAGCGCCTTGTGAATGCACAAAAGGCTTATGTTAACAGCGCATTAAACGATGCTAAAAAACTAATTGCCGACGGAAAAATTGGTCCGGATGAAGGTGGTATGTCATTATTGCGCGCCTTTAGAGGTTTACCAAAAAGCAAAGCTTTAATAAAATATTTAAGTGAAGGCGCTAACCGCCAAACGTTGTTAAAAAGCGAAAACTACTATATGCAGGACCAAAGCAAGGAAATGCCTAAGGTAGATGCCGAGCTTTATTTTGTTATCGACGAAAAAAATAACCAGGTTGAGCTGGCCGAAAAAGGTATTGAGCTGATTACCGCATCGGGCGAAGATCCTCACTTTTTTGTGATGCCTGATGTAGGTACTGAGATATCGGAAATCGAAAAATCAAATCTGCCCGCCGAAGAAAAAATCGCCCGTAAGGATGCCTTGATGCGCGATTTCTCCATAAAGTCAGAACGTATACATTCGGTTAACCAGTTATTGAAAGCTTATACCCTTTTTGAAAAAGACACCGAGTATATTTTGGACGAGGGTAAGGTGAAGATAGTTGACGAGCAAACCGGCCGTGTGCTGGATGGCCGCCGCTACTCGGATGGCTTGCACCAGGCTATTGAGGCTAAGGAAAATGTAAAGGTGGAAGATGCTACCCAAACCTTTGCCACCATTACGCTGCAAAACTATTTCAGGATGTACCACAAGCTTTGTGGTATGACCGGTACTGCCGTAACTGAAGCTGGTGAGTTTTGGGAAATATACAAGCTCGACGTGGTTGAAATACCAACCAACACTCCAACCAGCCGCGAAGACCGCCAGGATTTGGTGTATCGCACCGTTCGCGAAAAATATAATGCTGTAGCCGAAGAAATTGTGAAGCTGACCACGGAAGGCCGCCCGGTATTGGTGGGTACTACATCGGTTGAAATTTCGGAATTGTTGAGCCGGATGCTGAAGATGCGCGGCATTAAACACAACGTGTTAAACGCCAAGATGCACCAGAAAGAGGCCGACATTGTGGCCGAAGCCGGTCAGCGGAGTACGGTTACCATCGCTACCAACATGGCGGGCCGTGGTACGGATATAAAATTAGGTGCCGGCGTAAAAGAAGTTGGCGGTTTGGCCATTGTAGGTACCGAACGCCACGAGTCGCGCCGTGTTGACCGTCAGTTGCGTGGTCGTGCCGGCAGGCAGGGTGACCCGGGATCGTCGCAGTTCTTCGTATCGCTGGAAGATAACCTGATGCGTTTGTTTGGTTCTGAAAGAATATCGAACCTGATGGTGCGTATGGGTATTGAAGAAGGCGAAGTGATTCAGCACTCCATGATCTCCAACTCTATTGAGCGCGCACAGAAGAAAGTAGAAGAAAACAACTTTGGTATCCGTAAGCGTTTGTTAGAGTATGATGATGTGATGAACTCACAACGTACCGTAATTTACGCTAAACGTAAAAGCGCATTGTTTGGCGAACGTTTGGATGTGGACATCAGCAACACCATTTTTGATGTAGTTGAAGATGTGGTAACCGAATATAAAGAAACCAATAATTTTGAGGGTTTTGGTTTGGAAGTTATCCGCTTATTTGCCGTGGATATCCAGATGGATCATGACGACTTTACCGACACCAATATTGCCAAATTGACCGACAGGGTATTTGAAGCGGTAATGGATACTTATAAACGGAAACAAGAGGCGACAGCCCTGCAAGCCTGGCCATTTATAAAAAACCTTGTCGACACGCAGGGCGACCGTGTCGAAAACATTGGTGTTCCGTTTACCGATGGTGTAAATGTGATACAAGTATCAGTACCGTTTAAAAAGGCGGTAAAAAATCATGGACTGGAAGTATTTAAGTCGTTTGAAAAGAACGTAACCTTATACCTGATTGATGATGCCTGGAAAGAACACCTGCGCGAAATGGACGAGTTAAAACAATCAGTACAAAATGCTGTTTACGAACAAAAGGACCCGTTGTTGGTTTATAAGTTTGAGGCGTTCGGTCTATTCCGCAACATGCTGGCTACGGTAAACAAGGAATTGGTAAGCTTCCTGTTCAGAGGCGGCATACCGGCCCAGGACCCCGACGAAATACGCGAGGCAAAACCACAGCCAAAGCTGGATTTACGGAAAATGCGCACCTCAAAACCCGAGCTGATTGGCGACAATGGCTTCCCGATGGAAGACACGCGCGAACAACAAAAGCCCGAGCCGGTTAAGGTTGATAAAAGACCCGGAAGAAATGACCCTTGCTATTGCGGCAGTGGTAAAAAATATAAAAACTGCCACGGCGTAGGGCAGGTATAATGGACGTCATTGGGTCATTAGGTCATTAAGTCATTGCGATGTTCGGGAGAAAAGCGTGACCAGATGAGTTAATGACTCAATGACCTAATGACTCAATGACTCAATGACAAAAATAACGTACTGCTTGTGTATTGCCCTCTGTTTCCTGTCAGGATTGTCATTTGCCCAAACAAGGGGCAAGGTTGAGGTAGTTAAAGATCCGCTAATTGATACCCTCATAGCCCGGCGGCCAACGCTGGTTAAAAACATACAAGGGGCTGGCGGCACAGCCGATGCATCGGCTCCGTATAGCGCTTACGGTTACAGGGTACAAATATATTTTGGCTCGAACCGGCAGGCAGCTTACAGTGCTCAGGAACGTTTCAGGCAGGATTATCCGGAATACCGTACCTACATTTCCTATACCGAACCCAATTTTAAAGTACATGCCGGCGATTTCCGTACGCGGCTGGAAGCTCAAAAACTAATGAGCCAGTTAAATAAGGTTTACACCAGCTTGTTTATTATATCCGAAAAGATAAGTCCCCCTAAAAGCGATGCCCCCAATGATTAAAGAGCAGATACAGCAGTTATCAAAAGATATTTTTAATGATGTAGTGGCAAACCGCCGTCACCTGCATTCGCACCCGGAACTGTCATTTCACGAAACCGAAACATCGGCATTTGTAGCTGGTAAGCTGGAGGCATTGGGGTTAACCTATGAAAGAATGGCCGACAATGGCCTGGTAGCCCTGATAAAAGGCGAAAAACCATCGGACAGGGTGATAGCCCTCCGTGCTGATATGGATGCCCTGCCCATTACCGAAGCTAATGATGTTCCGTATAAATCGCAAAACATAGGCGTAATGCATGCCTGTGGGCACGATGCACATACCTCGTCACTGTTGGGCACTGCAAAAATATTAACCAGTTTGAAAAGCCAGTTTGGCGGCACCGTGAAACTGATATTTCAACCCGCCGAAGAAAAATTGCCGGGCGGCGCAAGCCTGATGATAAAAGAAGGTGTACTGGAAAACCCGAAACCACAAGCCGTATTGGGTCAGCACGTAATGCCGCTGATTGACGCCGGTAAGGTAGGCTTCCGCGCAGGGAAATATATGGCATCAACCGATGAATTATATGTGACCGTACGCGGCAAAGGGGGGCATGGCGCGCAACCCCAGCAAAACATAGACCCGGTGATTATCACCGCGCACATGCTTACCGCTTTACAACAGATAGTAAGCCGCTTTGCTGATCCGAAAAGTCCATCGGTACTATCATTCGGTAAAGTAATTGCTAATGGCGCTACCAATGTTATTCCTAACGAAGTTTACCTGGAAGGAACCTTCCGCACCATGGACGAAAAATGGCGCGCCGACGCCCATATAAAAATGAAGAAAATGGCCGAAGGTCTGGTAGAAAGCATGGGCGGCACTGTTGATTTTAACATTGTACGCGGCTACCCTTTCCTGATAAACGAAGAAAAACTAACCGCCGCCACCCGGGGCCATGCCGAAGATTATTTAGGTAAAGAAAATGTCCTTGATTTAGATATTTGGATGGCTGCCGAAGATTTTGCCTATTACTCGCAAGTTGCTGACTCCTGCTTTTATCGTTTAGGCACCCGCAACGAAAGCCGGGGAATTACTTCATCCGTACATACACCAACCTTTGATGTGGAAGAAACCTCACTGCAACTAAGTACCGGTTTAATGGCCTATTTGGCTGTTAAGCAGTTGGGGAATTGATTTTAGCTCATGGATGATGGTTGATAGCCGGAAAATTGTTTCATTTTGTCATTGCGAGCGAGGAACGAGCGCGGCAATCCCGTCACTCTGCATGATTATCCCCGTTCATGTGTATGAGGTTTGAAAGTGGCTGTTGCCGACGTTCGGCTAAAGCCGATTAGTTAACCCTCAGGGTTCCGTCCCTTAAAAGGGACGGCAATTGTAAAAACGTTGGCGACCAATCCATTATTAATTGAGCAATAATTCTTTGCCGCCCTTTTAACGGACGGTATAAGTAATTGGGATAATCCGGCTCTATCCGAAACTAAGCGATAGGTCTAATAAAACGGGTTATTTTTATATCCAAACCGCTGTACCTACGATTTAGTGACGTATATTAGTTAGTGGATTACAAGCCATTTATATGAAAATACTCCTTACCTTACTATCGGTGCTTTGCCTTAGCTTTGGCTATTGCCAAACGAAAAATGACTGTGTCATTCCCGAGGTAAAAGAAACAGCCATTATGGATTCACTGATTAATCAAGTGTTAGATAGTCGCACTTATCCAGGGCAAGACATTACCGGACCATATTTAGAAGATAAGCGTATTATTGTTGATATAGGAAAAGTAGGCAAGGGTGGCCTTAAATTTTATGTTACGCTAAACGATACATACAATATTAATTTAAAGCTTAATTCAGTCTTTTTTAATACCCGAAAGTACGTTTTTTTTGTTTACCGGGGTTTTAAAATATTTGTTTGGGCAGAACCTTCATTTTATCAGCAACGATTCTTTTCAAAAATCCAACAATTAAGGCCGCCTTACAAAATTCACAAATTACACTACAATGTTGAGGAAGTTAGTAAATTACTGCGTCCTGGTTTAATGGCTGATTATCAATATGAAAACGGTCATTTTGCACCTATTATACCCCCTGTATTTCGATGATGCAACTATTTTCTTTTAATGCCAACCCTTAATCCTGTTCTCAAAACAATCGTAAGTGATTCGGTTTATCACTGCCATTTCCTTTATGCCCAATGCCTCAAAGTTTTATGATCGTTATCATATTTTAACAGCCGACCATTCCCTACCTTCGCACCATGAATCATTCATCATGAACAAAAAACTGCTCGTAGCTTTTGGCTTTATGCTTTTTGCTTTTACCTTAAAAGCCCAGCAAATCAAACGCTTTAACCCCGATACCATCCGCACCATCACTATCGATTCGGTAATCAATATCCATTCGCATAAGCTAAACGCGCAGGATTTTATTGATGCGGTAATGGCTGATACAGGCTTTTACCAGGCATTTCGCAATATGAAAAAATATGCTTTCACTGCCGAAAACCGCATTTATAGCTACGATAAAAAGAACAAAGTTGATGGTAAGATATATCGCAAAATAAGGCATAGTAACGTTGCCGGTCAGCATAAAATTGAATACATTACAAAACGCGATAGCGGCAATTTGTATAAAACCAATGGCAAATACCAGTTGTATACCGTAGAGATGTTCGATTTCATTTTTATGAACGCCTACAATTCCGACTTTGTACAGGGGCCGGCTCTTCCCGGTTCGGGAGGCAAAAATGAGTCGTACAAGGATAAATTAAAAACACTCATCTTTTCCCCTGGACGCAAAGTAAAAGGCATTCCGTTTCTCAGCAGCAAAACAGAATTATTTTCCCGCGATATGCGTCAGTATTATTACTATCAATTTTCGCGCGGCAAATACCTCGATTCTATTCCGGTTTACCGTTTCAGGGTAATCAGGAAGCCAAGCGAGGGCGATAATGATGTAATGATCAAAGAAATGACTACGATATTTGATACGCGTAACTTCCAGATATTAGGCCGTTATGTGGATATGAAATATCACAACTGGATATTTAGCTTTGATGTGCAAATGAACATCGAACTGGCTAACGTTAACGGTGAGCTGTTACCAACAAAAATTACTTATCAGGGCAATTGGGATGTGCCTTTTCATAAAGTGGAACGCGCAAGTTTTTTGGTGGTGCATAAGGATTATAAGAAGGAGTAATCACAGATTAAACTGATTACACTGATTCTTATTTTCCCTGGAGTCAATGGAACGGCAGAAGTAAAAATCTGCGAAATCAAGAAAATCACTCTAAAAATCTGTGATCAAATAATCACTCAGTCAACGACAGCACATTCCCATCAACATCCTTAAACCAGGCTACTTTTGATCCGCCTGGCGACGCCCATATTCCCAGCTCATCCTGCTCCATAAAATCATATTTTTGGCAAAATACGCCTTTGGCATTTAGCGCTTTTATGGTGGCGGCAATATCTTTTACATTCCAGCCCAACGCGGTAAACGGATGTGGTGTAAACTCCTGCACGGTAATTACCCTGAATAATATGCCGTTGGCATCAAACTCAAGGGCAAAAACATCTTCGGATAACAGTTTTAATCCGAGGATATCCCGGTAAAATACTTTTGCTTCGGCAGGTTTTACTGTTGGGATAAAGGCTTTGAGGGTTTCTTTGCTAAGCATATGTTTAATGTTGTCTTTGCAGTTTTA
>JABDBM010000151.1:120-7974 GCA_013288685.1 Bacteroidota bacterium | reverse complement strand
CAAGGCAATTATCAAAACGATAATAATACTCCAGGTAGGGTTAAAAAACGCGGTGCCGGTATGAAACAGCAAGCCGTGCGACATGTCGTCGATAGAAAAGCCGGAAAGTAAAGGCGATGCCAGCGGGAAGCTAAATGTTTCTGCCGCTATTTTTAATCCGCTTGCCGCTGATGCCGGGCTTTGTCCTTTCGACAGGAAAAGCACATAAATTGCAGCTAATGCTATTGCCGCCGGGATACCAATCCAAAGCCCTTTTCTGATCCATGTTCCCCTAAACAGGGTGTTGGTTGATAGTCTGATCCATAAGCAGCACAAGCCCGCCGCATAAACCCAAACAAACGACGATTTTAGGAAAAAACCAATCCATCCGGAAAGCAATACAAATAAAACCAATTTAGCATTGGCTCTCTCCAACGAAATACATCCGAATAAAAACCAGCCTTCAAAAGCAAAAAGCAATACTTCGCCGCCATTGTAATAAACGTAAGGCACCATAAATGCCTGCTGACAAATGATGAAAGCCAGGCTCAAAGCCGAAACTAAAGGAGTAAAGCCCACTTTTTTGAAAAAAGCATAAAAGCCGGCCAGTCCGCAAAGTTGGGCAATAGTTACAGTTATGCCAATGGCGTGGCCGGTGTTAAGCCCTGCAATTAATTTGAAAAAATACGGCACCAAATATTGTCCGGGTGACCACCATGTTAAAAATTCGGTATAATTCTGAGCGATATCGCTTTGATCGGGTGCTACAAAGGTGTTAAACGGTCCGCCTAACTGCATGCAGCGCAGCACCTGGAAACCCATGGATGGATCAGGAAATAAAGCTGGTGGGATAAAAAGCAGGACAATTCCCATTATTAAAACGGGAATGCCGATGACGTACAGGATAATTTTGTGCGTGTTGTTTTTTGGTAACTGCATGTACTTGTAAGGTATTTTTGTATTGGAAAAATGGATTAGTGGCTATTCAATAATCCGCCCACGTGTTTTCACTGCCGGGTTCCCCTGGTAAATTGAGTATGCCTCCATGTTACGGGTAGCTACCGACCCGCTGGTAAGCACCGAATGCGAAGCTGCCGTTACACCGGGATTCACTATCGCGCAGGCACCTATCCAAACACCGTCAGCCAATATCACCGGCGAGGTTATTAAATCGAACGATGTTTTTTTATAATTGTGACTGCCCGTCAATAAAACAGCGCCCTGCGAAATACAAACGTTGTTGCCTATGGTTATGGGTACCAGGCTGTCAATCCAAACGTTTTCGCCTATCCAGCAATGGTCGCCAATAATTAAATGCCATGGGTATTTTACATTTACGCCGGGTTTTATGATTACCATTTTGCCAACTTTGGCACCAAACAGTCTTAACAAAAATGTTTTTAAGCTGTTAACCGGAAACAAGGAGGTTTTAAAGAAAAAGGCATTGGTATAGTACCATAAAAGCCGCTTTGCTGCATTGCCGCCGGGATGAAAAGGAAAGTTATTATAGCTTGAAAGATCAGTTTGCTGCATCATTTTTATTCAATTCCTTGTCGTGCCTAACCCAAAGGTACAGGCTAAGGGCGATAGCAATGTATATAAAAATATTAAAAACGGTGTGATGATCAAAAAGCTGGTCATCGTGTTTATTCCAAAATATGCCCAGCAGCACAAAGCGTGCAATATTCAGCAATTCAATTCCGGTAACGCCTGCAATCAGGAAGATGATTTTCGATTTCCATTTTTTAGGGTAGGATAAAACAAATGCCGCAAAAAAACCGGTAACTCCTAATCCCAGGCAATCGTACGCCAATTTAAGTTTGGTATGCCCTACTACCAGTAAGCTATCTTCATTGCAAATAGCAGTGAAGCCCAATAGCCTAAGCACACCTGTACTGCTCACCACTAATAACCTTTGTAACCAACCTATGTAATTGAGATAGTGAGTTACAAATGCACTATAATGAAGATTGGTTGGGTTTGTGAGCGCAAAAATGCCAACATTTAAATAGAAAATTGCCAGGAATAGCACAAGAAATAAAATGACGAATTTTAAAGGACTTTTGTTATTGGAATAATGCGTTAGCGCGGCCGTTTTTTGCGGATGCAGAATTTCATCAATCTTAATATCAACAATCAGCCTGAACCAAAAGGCCTGCAGGAAATGGAATATGATACCCGTGCGGCCATCGAGTATCCCTAATTGCCCAAACATCCTGTAAAAGAAATAAATAGCAGGTCGTGCATATCTCGGCATTCGCCACCATAGCTGTTTAAGCCATGCGGTACGTTCATCGGGCGAACCCCAAAAACGCGGTTTAATTGTTTGCGACCTTATTTTTTTCAAACGTTCCACCTCTTCGTAGGCGACCAGGGTGCTGTAGCGATTATGCTTATCAATCCAAAAACTTATATTATTTTCTTTCAGGTTCTCCTCTAAAATATAGCCATCTTTCCAAATTGCAGTTTCGCCGGAAACGATGAATCTGTGATCCATATTTTCGTTAAGATCGGAGTAACCAACGTTATACCTTATCATTTTTAACAAGTAAAATGGCGAATATCCGCCGTGCTTTATCCACCGGCCTTTAAAAAAGTTTTTGCGGTTAAAGTAAATGCCGTTTACCTGCCGGTAATCTTCATCACGAAAGTTATGGAGCTTTTCGCTTAATAACGGAGTTACTACCTGGTCGGCATCTAAGCAAATTACCCAGGGCGTTTGAATGTTGAAGTTTTTAAGGGCAAAATCCCATTGTTTGGGATGATTTTCAAAAGGGTGTTGTAAGACTGTAGCACCGGCCTCAGTAGCTATAGCAACAGTTGTATCACTACTGCCCGAGTCTAAGATAAAAACGGGCGCGTTTAGCCCGCTGATAGATTGCAACAGCCTGGGTAGGTGCATCTCTTCATTATAAGTTAAAATTATAAATGAAAACTGATCGTTCAAGATAGCTTAGCTTTTATCATCATCGATTTCCAAAAATAGGGGAACCTGCCGCAGCCTTTAAAATTAGTAACGGTAAATCCGGCTTCCGTTAATGCCCTGCTTAACGTAGCCCGCGACCAAAATTTCACGTGGCCGCCGTACCATAGCGGACTCCAGTGCCCATCCCATTTATTGGATAAACTGATCACCAGATTTTTTAAATAACCATGATAAGGCGTTGATATAATAATCTCTCCTTTGCTGTTTAAAGCCTGTTTACAAAACGCAATAAACCCGGCGGGATCATATAAATGCTCAATTACCTCGGTTGAAATAATGGTATCGAATTTAATTCCTTGCAAGCCTTCAGGCAATTTATCGGTTGACAAATCCTGCACAAAAAACCGGCCCGGACTGCTTTGATTGGCTATGACGATCCCTTTTTCGGAGGCGTCGGTACCATAGGTGTTATAGCCCTGGGATAACAAATAATTGGCTAAGTGTCCGTTGCCGCAGCCCAAGTCCAATATGCAGGTATTGGTATTTTTGTTGAGCAGCGAAAGCAGTGGCTGCCGCAGGTAAAAAAAGTTATGACTGGGCTGGTCATTTGTAAACCCGTAATCCTTATATTCGGTCATTTTGTGTTAGTTGGTGGTATAGGGCAATATACTGTTTCACTAAATTATTCTCATTAAAACTATTGTCAATTGTATCGGGGGCCTTTTCTCTGATACGAAGGAGTTCAGTTTGATGATTTTCGGCAATATCGTTTATAGCGCTACTAACCGATAATGCAGTGGTTTGGCATATCCACCCCAGGGTGTTTTGCTTTACGTAAGCTGCCAACCCAACCTGTTCACTTATTAATACAGGCGTGCCTACGCTCAGGCTTTCAATAACGGCGTTGCCAAAGTTTTCATCGTGCGATGGTAACACAAATAAATCGTGCTGATGCAACAATTCAAATTTATCATCCTGGCGAAAGCCCGCCCAGGTTATTTTATTGTTTACCTGATTACTGATAGCTAATGCTTTTAACGATACGATGTAATCTTCGTTACCATTGCCGGCAATGGTTAAATGAAACGGCGCCGTAACCAAAGCCAATGCATTGATCAATATATCCAGTCCTTTTTTTTCTTCTATCCGCGAAAAAAAGATTAGTCTCAAAAAAGGTGAAGCGCTGCGTTTTGCAAACGTTTTTTGACCAGATAGTTTAACAAAATTAGGAATGGCAGTAATACTTTTTGGATGGATAAGATTGGCAACTGCTTCTTTTTCCCTTTCGGAGGTAACGTGAACATCACATCTGTTAAGCAGGAATTTGCCTAATAAATGATGTATGGCCCATTTTGTGCCGATGTTTTTATTTTGAAAAGAATACGAACTTAAAGTGCCCCTTGGTGATATTAAAACAGGTACACCTCGCAAAAAAGCGATGAGACATGATAATACCGAAACCAGGTTCCACCAGGCATGGATATGTATTAAATTAAACCCAGGCGCCTGTCGCCACAGCTTTTTTAACAGGGATGGCGAAAAATGCGTATGGTCTTTTGTTATCCTCTCAAAATAAGTTACCTGAACGCCATCAACATTTACCGCTTTTCCGGGTAAAACGGGCAACTCATTTTTTCCGTTGGCTGTGGTTGCGAAAACGGCTGTAGAAACGCCGGCTTTCACCAATTGCTCGCTCAGCATAGATACCGACATGGTGGGGCCGCCGTATATATACGCCGGTTTGTAAGCTGCGCATATTTGTAAAACCTTCAATGCTCTTTTAATATATTTCTTGAACGCAGTATCTTGAAAATTACCAGCATACTGACGAAACTCCAAAAAACCGAATTTATAATAAATTCGAAACTAAGCCCCCTCCAAAAAATTTGAAACAAACCGCTAAATATAAGGGCGGTACCCAAAATATAACCACCAAATAGTTCCTCTGCTTTTATTGATATGAGTTGGGCTATAGCGCCATATAAAAACAAGGCGATAAAAATGCCCACGTAACCGTCAGACAGATAGGCGTCAACAATAAATGCTGGTTTTGCCGAAACATTTGAGCCCCTGTTTACAACGCCTGCACTATAAACGCGCTCCATTATTAAAGCCTCGGTACTCGGTTTCGAAGGCCAAAAGATACGCGGCACGATGGCTATTGCCGATTGCTGCAGAATGGTAAAGCCATAATAGTTTACATACTTAGGGGTCGATTCTGTAAACTTGGTAAACATGTCTATTTCACTTAGCCGGTACACCAAAAAACTCCAGGTGGTTTCGTCCTCCGCATCGTCATTATTATTTAGCGCGGCATCCAGGGCAGTTTTTGATGCTTCTTTTGATGTTTCATCGCCCGACCATGCCGTTGCGCGGAAACTGTTTACATAAGCCGGCAAAAATACGAACATCAATATTAACAAAGGAACAAAAACAATAGACACTAATTTTTTATAGTTGGGATATAAAAATATGGCTAACACCAAAACACTGATGATAATTGGCTCTTTAAAGCCCGAGAGAAAAGCCTGGTAAAAGTTAAAACAGTAAATTAATGCGCAAATTATAGTATTGCCAACTTTCTTTAACGGTAAGGCGAAAGCCAGCGCTAAAGTGCCTGCAATAAAACTTAACGAGCTTAACTGGAAATAAAATTGATTAAGCCCGGGCAACCGATCGAACGCAATGGACACCGGCAAACTTATTACAGCTATCACTACCAATAGATTTGCTAACTTTTCTGTTTCAACATAGTATTTTGATTTTACCGGGTATCGCATAAAAAACAAAATGCCCGAAACAAATGAGGCATGTCCAAAGCAATAGTAGCGCTGGCATTGTGCCGCACGGATAAGTGTTTGCGGGTCAATTATTGGTGTAACAAATGATTTTTGAAAATTATCGTACCCCAGCATCGCGGAAAAATAAAAGATGGATGTGCAACACATATAACCCGCAAAAATTATCTGGACTATAAAAAATGGCCGCATCAATTGTTCTGCAAAGCCCCTATCGTCGGGAATGGGTCTTATTTTACCGGTTAAGGTCATGAAAAAAATAAAGAACGACCCCAGCCAGGCAATAAAATAAGAAAGTGTTGGACTTGCTATTACCGCCAGCGATAACAGCCAGGGGATGTAAAGAAGAGCGAAGCGTTCAATATGATCGGTGTGCTTCATCTTTTATGCAGGGATACAAAATATGTTTCCGCCCTCAACGTTTTCCGGGCCGTTAATTAACTCGCAACCTACTGGTGTAATCTGGTATAACGTGTAATTGAGTCCTGTTAAAAAAGCGTAGCAAGCGGTTATGCTTTGACCGGTTTTTATCCAGTAGTTGTAGTCATATTCGAAAATTATGCGGGGCTTATGTTTTTGTATGGTTTGTTTTAGCCCTTGCAATACATGAAACTCAAAACCTTCAACATCAATTTTTATCAAATCGAGCGAATTAAGGTCTTGAATTTCGTGAAGGTTATCGGCAACTTTTATCAGCACCTGCTGTTTTTCGCCCGCGTCGTTTTGATTATTTAAACTAAAAGTGCCTTGATTCCATGCATTTTTATCAATGCTGAAATCGGCCTCGCCTTCATGGTTTGATAAGGCATACGGAAATAAAGTAACGTTGGCGGCTTTGTTTAAAGCCATGTTCCGTTTAAATTTTTCCTGCAGATAGCCCAATGGTTCAAATGCATAAACCTTGCCGCCGTCACCTGCACATTGCGACATACGGATACTTTGCAGCCCTATGTTGCCGCCAATATCCAGCGCATTTTTCCCGTTTTTAAGCGATATCCTGATCAGCTTATTTATCTCATCTTCGTAAGTTCCTGAGCTTAGTATGGTCCATTCGATATAATTATCTGCGCTGGTATAAATGGCAATGTCCTCGTCGTTTAGCCAAACAATACCGTTGCTGATATCTTGCTTCAATTTATCTGATGGTTTAAGCCAGCCAGCCAGGCGCTCCTTACCGGGTAGTTTCCAGTTTCGGGTAAAATCAAGTTTTATGCGGTCGGTCCGTTTCATGCCATTAGTTTGTTTTCAATTGCACAGGCAATTTTTGTAAAATTCCATTCTTTGATCAGTTCGCCCGAATGTTTGCCATATTCGTTTAACATTGCTTTTGAATGCATAAGCTTTGTTAACGATTGGAGTAAGCTGTCTTTGTCGCCGTGTTTAAATATTTCACCATTAATGCCGGGCGTCACCAAATCAATCGCACAACCTACCTTATCCGACACCAATACCGCCTTTTGGCAAGCCATAGCTTCATTAACTGCCAATCCCCAGGTTTCGCCCGGACCTTTTGATGGCAGACAAAATAAATCGCAGGCCTGTAGTATTACCGGCATGTACGATTGATTTTGAAAATCCATTAAATGGATATTGTCGTTGCTTTCAACCCTTTGCTTTATCGTATCCGCTAAAGGGCCGTTGCCAACAAGCAATAAATGGCAATGATCATTTCTTAACTGTAAAAATGCATCAATTAATAGTAAAGGGTCCTTTTTTTCTTCGAATTTTGCAGCGTATGCAATCAGGGTATCATCGGCGCCAATGCCCAAACTGTTTCTAAATGCTTCAACCTCACCGGCTCTCGGTAAGCTAAAGCGATCATTATCTACCGCATGAGGGGCAAACAGCAGTTGTTCATCGCGTAAGCCAAACTTTTTAAAATAGCCTTTACTGTTGGCCCCGGTATAAAAGGTAAAATCAATATGTCGGTACACCCATTTAAGATAAATATTTCGCAACAGCCCTTTTATGCCGCCGGGCTCGTCTAATAAGGTGGAATCGCCACGGAAATATAACGGGACGCGGTTTTTAAAATACCGCATCGTTTTTAAATGGCTGTGATAAGCCCAGCCGATAAACAGAATAGCATCAGGGTTAAACCGTTTGATGTCAGTAATTAAATCAGGATTAATAATCCCGTTAAAATGGTGT
>JABDBM010000151.1:0-110 GCA_013288685.1 Bacteroidota bacterium | reverse complement strand
GTGATCCTGGTTGTTTAGCGGTATTTATTGGCCACTCAAAAGGGTAATCGTCAATTACGGACACATCCCAGCTGATAGTTTTATTAAAACCGGGGTCGAATTTGTTTACC
>JABDBM010000150.1 GCA_013288685.1 Bacteroidota bacterium | reverse complement strand
AACCGCGCCCGCTTTTTCCTGATGCGCCAGGTGATGCACGTGTCGTATTTCACCCTTTTTATGCTGATCGTTTTCCGCACGGGTACTCCTATTGATGTTGATACGGCCAAACAGGATTTCAGGGAATTTAATGACCGTATGTGGGTAGGGGAAATTGATTTAGCAGGTACTGACGCCAAGCTGCAATATGCGTGGGTGCACCTTGAACAATTACGGCATAACCTAAGCCGGCAACGTTTTGAAGAGTCCATGCGGGTGGTGGCTGAGCGTAAAAGAGATTAGAGGCCGGAGATAAGTCTAAAATAATCTCGTGATGTTTCGGCGAAAATAAATTTGGTACAAAGATTAGTTAATTTTTAATACGGAGATGGCACAGAGAAGTCAAATATTAAATTGAACTCCGCGTTCTCCGTGATTCCTCTGTTTCTCTGTGTTTAAAAATTTTTAGTTATACAGAAGAGGTTAGTTATGGAAAAATACAAATACGTACGGCCTGGCAGACAATTTCTTCTTGTCTTTCGGACTTTTCCGACTTTCCGGACTAACTTATTACTTTCTTAACATTGGCTTTATTTAACTGCCGTTTCTTTGCGGCGAGCAATTTTTTCAAAGATCAGTTTAGTTAGTTAGGCCGGCCCGTTAGCAAGTGATGGGCCGGTTTTTTTCATTTATATTTCACTTTATTATATTATTTTAGATAAATATTATTTCCGTTGCCGATGAAACGATTGCTGCTGTTGGGCCTTGTTATTACTTTATTTTTTAGTTCCTGCGTACAGTTTAAATATTTGCCCGTACCAGTTGATTATGGTGCTAAATTCTCGTTTAAACCTGATACCACTACTATATTATTAATTAATCAGTTTGATTTTAATAAATTAAAAATAAATAACAAAAGAAAGTTAGACGCTATAAAATCGGGCGCTTTTACGGCTACTAAATATGCGGGCAACCGGCTTACCCAAATACCGCATGTCCGTGTAATTAACCTGGTCGATTCGGCTACGGTAAGCACAACTGCGGATTCGATAAAAGATTTAGCCGCTAAATACAATTCGGACTATGTGCTGGCGCTGACCAATTTTACCGCCGATATAGTATTAAGTGGAACAACAAGTTCGGTGGCTTATTATAACAGTGACGTATTGGTAAACTTTACTTTGTTTGAAGGCAATGGCATATATTTCAGGAAGTTGGCAGGTGCGGTTAATGAGCCTCAATCGCAAGGAATTTATTTGGGATTATTTGCTTCACTGGTTATTCATCCAACAGTTGGCGGCAATAAAGGATCAATCAATTCATCGGCCGAGCACGCAACCGATATTGCCGTGCAGGATTATTTCCCATATACCCTAACTCACAATCGCCTGCTTTATAATGATGATTTGCTGCAACCCGCAGTAAGCGAAATTTTTGCCGGGCATTATGATAAGGCCTATAACCTGCTGCTGCCCCTTACACAAGGCGCCGATGCCAAATTAGCCAGCAAAGCAGCCTACAACCTGGCGGTAGTATACGAGGCCCAAGGCGATATCGATATTGCTATGAATATGGCGCAATTATCTTTAGATAAAAATAAAAACCGGTTTGCCACAATGCTGCTGGCGGATTTAAAGGCGGAGTAAGCGGGCGGATCTGCGGTTAGGTTTTAAATTTGCGCGGTCTGATCATTTCTTCCAATTATTATCAAAAGCTCCTGTGCAGAACGATGGTCATGATCCGCATCGGCGAGTTTTAAAAAATGCCGCGCTCGGGGGATCGACTTTTCCACTGCATCGCCGTTTAAATATATCTTTCCTAATAAATAGTTAGCTTCGTCAACATCATATTGGCTATTTACATGCGCGTCCTTCGAAATCTGTAACAGTATGTCAAAGGCTTCTTTAACATCTTTTTTGGTTCCGATACCTAAATAATGGCAGAGAGCAACACGTAACGAGGGGGATTTGTCTAACCCCTGAGCTACTTTGTACCACTCGAATGCTATTTCGTATTCTTGCCTGTCCCTGAAAATTAGGCCTAAATTATTGGCTGCTAACCCCGAACCTATCGCAATTTCTTTGTGGTAAAGGTCAACTGCCAGGCCGATATTTTGATCGCAATAAATTCCTTCACTTAAAAAATTGGCAGTGGGGATGATGGCGTCCCTATTGCCATTTTTATAGGCTATGTAATACCATTCAAAAGCTTTTGGTTTATTTTCGGATACAATTTCTGTGTCTTCTATTTTTAATCCATAGTCGTAATAATAGGCAACTTCATATTGTGCGACACTATCTTGTGCTTCGGCGAGGTTTAATAGCGCGGTCCAATCTTCGGGGTTTTTTATTCCTTTCATTAATTATAAAACTAAGAGACATTAGGTAAAAGCCAAAACAATTTGGTTGGTGGTTTAAATATGTGCGCTAAGCACAAATCGTTCTTACGGAACGAACTGCATTGATTGTAATTTTTTTCTACCGACAAGATGTTCCTCCGGAACATTTGCGGCTCACGTCCTTTCGGGACGTTTTGTTGATAGAAATAAGAAATCAAGGGTTTGCGTTCAATAGGAACACCTTGTGCTGCAAGAAAATCAACGCGGGTAATATGGAGCAAGTTTTTTAAACTGCTTTTCGAAAGGCGGGATTGTTAATACGCTATAATTCGTTGAGCAATTCCTTGACCGGGCGGCCTTTGAGTTTGCCTGCTTTTATTTGCTCAACGTTTTTGAATGTCTTCTTTATCTCTTTAACCTCCTCAAAAAGTTCGACATCTTGTTCTATCAAAAAATCACGAAGTGATTCCATCTCAATTATTATTAATCAATATATCCTTGGCCATAATCATTGGCACGCTGATATATTTCTTCTCCATATAATTCATCACTTTTTCCAATACCTCACGCGATTGTTTGTCAAGGCCCTGTACCTCTTCGGCAAATACAGAGTTTATAGCGGTATTGCGGATTTCTTTTATTTTCTCAGGCACCTGGCGCATGGCTACTTCTATGCGGCGTTGTTTAAGTTCCAGCATAAAGGCGGCAATATTCTCGGTAATAATACTTTCGGCATGGGTAAGCTCCTCATAGCGTTCCTGCAAATTGCGCTTGGCAACCTCGTTTAACGAGTGTACTTCGATAAAGCTTACCGGGAATTGTTCCAAAACCTCTGGGGCAGTATCATTCGGAACGGCAAGGTCTACTATGGTTTTGCGGCTGGTATCGCCGTTTAACAGGGAGGTGTATATTTCGGTGGTGATGATTGGTTCGGTTGCTGATGTGCAGGTGATGATGACGTCGAACCCTTCTTTATAATCTTTTAATGCTTCTAAATTAAAGGCCTGGCCTCCCAAATCAACCGCCAGCTGCTTCGCTTTTTCAACAGTACGGTTAAATACCGCAAAATTAGAGAACTTATGCTTTTGCAGATACTTTGAAAGGTTACGGTTGGTCTCGCCCGCCCCAATAATCAAAATGCGGGCATTGCCGCATAGTTTAAGGTCTTTTAGTTTACGATAGGCCAGCGACACCACCGAAATGGGGTTTTTCGAAATATTGGTGTGCGTATAAACTTCTTTGGCAGTTTTTACAATGCAGTTCATAAACATCCGCATACCGTCGCCGGTAAGGCCTGCTTCGCGGCAGTCTTCATAGGCTTTGCGCAGTTGGGCCAGTATTTCCTTTTCGCCAACAATTAAACTTTCGAGCGAACAAGAGGTGCGTAACAGGTGCTCCAACGCCTGTCTATCTTCGTAAATAGAAGCAGCATCTAAAAAGGTATTGGTTGATACATGGCAAAGGCCCATATTGAGCGAGTCCATAAATTTCCCGGCAAATTCTCTGTCAACCACATGCGGAGTTAGCATCACAAATTCAACGCGATTGCAGGTAGCTAAGTAAAATATTTCGGCTATGCCAAACTCGGCTTTTACCTTATGCAATTTATCTGTCAGGTTCTCCTGGCAAAGCACCAATCTACCTAATTCTTTCAGTTCAATTTGCTTGTGCGTAAAAGCTATTACTTTTAAATACTTCAACTCTGTTTAAATTTTGACCGAACAAAAATAGCAGGATTATACTGTCGCTGTGTCAAGCCTTTGTCATACAGTTGTATTTAGAATGGTTATAAACAAAGGCGTTGCAACGTATATATTCTGTTTTAGCGCCGCAAAATAAAATATTATATCTTTAAACGTGCGTAAACTTAAAAAAATAAGCCTTTTTATATTGGTTGCCGGATACCTGCTGGCCGGGGCAAACCATTTTTATAACCCATCTTCTTACATTAAAATTATACCAGCCTATATTCCTTTGCCAGGTCTGATAAACCTGTTGGCAGGCTTTTTTGAAATTGCGTTTGCGGTATTACTGATCTTTAATAAAACCAGGGCTTTGGCTGCTTGGGGAATTATATTGATGTTATTGGCATTTTTGCCCGTTCATATTCAGATGGTACACGACGCGCCGTTTTTATTGGGCGGCAATATGCTGGTAACGCCGTTAATTGCGTGGGCGCGGTTGGTAATATTGCAACCCTTATTGATTTTGTGGGCGTGGTGGTACGCTGGGGTGGATAAACTGTCTATTGATAAGGTTTAAAAGTTAGACTAAACGAATATCGTTATAACTGATCCTTTTACCTACATTTGATCGTTCATTAAGCCTGTTGCCCAGTTAAAAAATGTTTTTTTTCAAGAAAAAAGAGTACAAGTTTCAGGAGTCGGAGGAAACCGCATGTTTTGTATGTGACCATGTTATGAATAAAACAAGGCCAATTCTGTATGTTACCCATGAACAAGAAGACGGATTTTGGCAATTTTTATGCGGACATCCAAATCATATTGACTCGAATATTAAAATAATCTCTCTTAAACAAGTAACTGGCTTAGATGCCACAGTAAATGATCTATTTGAAATGCCATTGGGAGTAGGTGCAAGCCGGAAATCAACAAATGATAAATGGGAACCATTTTCCTTAAATAGATCATAAATCAAATCCAATCATGATAACAAAACAAAACTTCACCATACCCGGCGCAAAGGGCCGCAGCATGCTGATTGACATAACATTCAGAACATCGCTTAAGCATGCGCCGCTGGTAATCTTCGTTCATGGCTTTAAAGGATTTAAGGACTGGGGCGCACACAACCTGATGGCTCAGTATTTTGCTGAAAACGGATTCAGGTTTTTAAAATTCAACTTTTCGCATAACGGTACCACTACCGATAGACCCACTGATTTTACTGATCTGATTGCTTTTGCCGACAACACTTTTTCCATTGAACTGGAAGACCTGGAAACGGTTATCAATTTCGCCTGCAACGGCTCGGCCATGCCTGCAACTAAAGGTGTTTATTTGATTGGCCACAGCATGGGTGGCGGCCTCAGCATCATTAAAACTGCAGAAGATGCCAGGATAAAAAAGCTGGTAACCATGGCTTCCATTTCAGGCTTCCGTAATTTATGGCCGGCCGACATTGAAACACAATGGCGGCTGCAAGGCACCACCTATATGCTGAATAAACGCACCGGGCAACAACTACCTTTAAAAGTTGGCGTGTTGCAGGATCTGGATAAACACCCCACCCGGCTGGACATACTGGCGAATGCCGCGCTGATCAAACAACCCTGGCTAATTATACACGGCGATGCCGACCCAACTGTGCCCGTTGAACATGCCGAAGAGTTAAAGGCGGCTCAGCCACTTGCCGAACTTTTGATTATACCGGGTGCCGACCATACTTTTGGTGCAAGTGAGCCATATACCGAAAGTAACTTACCTGCTACATTGCTCGAATTTTGCAATGCCGCTGCTGCTTTTCTTAAATAAAAGAGCATTTTTGTTGTTCCGGGCAACTTTTGTAGGTCTCGAGCGCACCTTGAATAATATTATATCCGTAATTTCGTTGTTAAGCGCCATAATAAATGGATGCCGGCATAAACCATTTTAGCGATTTTATAAACTAAACCTTAATTTCCGATGAATTTAGCCGGCGCACATAAAAAAGGAAAAAAATTCCAAAATCCCATCCCAACCGATATGGGCGGGTTGGAGGTGATGATCCCTATTTTAAAAGAGTATATTAACAATAAAGCTGAAAATACCCCCAAACAACCGTTAGGCCCATTTAAAACGGACATTGCCGTTTATCAGTCGGCACCCAAAAGCGGTTTAAGGGTAACCTGGGTGGGCCACTCGAGTTTATTGATAGAGATTGACGGCAAACGCATATTGACCGACCCTGTTTGGAGCGACCGCGTATCGTTTACGCAACTGATGGGCCCCAAACGCTTTTTTGCTCCGCCATTGGCGTTAAATCAATTGCCGCCGTTAGACGCTATTATTGTTTCGCACGATCATTACGATCATTTGGACAAAGAAACCATTAAGTTCTTCCGGGGTACCACTACGCCTTTTATTTGCTCGCTCGGGGTAGGCAAGTATTTACAAAACTGGGGGATTGAAAAAGATTATATTAGTCAGTTGGATTGGGGCGATAGTGTGATGATTGATCACAGCTGTGTGGTAACCGCCGCGCCGGCCAGGCATTTTAGCGGCCGGGGTATATTTGGACGCAATGAAACTTTATGGTCGTCGTTTGTGATAAAGGGGCAACAGCATAAAATATTTTTCGGAGCCGACTCGGGCTGGTTCCCGGGATTTAAGGATATCGGCGATGCCTTTGGCCCGTTTGATTTGACGATACTGGAGATTGGCGCTTACGGTAAACATTGGGCCGATATACACATGGGGCCAGACCATGCTTCGAACGCACACCTGGCTTTAAAAGGCGAGTTGATGATGCCCATCCATTGGGGCACCTTCAACCTGGCGCCACATGCCTGGTTCGAGCCAATTGAACGATTGACGGGCTACGCTAAAGAAAAAAATATCCAACTGTTTGTCCCCGCTCCGGGTGAGCCTGCAGAGGTAAAGGAATATGTTTCGGATTGGTGGAAGAAATATCTTTGATTTGTTTTTGGGCATTACACCAATTTAAGAATTGATTACAGTGATTATCCTAAATTAGCGATCAAAAACAAAATCACAGATTAACACAGATTCTTATGATTCCACAGATTAAATCCTCTTTGTTATATAAACTTACGCTGCTCGTAACAGGTTTGATCTTTATTGCCCAATTTTCAACTGCACAAAAAGCTGCAACCGGCAATCCTGCTGAATTGATTAAAACCGTCGACAGCATCCTGCAAAACCACATTAACGACAATAAAATACCGGGCGCTGTTATTCAAATAAAAAAAGATGGCAAGGTAATTTACAAACAAGCGTATGGTTACGCCCAAAAGTTTAATTACGACCACGAGCTTTTGTCCAACCCCGAAAAAATGACCACGGGGCATTTGTTTGATATCGCATCGCTCACCAAGGCTGTAGGCACCACAACCTGCATTATGCTGCTGGCCGATCGCGGGCTGATTAACGTTAACGACCCGGTAAGTAAATATGTTAAAGCATTTGGCTCGCCTGATAAGCAGGCCATTACTATTCGTCACCTTTTAACCCACACAGCCGGCCTGTACGAGTGGTACCCTTTATATTACCGGGCATCCAACCAACAAGAAACTTTTAAACTGATTGGCGAATTGCCGCTTGCTTTCCCTGTAGGCGCACAGCGCAAATACAGCGATTTGGGGTTTACCATCCTTGGTGAAATTGTACAAATAGTTTCGGGCCAACCGCTTGATGAATTTATGGCGCAAAATATTTTTATCCCGTTGGGGATGGATAGCACCACCTATAATCCGCTTAAAAAGAACAAGAATTATCCAATAGCCGCCACCTCCTTCGGTAACCCTTACGAAAAACGGATGGTGTACGACCCATCACTCGGCTTTCAGTTTAAAGAAATTAACCCAGCCCAATGGAACGGCTGGCGGCATTATATTTTACGCGGCGAGGTTAATGATGGTAATGCCTGGTATGCCAATGGCGGCGTTTCGGGAGCTGCGGGTTTATTCTCCACCGTTACTGATCTGCAAAAACTGGTAGATATGCTGATGAATAAAGGCAAGGCGGGCAATAAACAGTTTATATCGAAAGCAACCATCAACACCTTTTTAACGAAAGACAAATTCAGCAACGCCCTGGGATGGATGATGGACCCCGCCAATGCATTTATGCGCAACGGTCCTGAAGGAACTTTTGGGCACACCGGTTTTACTGGCACCAGCATTACGGTAGTTCCATCGAAAGGTTTGTCTATCATACTGCTGATAAACAGGCAGCAAATGGGATTGATCAACGATAAGGAATA
>JABDBM010000149.1 GCA_013288685.1 Bacteroidota bacterium | reverse complement strand
AATATTAAGTCCTGAATTTGCAAATTTTTCTTCTCCTAAACCTTTTTTAAGGCATGGAATTTCGTTACAAAATGAATTTAACTCTGCCCTGTTGTACCTTAACTCTATTTTAGATGAAAATAAAAAAGAAAAAGGTTGTATTGCATTTTGTGGCTTTTCAATAGTTGATATAGCAGTATTTGCAAAAACAAACAATCTAAATGTTTTAAACGGCGAAATGGACTTAGCTGAAGGAAATATTTTCTTAAGCGATTTAGAACAGACCAAGGGGTTCGAGTTCGACCGCATGATAATTATAAACTGTAGCAAAATTGTTATACCCAATCCGGTATTGCCGCAGGAAGAGTGGTATAGGGAAGTATCAAAGTTATATGTGGCTATGACGCGGGCCAAAAAAGATTTGGTTATATCATATTCTAGAGAAATTTCCGACCTTTTTGAGAAATGCTCTCAGTACTTCACGCTTGACGAGTGGAGCAGTCATGTTAAAACATCAGCTGACAGGTATACGGTTCCCGAGAAAGGTGGAATTATATTGTCAAAAATAGAATCGTCTCAATTACTGGGTAAAGACTTACTTTATCATAAAAAAGCCGTAGGTTTTAGCAGAGAATTGCAAAATAAATTGATAGAGATTGTTTCTGGAAAATCAATTACCGACGAACGAGGAAAGAAAATCGGGTGGCAAAACATTGCTTTGTTACAAGCAGATCTAAATAGTAGAAATAAAGATTTACCCACCTTAAGCCGTATATTTGGGCCAACTGTTTATCAAGAACTCGAAAAACAATTAAGCTAATATATCCCCTAAACCATGTTAGATACTTTTAATCTTTCGATAAATAGGAATACATTTGCGGTAACTTTCTAAAAATCAGCTACAACTTCATCAAAAAGTATAAGTAAATAATAATTCCAAGTTTCGTTTTAAGCACCCTAAGCGCATTATTGACTTGTTTGGAGATGTTGTTTTCTGACACGTTAAGTCTTTCTGCAATTTCTTTGTGGCAAAGGTTTTCCTTCCTGCTCATTTCAAATATGCATTTCATTTTTGGCGGCAGTGCCTGAATGGCCTTTTCGATATAAGCCTTCAGTTCGTTCTCTCTAACAAGATGATCTGTGGGTACACTGGTATGGGTGCTTAAATAATCCTGGAGTGAATCGATGTATTTGGATGCTACCTGCTGATGGGCAAACAGATCAAATATCTTGTTCCTTAATGCGGTGAAAAGATAACCGGCAAGATTGGTATTGGGCAGGTCATGTTCTCTTTTAAACCAAAGTGTTGCGAACAGGTCCTGTATGATGTCTTTGGCTTGCTCCTCGTCCCGTAGTTTTTTATAGGCGTTGGTGTACAGTAGGTAAAAATAGCGATGGTAAATTTCGGTGTAGGCAGCGTGGTCCGACTCTTTTAGAAGTTGGAGGAGTTCGTTGTCGGAAATAGTTGAATAAGCTCCCATACTACCATTTCAAAAATCCATTGAAATGAGTCTAAGTAGAGTACAACAAAGGCGTGGAACCTACTTACCGCTTTAGAGGCCGTAGGAGGCCAGGAAACGAATAAGCAGGCCCACGCCTTTAGCGTGGGCACCTGCACCTATTCTCCCGTTTCCTTTGAAATTCCTACGTTTCTAAAGCGAGACTCTAAGTGCGAGTACCTCTAATATTTTGAAGTAATCGCAAAGTTATTTTATAAACATCAAACCCAAGGTTGAATTTATATTTGTATAGACTTTCTAAACAAGTGTAAAGATAATCTATCTAAAATCAAAATAATTATTTCATTTAACTTAACAGATGTATTTTAATTCGAAATAATCGTAAAGAATTTTAGAATTGATGACGGAGTTGGGCTTATTTTTAACTAAAAGGTCGGTAAATAAGGCTGAAATTGCTCGCCGTGCCGAAATTAGCAAATCTCGGCTAACACAATTGTCAAACAATCCCACAACAAAGTTAACAGCTGAAGAGCTTTTTAAGATTGCTTTAGCCATGAGCATTAAGCCCTGTGATTTATTAATGGAAGTCTGTAAAAATGTAACACTAAAAGAACAGGATAAAAGTCCACTAAGCTAAGCTTATCGATAGAAATTTTAATACGCGTTATTTGGCGTTGCCTTCTGCCCAGGCTTTTCGTTGCAAGTCCCCGCTTTCGCTGCGGGCTTTTCACTGCAATCCTTAACGCTTTGACATTTGTGACCAAACGGTTATATTTTTCCTAAATTATCAAGACCTGATATTCATTTAGATATTTAGCAACTTTTTTGAAAGTTATTTATCCAATGGATAATGTTCAGTTATCCTTTATTCGGCTTACTGCATGGCCATCGCGAAACGCATTTTAGGGTGTTTTTCAGCAAGTATCTTTTTTTGTTTTTCCAGGTTGACCTGGGTGTAGATCTGGGTAGTCATGATCGAACGATGGCCGAGTAGGGACTGGATGTATTTGATATCGACATCGTTTTCCAGGAGCAAGGTAGCAAAGGTATGGCGGAGGACATGCGGGGTGACTTTCTTCCCGATCTTGGCCGTTTCTGCAAGATTACTAACGAGTATGCGGATCGACTGGTCGGAAAGCTTATTGCCCAAGCGGTTGACCAGGAGGTAACCGCCGTTCGTCGCGATCCGACCGGCGAAGAGCGTACAATAAGTGTCGAGCGTAAACAGCGCATCGGGATTACAAAGCTGGATCATCCGTTGTTTGCCGCCTTTGTCACGATTCCAGACTGTAGGTCAAGTGCCGTCCGCTTCAGGTCGGCGATCTCAGATACGCGGGCACCGGTCGCGAATAACAGCTCGATCACTACGATATTACGCAGGGCCTCCAGGTATTCATACCTATTTTTGTCCGCGGGCAACATGGCCGCATAGACTTTTTTGAGCAAGTCGTTCGATTCGGCGGCGTTCAGCGCTTTGGATAGCAAGGCCGGCTCTTTGATCTTGATCCGCAGTTTTCGCAGCGGATTGGCCACAATATGATCCTCGAACTCCAAATAATTAAAGAGCGCCTTTAACGTCGCCACCTTTCTCTTAATTGTTTTCGGCTTCCAACCCGAAAGCTCCCGCAAATAATCCTTCAAATGCGTCTTATCGATCTCCGTCACCACCAAAGGAAAACCCTGCAGTTCCAAAAAAGCGCTGAACTGCAGCAGATCGATCGTATAAAATTTAAGCGTCTTGGCCGAAAGGTTCTTCTCGTACCAGCAATGATCGAAAAACTCCGTCATCGCCTCTTTAAAAATAAGCATAGTTAGTATCGTTAAAAAAGTGAATAAAGCTGAAAGATGGTGCTATCCCCGCCAAGCAGCAACAAAAAAATTGTAAAACAAAAATTCAACCTATTCATTGCTTTTCTGAAATTAAATCAATAATTTACAACTTTTAAGTTGACTTTTACTAAAATAATTAGTACGTTTGTGGCTACAATAGATCAAGTAAATATTTTTCTTAATGATTTTTTCGCCAAATACCGGTCATTCGAAATTTTTTTCAAGGATGAGCGTCAAAAGAACACCATAGCGCTTTTGACGCTTGATATTACGCAAATGAAACGATTAGAGATCCTGGAGAGCTTGAAAGCACAGGATTATTCGGAAGGGCCACTGGACGATGAGATATATAATATCGCTCCGATGTGGGTGTTTGGCAAAACCTATAAACAAACGGAGATTTATATTAAAATTTCAATGGGAGCCTCTGGGTCAAAGGTCATCTGCATATCCTTCCATCCCAGTGAATACGCTATGAACTATCCTTTAAAAACAACCACATGAAAAGTCCAATTACCGGAAATGAAATGAAACTGATCAAGGAAATGATCAGGTTGCCCTACCGAAAGGAAAACTTCGAGGTACTCTATCATGTTTATGAATGCCAGGATACGGGCGAACGTTTTACCGATAGTATTTCCGACGAAATTAATACTGTACAGGTTTATAATCAGTACCGGGAAAAATATGGAATTCCTTTTCCCGAGCAGATTAGGAACATCCGGGAGAAATACCAGGCCGCCGCAGGCAAAATGTCTGAGATACTCGGTTTGGGAACTAATTCCTATCGTCTTTATGAAGCCGGAGAAATGCCGACAGTGGCGAACGGCAGGTTAATTCTGTCAGTCTCGGATCCAAATGAGTTTCTAAAACAAGTCAAAGCAAGTTCACACATACTGACAGGCAAAGAACAAAAGAAATTCGCGGACATCTGTTCAGCCCTGATAAAAAAAAGAGCAGGAAACCTGGTGGGAGAAGATGTTCGAAGACCATATTTTCAAAAATCAGGACGCTAATCAATACTCAGGATTCCGGCAACCAGACCTCATACGTGTAGGACAAGTGATTGCGTATTTTGATGGTAAACTGGATCTTTTTAAGACAAAGCTGAATAAGCTTTTATTTTATTCGGATTTTTGTGCTTATAAGAATACCGGATTTTCGATCACCGGAATTACCTATCGCGCTATTTCTTATGGGCCGGTCCCATCAGAATATGAAAAGTTATATGTCAAACTATGCGATGACCAGGCAATTGACATTCAAAATATTCTCATCCGGCAAACTGGGGATTATGCGGATCTTATTAAATCCAGGTGGGTCTTTGACCCTCAATGTTTTCATTCCAAAGAAATAGAAATATTAGAAAAGGTCGCCAGTGCGTTCAAGAATAAATCTACTCAGGAAGTTGTGGAGATAAGTCATAAAGAAACCGCCTGGTCAGAAAATGAGTCTTCACGTAACAATATCAATTACCAGCAGTACGCTTTTCAGATCAATTATTTGTAATTACCAAAATCATGGACAGACCGGTAAAAAACTATAAATTCTTTTCAGCAGATCCCGCGGAGATCGACCGGGAACGCGGAAATTTCCCGATTCAGTATGTGGTGCCTTACGGTCCGGAACATACCAGCGAGTTCGATGCAGAAGAATGGTTAAATGAAAATGCCGAACCCGGCAAGAAATATATATTAATTCCGGTTTATAGCACTTAACTATTATGGCACACGCATTTATTTCCTACAGTCATTCCGACGAATATACAGTCAAGCCTCTCCATACGCATATGAGCCAGTTAACGCGTGAGGGTGATTTAACTTCCTGGTTTGACGGCGAAATATTGGCCGGAGGATCATTAAATGAGGATATTAATAGCAAGTTAAACAAAGCTGACCTGTTTATCGCTATTGTGAGCCCGGACTATCTCAACTCGGCTTACTGTTATGATATCGAGTTTCAAAAAGCGCTGGGCCGCTTTGCTGAAGGACAGTTAAAAATTGTCCCGGTCATCGCGCAGCCTTGCGACTGGAAAAGTTCGCCCTTTGGCAAATTCAAAGCCATCCCGAAAGACGGTAAACCAATCAGCGAATGGACAAATGAAAACAACGCTTTTTTAAATATTATTGACGAGCTTCGTAAATTAGTAACCGAAGATCCAAAAACAACGACTGCCGCAACGGCCAACAAGCCGCAAACGCTATATAAAGTCAAACGGGATTTCGACCCGGTAGACCATCTTAACTTTAGGGATGCCTCCTTTGACACCATTCATGAATATTTTACCGGAGCTATCGACGAGATCAATGGTGTTAATGAGATCAAAGCCCGGTTCGTTAGCAACACCCCCAAACAACAATTTACCTGCGTCATCACCAACCGCGCCAAGATCAGCACGACTGGTTATATCAGCATCGGAATCCAGCAAAGCGACCACTTTGGCCGCAACGGTATTACCTATGCGCTCTCGGAACGCCTGAACCAAAATATCTACGGCAATAACTTCACCATCAGTAACAACGACTACGAACTTTTCTGGAGTAAGCACGATTTGATGTCCAACATTCAAAATAAACAAAAACTGAAAGCCAAAGAGATTGCCAAGCTGCTTTGGGAAGAATTTATCGCACAGGTCGGTATCACCTGCTGAAGTCGTCAGCCCATAACTGGTCCGGTTACTCGTAATTTATATATTATAAATATTTATTAAGTCCCCAGCTATGTCCAAAAGAGCCGCAAGGCACCAAACACGTATGCTTTTTTTAATGGAAAATACTTGGTAACGAACCGCTTAGGTTTGCCTGAAATTATTCTATACTTAAATATTATTTTACATTAAGCCATTTTTTTTATAATATAGACCTCAATTTGCAATTCACCACAGTTCTGCGCGACTGACCTAAGCTCATCCATGACCAAAATTCTGTTAACCCAAGAGTATACTTCTCAGAAGGACCTCGAAAAATGTGTTGCCGCTTTCGAAAAGATCAGGAAGGTCAGGGACGATGCCCGGCTGGAAATTGAAGCGGAATTGGAACTAAAGGAAATTGATATTCAATTAGTTGCCTACTTGATGTTATTCAAGACCGAAATACCCGAATTGCAAATTACGCTGAAACTGCCATTCAATGATAAAAATCTCCCTGACCGTGAGTTGGAGTATAAAATTAAGCAATATGGCACCTATGCCTATCTACTCACGGGACAAAGTATGTTTCAGGTCTTTTTCGGAGCAGAAAAATTTGATTTTAACTTTCAGCGAGCTTACCAATTCCCCGAAACGAATTGTTTTGTACTTTCCAAGTATTTTGTACTGCTATTATACGTTCATAAAGACGAAACGGCGCTTTTTGATCAGCTTTTTGAAAAGACTTTGCACAGTGTGGTCGGCAAGCCACTGAAACAATTAGAAAGCGACCTCTGGCACATTAACACCGATACCTTATATGGTAAAATCAACCGTTTTTTAACAAGGACGGCCATACCCAAGGAGCGTTTCGAATGTATTCAAGTACTCGGACGTTTAGCTTTTTACAATGCGCTCAACGAGGCGAAGATACTGAGCATTTATCTCGATACAGATTACCGTTCCGATCCCAGCAAAAAAAGGAACGAGTTACATGCCGGATCGTTTTCTTCGGGAAAGGCGATTAAGGGTGTGCGGCCTTTTCATCAATATGGCTATTATGAACAGATCATCCCGGTTTTCGATGAGATCGCCGAACATTCCTTGGCGCACCAGTTCATTTTTTCCACATTAATCTCCTCGGAGTTCTTTGTTCAGACAACGGTTGACCGTACCACTATGCTGCTCCAGAATTTATGGGGTTTCACAAAAGAACTCGTTTATGGGCTAAGGGAACTGGCGAAAAATCTGCGAGAGCACACCTCCAATAACAGGGGCGTTATTACCACCAGGATTTACGATACCGGTGTCTTCAAATCATTGCAGCAACTGGATCCGGGCAGTAAATCGATGTTTGAACACTACCTGGAACATCTCGGGCAGCAAAAAGCAACCAATGTTCCGGCTTTCCTGGATATCAATATCATTGATACCGGCATACTCGGCATTATTCCCACCTTATTGAAAAGCAGCAAAGAAACTTATGATAAGCTGCCCGAACGCAGTAGCTTAAAAAAACTCTTTTTACAGGATATTGACCAATTGCGGGGTGTGGAATTTACCGTTAAAAACTTGCTTGACCCCGGCAAAAACCTGACTTTAAATCAACAAGTCAAGCGTTCGATCGCGCACCTTGGGCTGATGCTATTCAATAAATTGATCACCAAAAACCAGGGCTTACTCATCCTGAGTTCCAGGAATCCGGTCAATGAACGAGATACGATCATTTCGCCGGAAAGTATCCAGCTCGTTCCGGCTGCGCTGGATATCGGAACACATTACCGCGTTATTTTACCGGTGCAACCCGAGAAACCTTATCAAACCCATCTACCGGAGATCAACCTTCCGGGGGAATCCTCTGCCGCTGATATCAAAGGCCTGGAAGAATTGTTTGCCTTTCAGCATTATTTATCGCCCAATGATTCGGTCACCGCATCGCAAAAGACCATTTTTACGCTTAAACCTGCGAATCAGCAACTGACCGACCGCACCGATGAGATCGTCTTATGGGACGCAATCACGGAGATCAAAGCAGCAATGGACACCGGCCAGTCTCCACACGGGCTTTACAATTTGGATGTGAGCGACTTAGGGCTGGATGGCAGTCAGCTTTTCCGGCTGCTTGGCCACTGGCAGGCTGAATTCCCCAAGTCCTCGCTAGTGCTGAGTAATATTACGACAGACCTGTTCCTCCAACTGGTCAACATCAATGGGGAATATATCAGCAATAACCGCGATATGGACTATTGGAACGCTGTTGCCGCGATCCTGGTCTACCATTATTCGCTCATCCGGTCCGACCGTTTTTATTTTGCGGATGTGCTATGGGGTAAGACCCGCACCGAATACCGGGTGCTGAACAAAATGGTCGCGCGCACAAACTTTAACT
>JABDBM010000148.1 GCA_013288685.1 Bacteroidota bacterium | reverse complement strand
CCTGGCTGAGCCATCGCTCGAAACATTTATACAGCTTTTTAACGAGCGCACACAGATGCCGGGGGTAACCCTTAAAAACTGCACCTGGCAATCCCTTTACCGCGTTAATGTGCGAATGGCCGATAAATATAGCGTTGGCCGCGTTTTTATAGCAGGCGATGCTGCCCATGCACATTCCATAGCCGGTGGCCTCGGTATGAATACCGGAATTCAGGATGCCTATAACCTGGGTTGGAAACTGGCGGCAGTACTCAAAAAAGAAGCGGCGCCCAATCTGTTGAACACCTACGAAGAGGAACGGCTGCCCATAGCTGCGTGGACTTTAAACATCAGCTCGGAGCGGCAAAAAATGATGGCCGATTCTGTAAACAAAGGCGCTGACCGCGGTCTGCAAAACATAGCGACTAAAGATAACACACAGCTTAACCTGAATTACCGCTATAGTTCGTTAAGCGTAAACCTTAACAACAACGCCAATGGATTACAAGCCGGCGACCGGGCCCCTGATGCTGAATTAGCCGATGGCAGCTGGCTTTTTGACCTGTACCGGGGCACACATTTTACGGTACTGGCGTTTGATGCAGAACAGGATGTTGCAGACGCTATCAATAAACGTTACGCAGGGAAAGTGAAGGCCTGGTTGATTAAAGGCAGTAAGGTTATTAACGCTTTTGGAATACCCAATGGCCTGGTGGTAATAAGGCCCGATGGCTACATTGGGATGATTACGGGGCCTGTTGATTTGGATGGTGTTGATGGTTATTTGGATATGTTGGTTGGATAAATCGGTTGTATTTATTTGCCCAACTTTTTTTGATGAATATTGAATTCGCCCCGGCGTTTGCCAATATATTTTAACATATCATATCGACTTCGCCATGTTAAGTAAATACAGGCTCATAAGGACCTGCAATATACAATCACTCCTTTCAAAACTGCATCTTATTTTCCGCAAACGTACACACACCACCCAGCAATTCACTCAATTCAATTCCTTTGGCGGTAAGTTCGTATTCGGTACGCGGAGGGTTGCCGGGCAGGTAACTTTTGCTGATCAATTCGTGCTGCTCCAGCATTTTGAGGCGTTCGGCCAGTATATGGTCGCTGATGTGCTCCAGGTCTTCCTTTAAGTTGGTAAAACGGGTATTCCCTTCTTCAATGCTAAACAGCACCTCAGTCATCCATCGTTTACTGAGCAGGCTCAGTAATTCGTTGAGTGCGCACTTTTCTTCTAAGTATGATTGGTTGTAAAAATTGGTCGAACTGAGCTTTCTTTCCGTCATGCTAACTATTTAATGAGTGCCTAATTACCGGGTGAGTTATTGCTGCCGGCCACCATTTGTTGTTCCTTTGCAATGCAGCCGCAGGATATAAACGCATAAAGTCTGTAAAATTATCCCGACGGCGGTTAAATAACAAAAAATGTATATAAAAATTATGTTACCATGAAATATCGTGAATTAGCAAACACCAATTTAGAACTCTCGGAAGTTACCTTTGGCGCCTGGGCGGCCGGCGGCTGGATGTGGGGCGGAACAGAGAGAAAAGATGCCATTGAAGCCATACGGGTTTCTTATTCGTTAGGAGTTACCTCCATTGATACCGCGCCAATATACGGACAGGGAACCAGCGAAGAAATAGTAGGCGAAGCCATTAAAGGCATCCCGCGCGACAAGGTGCAGATACTAACCAAATACGGTATGCGCTGGGACCTCAAAAAGGGCGAGTTTGGTTTTAGCAGTAAAAACAACCAGGGCGAAGACATTTCTATTTATAAATATGCCGGAAAAGAGAGCATCATTAAAGAATGTGAAGACAGTTTAAAAAGACTGGGAACGGATTACATCGACCTGTACCAGATACATTGGCCCGACTCTACTACACCTATTGAAGAAACTATGGAAGCCGTTGTCCGCCTGATTGAACAGGGAAAAGTACGGTATGCAGGCGTTAGCAATTATAACGTTAGTCAAATGCAGGAAGCGGCGAAATATATCCCCATCGTGTCAAACCAGGTGCCTTACAGCATGGTTAAACGGGATATCGAAACAGAACTGGTTCCCTATTGCATCGAAAACAAAAAATCAATTTTAGCTTACAGTCCGCTGGAACGCGGGTTGCTGACCGGCAAAATGCGTCCCGGCTATAAATTTGCCGAAGGCGATCACCGCCAGCAATTGCCTTTTTTCAAGGATGAAAATTTACAACGGACAAATGCATTTTTAGACAGCATTAAACCGATAGCCGACCGAAAACGCATCACCCTTGGTCAACTGGTTATCCTTTGGACTTTGGAACAACCTGGTATAACCATAGCCCTGGTAGGCGCCCGCAACGCCGAACAGGCCATAGTGAACGCCAACGCCATGGAACATAACCTGACCCGCGACGAAATAGCCGAGATTTCGGCAAAGCTTGCCAGGCTTGAACTGGCGCTTTAATCTTTGTAAAAGTGACGTATAGGGGAAGTGAACGAAATGGGTGACACAACAACGCCGCCGAAAGCTGTGATAAAAGATTTACATCCGGTAATAGCCGAAATACTGAACACAAAATTCAACACCGGTTATGACATACTGCAAAACGTTAATGCATACAGGTACTTGCTGGATGAAATGATCAATATCACAGCTTTCTCGGAAGCTGAAGGAATTGAGACGTGCGACGTAACGCTTGTGCCTGATGATTTGCCCGGTTTTGTTTTAAGGATATACGATGCCGAACCCGATCGTATCAAACCGGTTTTGGTTTACTTTCATGGCGGTAACTGGATAGCAGGCAACCTGCAAACCAGCGACGCTGTGTGCCGCACATTTGCCGAAGCAAGCGGATGTGCCGTTATATCAGTTGATTATGCGCTTGCCCCCGAACATCATTTCCCAATACCCGTCTACCAGGGGCTTGCCGTTATCAATTGGATAAAAAGACAAGGGCATTATTACGGCATCAACTACCATAAGATAGTTATTGGCGGCGATAATGCAGGCGGAAATATAGCGGCGGGACTAATACACCTCTTAAACCAAAAGAAAAGTGTCAAGCCAATCGGTCAATTGTTAATATGCCCGGCATTGCAGTACTGTTTTGATACGCCCTCATATAACGAGTACGCGCAAGGCTGTATGATCTCGAAAGAACAAATGCAATACAGCTGGCAGGCTTATTTGGGCGATAAAGGTGATGGCAATAACAAACTGGCATCGCCTTTTTTGGCAACTGATTTAAAACACATTCCCGCCTCATTAATTTTTACCGCCGGGCACGACCCGCTGCGCGATGAGGCCGAACTTTATGCCCTACGGCTAAAAAACGCTGGCGTACCGGTTTTTGCTCATCGTTTTAAAAGCGTTACCCATCACTTTTGGTTGATGGACGGCATACTAAACATATCGCGCCGGGCACAAAGGGAAGCGATTGAATGGCTGATTGAAATTAGCGAAAGCAGTGAGGTATGACGTGCTTCTTCAAACGTCTAAAATTCCGGCTGAAAGCTAAATTTTATTCCATATTCTGAGGCTCCGGGGTGGCCAAGGTAATTGAACCGCCTGATAACGTCGACCCTTAAAAACTTGAAGATATTGCTTATTCCCGCTCCTGCTTCGATGTAGGGGATGCTGCCGAGGGCATAAGTGCCATAAGCGCCATTGATGGCTGGCGGCAGGCGGTAAAGACCACTGGTTAACATGGGGTTATTTTCGTTGCGCAGGCCGCCGTATAGGATTTTTGCGGACAGAAATTCGCGCCATTTAAGGTGTTGTATCAGCGGTATTTTGTTCAGCAAAAAGCCGTTGAACGTATGGGTAAAGTTGATGCCCACATAATGGTCGCTCACAAATTCAAGGTAGTTCATCTGGTTATAAGCATCCCGGTCGTACGCCAGGGATTGGTTGGCCGGGCTGATATTAAGCAGCGGAAACGGCACCTTGCCCTGCACATAGCCACCCAGAAGGGTAACATCGGCATAACCCAACTGCGAAAAATAGAACCGCTTATACACATTCAGGCCGATATCGGTATACGAGTAGGAGCCGTTCAGGAAATTCTTAATCCCGTGGTTCAGCTGCAGATCAAAAATGGGATATTTGTTGTGGATGCTGTGCCGCTCCTCGGTACCTTGTATAATTTGCTCGTGGGGTGCATAGCGCAGGTGTACATCCAGCTCGCTGGTGGTGAGGTTATGCACAAGAGTACCGGCATCATCATTCATCTGGTAAACCAATTGCGCCGCCGGCGACTGGTTCCAGTTTTTAAAGCTGACATTGTACGAAAAATGGTTCTCAAAATCCTTAAAGTATTGCAGTTGGAAAATGCCGCTGTAAAGCCAGTAGTTTGTTTTTCCGGTTTGGAATGACGAAAACTCCGCCTGTTTGTTGGTGATAGAAAAGGTATGCCCAGGCACATCCACATCATACAAATAACTCACCTTAAAATAATCATTAGGGTAACGGTAAGGGGCGGTTTTGTTTAACGAGATATAGGCGATGGCGTCCAGCTTAACCTTATTATCCTTTGTGCCGATGGCGCCATAGCCCTGCATGTAAAATGTACTGTCGAATTTTGGCGTGGTGCGCCCCCCGCCCTCAAAGCGCAGCCCCTCCTGGCTGTTAAATGAAAAGAACTCCCCTATAGGTCCAATCTGTACCGGCCCGGCAGCTGCATAGCCGCCGGTTAATGTAGATGCCCACCACATGGTGCGCTTATACGATGGCATTTGCTCCATCCGGCGTACGTTGCTGTACACCTGCGCCTGCTGTTTGCTCAACGTATCGGTACGATGGGTGGCCCAATAAGCGGAATCGATATTGCCCGTATGGGGCGCTACCTGCTCCGATTTACCGTTGTAGAATGCTTCCGGCTGAGGGGTATCGAGCTTATAGTTACTAAACGATACTGTCCGCTCGCCAACAACACCCCATCCTTTCTTCCTCGATATTCCGAAATCGGCGTTTACGTCGCTCCTGGTTAAATAATACCTGTTGTTGGGCTGCTGTGCAAAATCAAGCCTTATTTTAAGGCTGCGCAAAAAGCTAACGTTAATCTGGTTATTAACGCTCATCTCGCAGGCGGTAACGGCGTAGTGTCCATCCAGCGTCACTACCAGCTTGCCGTCAAAAAGCAGGTCGCCCTTGGTGCGTGGGGTAAAGCTCACCTCAATTTGTTTACCGGCGGGCGTGCTGATGGTATCGGTGATGAAAAATTTGTAGTAATTGGGCGAATGGTCTGCAATGGGGCTTAAAAACTGGTTAGAGATAATAAAGATGTTATTTTCGTAAATATCCAGGTTATTGCCATACAATTGATTTAAATACACCTGCAACCCTGCTGTATCGATAAACTTAATAATGTTGACGCCTTTTTCGGCATTGAGCACCTGTATATTTTTTTCGGGCTGTTTGCGGTAATATACATCACTCAGCTTCTCGCTTAGCAACACCGGCAGCAAGGTTTGTTTCTTCCCGTTAACCTCCGCCGTGGTGTCCAGCATAAACTTATACTTGCTAAAAAACTTGCCGTTTATAAACTTTTGCGGCAGGTTGAACAAGGAAAGGCCTATCCGCTCGTACTGGTTGTATTGCAGGTATGCGGCGCTCTCCATCCGGTTTTCGCTTTTATGGTTAATTATTTGCTGGATGAGGGAAACCGCCGGGTTATCCTTATTGCGGTATCTTTGTTTTTTTGTAGATGTAATAGTTACTCCCTTTAGCTGGGTTTGGCTACTGCGCATGCTGATATGCAGTTCATTTACCTGCCCGGGCTTTATAGCCTTTACAACCGGCTGATATCCCATTCGCGAAAATGTAACCTTTGTAAAAGCGCCGGGGCTGCTCAAATTAAATTTCCCAAGCGAATCGGTGCTGGTAGCATAGCTGCTACCATTGAAATTTACGGTGATGTATGCCAGCGGTTTACCGGTAGTAGCCTCCATAACCTGGCCTGTAACAGTGGTGGCAATTGCGGTTTTAGCGGTATCAGTTTGTTGGGCAACGGTATTTAAGGTGAAAAACAGCAGGCAAAGGCACCCCGCCAGTTTTAAAGGAACGACGCCAAAAAACCTTAAACCCTTATTAATGCTTTTATGATAAAAAGCTGGGGCATCTGCCCTAATCCAACGAATAAACAACAAAATATAAAACTATAAAATAGACAATCAGAATTAAACAAACGTGGGTATGCCGCATAAAGTATAATCAGCCAGTCTCTGCTTACCGCGAATATAAGCCTTGATTCTGTACCCATCTTGAAGCGGGGGTTAAGATACGATTAAGTATAGCCAACCATAAGGGGTATAGTTAATAAACCTGTATGACGAAAATATGTTTGGACAACGCAAAAACCTTTATTTAAAGGTTTACCGAGTATTTAACAGACCCTTTGAAGTAAGGGTAATTTTTAAAGACATCAGGATAATCCCGGTATCTGCCGGATAATGCATAATAACCAGGTTCTGCGCAAAGCGAAAACCCTTTGATGAGCATGTAGCTGAATTCCCCTGATACGGTATGAAGAAAATAATGAGCAGAATTGCCGTTTATTGTAGCCAGCCAACCACCCCTGTAATTTAAATTAAAAAATAATTTTCCGGCTAAGTTCAACGTTGCACTGCCGTTAATCCCCAACCCCATAGTGTAATCATAATCCCTGCCGTTTGGTGTAATATACTTATCAGGGGCGGCTCCGAGTATTATCGGCCCCATTCCGAGTGTTGTGTTGATTGTAAATTTTTTTGACAGATCAAACTCTGATAAAAGATTTATCCTGATACTCTCCCCGCTATAAAAAAAAGCCACATTACGTATATAGTCGTAATTGGCAGATAAGACGGCCAGATGCTCCACCGATTCTGTCGATTTTATCTCCCAGCCCGCCAGAGACCCGTAAACGCTAACGACATTAACCTTACTGCTGTCATCCTGTCCTACCTCCGTATTGATCAGTATATTGCTAAACGGGGTTTGATAGTTTTCATACGCATCGCCGTAATATAATTTCACATGGCCATACCAGCCGCTATGGCTCCGGCCATTCAAATCAATAGTCCTCGTGCCGACATTAAATTCTGCTGCTATTTTTGATGAATCCCTGAGCGCCGGGTTCGCTGAAACCTTTCCCCATTTGCCATCTAATATTCGCGAAAGCCCGTTCATCGGATCAACCAGCATCCCCAGTACTTCATTAACCTGCCTTTTAAACCCAACACTTTCATTATTCACAATCCGGTTAGACAAGCGATAAGTCATCTCGCCTAAAACAGCTCCTCCAAACCCGGTGTTGATGAAATCGTTAGGCGCCGGTGCCTGGTTTTCTGCATAAGTTTCCCAAATATAACTACCGGTGAAACTTGCTGCGGCCGACTGCCAGAAATTATAGCCATTAGTACGAAATGAATTAAAGAAATAGTTACCGTGGTAAGGGTGGCCGAATTGATTGGTTTGAAGCGGGTCATTATCGAACTGCCAGCTGCCAGGGTTTAAATTATGGCCAATTGTTTTGAAAGAAATCTGGGCATAGTCCTTTTTTGTGACAAACTGATCAAACAACTGAGGGACCAATTCGGCTATGCCAAATTGCAGCGCGGCATGGCCAAATCTTTTTTTAGTAAGTAAAGTATCAGGTTTGATGATACGGGAGGTATCCCTTAATGTTCGCTCTATTAGACGAATCTGGGCTGAAGACACAAACGCATGAGCCAGCAGGAGTACACAAATCAGCAGCGTTGTAAACCATGTCTTTATCTGGTTGCGTAAACTCATTTGACGAAAGGGTATATGCCTTGACCTTATATTTTGCTAATTGTTGTAACATTAGTTAATTTATTTGGTTTTTCGTAACAACTGAACAGATGCAGGCGGAAAAATCCAAATCATGGCACAGCAGTGAGAAATAATCATCGATTTTTGTCGTTATTTACATACAGGCGTATGATAAAGAGTTGTTTGTGGACCGGGGCGGCCGTACTGTTACTAATGGCAGCCATTGGTTGCGGTTTGGTAAAATCAGTGGGTAAAAACCCGAAGGGTGAGGAACTTGCGCGGTTGGATACCCTTTCTAACTACAAAAATGGGAGTTTTGAAAATTTAGCAGAGCGTGCCGATTCGGCAGGTAAACATAACCGGTGGCTTTTTCTGCGCCATCGTCCTAAAAACGTCAGGCCCACTTCCCCAATGCCCTGGGTTAAAACTGACCTGAAGACATTGGCTGCTCCTGCACCGACAATTGTTTGGTTCGGTCATTCCTCATTGCTGATTAAAACCGGTGAGGGTAATATACTCGTCGATCCTATTTTTAGTACCCATGCCGGACCGGTACCTGGATTGGTTACAGCCTTTCCAGGCACTAATCATTATCATGCCAGTGATATGCCGATTATTGATGTGCTGATCATCTCCCATGACCATTATGATCACCTGGACTATCGCACGCTGGAAAAATTAAAAGACAAAATTAAATTAGCTGTGGTGCCGATGGGTGTCGGTTCTGATTTGGTGTACTGGGGATTTGATCCTAAAAAAATAATTGAGCTAAACTGGAACCAATCAGTCGCGCTGCCCAGTGGACTCAAGGTTACAGCGACACAGACGCAGCACAAGAGCAACCGTACGTACGGCCAGGAAAATAAAACACTTTGGGCATCGTACGTGATACAAGCAGGCAATTACCGATTATTTTATGGCGGCGATG
>JABDBM010000147.1 GCA_013288685.1 Bacteroidota bacterium | reverse complement strand
TCATATTTACCCGCAGGAAGATCAATATCGATAGCCTGAACACTTCGCCATCGGAGATTGAGAGTATCCACCGGTTTAATATCGTAATTACCGAATCGGAAGATGTGGTGCGCAAGCTTTGCCGCCAGATTGAGAAACAGGTGGAGGTATTAAAGGTATATTATCATACCAACGAAGACGTTATTTGGCAGGAGTTGGCTCTGTACAAGGTATCAACCGATGTAATTGCCGAAAAGGTAAGTGTTGAACGTTTGCTGCGCGAAAACGGAGCGAGAGCGGTAGTGATCCGTAAGGATTATACCGTGTTTGAAACCACCGGCCATCGCGAGGAAACGGATAATTTGATAAGCATATTGCAACCCTATGGTTTGATTGAGTTTGTACGTAGCGCCCGTGTTGCTATTATTAAGGATAGCGACGGCTTTAACAGCAAGCTCCGTGAATTTGAACGCCTGGAACCGGGTGAGGATGTTATTGAAAATGAATATTTGAACCAGGGGCAGAAGGTATTCTCGATGTAACCTCACCCCCCGGCCCCCTAAAGGGGAGGGAAAACGGTGATGCGCAAAAGAAACATAAGTGTAATTAATTGATATTAAAAGGCCAAATGGCCGCTAAAACTCCCCCTTTAGGGGGGCGGGGGGCTGGATGATAGACGAAATAAAACAAAAATACCCATTAGCCTACGATGCCATTAAAAAGGCAACGGAGGCTAATGGCTTTTCCATGCCTTCGGAGGTGCTAACCTGCTCGCTATTAAAAACGCTGGCGGCAACCAAACCGGGCGGTAAATTTTTGGAACTGGGTACAGGCACCGGTTTATCCACTACCTGGATATTGGATGGGATGGATGAAACATCAACATTAATATCAATTGATAATGATGAAACATGCTTAAATATTGCTAAGGAAAATTTAGGCGTTGATAAAAGATTGCGATTGATCTGCACCGATGGTGCCGATTGGATAGAGCAAAATGCCGGAAAAAAGTTCAGCTTTATTTTTGCTGATACCTGGCCCGGTAAGTACTTGCTGCTGGACGAAGTGCTGGACATGATTGAAAAAGGCGGTATTTATATTATTGATGATATGCTGCCTCAGCAAAACTGGCCAACGGGTCACGCTGAAAAGGCAACGCAGTTGATAAGCTATCTGGACAGCCGGGAGGATATTATATTAACCAAAATGGGCTGGGCAACGGGGATAGTTATTATAACGAAGAAGTAGGTGAAAGCTGAAAGGCGAAAGGTGGTGCAACGAGAATTGGGTATGTTGAAAATAAAACATAATAGCTGCAAATAATGAAAAGGCATGTTGGTTTAGCCACATTGTTCAGGTTAGTGAAAGATAAACGACCCTATGGTATTCTGGCAGGCGTATTTGTTATGCTGTCATTTGGATTGATGTTATTTATACTCCTATTCTGGGTTGTATTTAAAAATGAAACTGGTAGTCACGATTATGATGAAATAAAGAAATATGGTTTACAAAAAGACGCTAAAATAACTTACTTAAAAACGGTAAATAACATTTCGATAAATGATGAACACCCGGTGATTATAAGTTATGAATATGATGATGACAAACATAAAGCGAAAGATAAATTCGAAACACTTGATTTGGAAAACATAGCAAGCTTTAATGTCGGAACAGTGATAAAAATATTGGTTTATAATCATCAAAGCATGATAAAAGACATAGAGCCTTACGATTTCCCAAACATGCTTTTTTATGTAATACCGCTGCCTTTTTTTATTGCAGGACTTATTTTACTGTTGGTGGCGTTAATACCAGCGTTAAAAACTTACAACTTATATAAATTTGGAATTATTAAAGAGGCTATTATTGTGTCCATCGGTTTAAATAACGGAACGCTTCCATTTTCAAACTTTAAAGGAAAGTTTGCAGTAAGGTATTATTTCATAAATGAGCACCTAAACAAGATTTCCGGAGAAAACGAGCCAAAGGATCTTCTGTTTTTGATGGGGAAAAAACCAGGAGATGCTGTTAAGGTATTTGTGTCCGAAAAAAATGAAAATATTTCGCACATAATACCCAGTTTGGAGGCAGTTAAGAATAATTGGGATTTGAACACACCACAATTTGTATAAAGATATTAAGAACTATAAACAAAACCAAGCATCGGTGTAATCATAAAAACATCGGTGTAATCATAAAAACAATAAAACAATGGCAAAATTAATTTTCGGCACTACTGAGGAAAATGTAGTTACCCGCGAGGAATTCCCTTTAGCAAAGGCACAGGAAGTATTAAAAAATGAAGTTGTAGCGGTAATTGGCTATGGCGTTCAAGGTCCTGGGCAGGCGCTCAATCAAAAAGACAATGGCATCAACGTAATTGTTGGTCAGCGTAAAGGCACAAAAACATGGGATAAAGCAGTAAATGATGGCTTTGTACCCGGCGAAACCCTTTTTGAAATTGAAGAAGCTCTTGAAAAAGGAACTGTTATCTGCTATTTACTCAGTGATGCTGCGCAAATTGCGTTATGGCCAACTGTTAAAAAACATTTAACTCCGGGCAAGGCATTGTATTTCTCGCATGGTTTCGGTATTACATTTAACGAGCAAACCGGCATCGTACCTCCTGCTGATGTGGACGTATTTTTGGTTGCGCCTAAAGGTTCGGGTACTTCATTGCGTCGTATGTTTTTGCAGGGTCGCGGCTTAAACTCAAGCTACGCTATTTTCCAGGATGCTACAGGTAATGCATTTAACCGTGTTATTGCTTTGGGTATTGCTGTAGGCAGCGGTTACTTATTTGAAACCAACTTTAAAAAAGAAGTTTATAGCGATTTAACCGGCGAACGTGGTACGCTGATGGGTTGTATCCAGGGTATTTTTGCCGCACAGTACGAAGTATTACGCAGCAATGGTCACTCACCGTCTGAGTCGTTTAACGAAACTGTTGAAGAGTTAACTCAATCGTTAATGCCATTAGTTGCCGAAAACGGTATGGACTGGATGTATGCCAATTGCTCAACTACAGCACAACGCGGCGCGTTAGACTGGTGGAAAAAATTCCGTGACGCTACTAAACCTGTATTTGAAGATTTATACAAAAGCGTTGCAACCGGTGTTGAATCGCAAAAATCAATTGATTCGAACAGCAAACCTGATTACCGCGAAAAACTGGATGCCGAGTTAAAAGAACTTCGCGACAGCGAATTATGGCAAGCCGGTAAAACTGTCAGGAGCCTCCGTCCGGAAAATCAAGTTGTCGAGGCATAGTCAGGTGAAAGGTTAAAGGCAAAAGCTAAAAATTTAAAAAGCATTGTCATTGCGAGGAGGAACGACGAAGCAAACTCGTCGGCATACATAACGATTATGCATGGTGAAGAGATTGCTTCGTTCCTCGCAATGACAAATTTTAAAAAAAAGATGATCCTTGAAGTAGCCATCCTGAATGTAATTCCCGGCAAGGAAAGTGAATTTTTAACTTCATTTTCCGAAGCGCAAGGGATTATATCAACAATGGCTGGTTACATCTCGCATCAATTAAAAAGATGTGTAGAAAATGAAAGCCGTTTCGTCCTCCTGGTTGAGTGGGAAAAACTCACCGATCATACGGAAGGCTTCAGGGAATCGCAAGAATACAATGAGTGGAAAGGGTTGTTACATCATTTTTATGATCCTTTTCCTACTGTTGAACATTATTATTGAGGGACTGTTAAAGCTGAAAGGTGGCACCCTGTAAGACTTACGAAGTTTTTAGAACTTCGTAAGTCTCTCAAACCCACCATAACGAAGCGCCATAGCAGGGCGACCGCTAAAATAAACAGATAAACATTAACCGATGTATAGGCACCGGCCCTCCGGCCGCCCAACATCAAAATAGATAGACAATGATACACGATCCAAACCGCGTTTATGTTTTTGATACCACGCTTCGCGATGGCGAGCAGGTACCCGGGTGCCAGTTAACCACCCCCGAAAAAATTGAGATAGCAAGAGAGTTGGAAGCATTGGGCGTTGATATTATAGAAGCAGGTTTTCCGATATCGAGTCCGGGCGATTTTCAAAGTGTGGTCGAAATATCAAAGGCAGTCAGAAACCCCACGGTTTGCGCCTTAACGCGTGCTAACCGTGGGGATATTGATGTGGCTGTTCAATCGCTGCAGTATGCCAAACATCCGCGTATACATACCGGTATCGGATCGTCGGATATGCATATCAAGCATAAATTTAATAGCACCCGCGAAGATATTTTAGCGCGCGCAGTAGATGCCGTAGCCTATGCCAAGCGCTTTGTTGAAGATATTGAATTTTACGCCGAAGATGCCGGCCGTGCCGATGTAAACTTCCTGGCACAAATGGTGGAGGCCGTAATTGCTGCCGGCGCAACGGTAGTAAATATTCCTGATACCAACGGGTATTGCCTGCCCAACCAATACGGCGATAAGATCCGTTTCCTGAAAGAAAACGTACAAAATATAGATAAGGCCATTATCTCTGTTCATTGCCACAACGATCTGGGTCTGGCCACTGCCAATTCGATAGCCGGCTTACAAAACGGCGCCCGTCAAATTGAGGGTACCATTAACGGCATAGGCGAACGTGCCGGCAATACTTCTATAGAAGAAGTGGTGATGATTTTGAAAACCCACCAAAACCTTGGTTTGCACACCAATATTAATGCCCGTAATTTTTACGAGATAAGCCACATGGTGGCCACACAAATGCGGATGCCGGTACAGGCAAACAAAGCAATTGTGGGCGCCAATGCCTTCGCGCACAGCTCGGGCATTCACCAGGACGGCTTTTTAAAGAATCGCGAAAACTACGAGATCATTAAACCCGAAGATGTGGGTTTCCCAAGTGCAACCATCGTGCTAACTGCCCGCAGCGGCCGCCATGCACTTAAATATCATTTAGAAAGGTTAGGTCATAAGCTTGACCGCTCCGAATTAAATGATGTTTACCAAAGCTTTTTAACACTTGCCGATAATAAACTTGATATAAACGATGAGGATTTACAAATGCTGGTTACCAGCAATGTGAGCCTTGTACAAAATGAGAACAAATAACAAAATATAAAAATGAGCAAAACATTGTTTGATAAGGTTTGGGACACCCACGTGGTGCGCCAAATTGAGGGTGGACCTGATGTGCTTTTTATCGATCGCCATCTTGTGCATGAAGTAACCAGCCCGGTGGCCTTTTTAGGTCTGAAAAGCCGTGGTATAAAGGTTTTATATCCGGAGCGTACATTTGCTACCGCCGATCATAACACGCCAACCATTAACCAGCATTTGCCTGTTGCCGATCCGCTTTCGGCTAACCAGTTAAATGCTTTGGAGGCAAACTCAAAAGAATATGGCATTAGCTACTGGGGACTCGGCCATCAAAAAAATGGTATTGTTCACGTAATAGGCCCCGAGTATGGTATCACCCAACCGGGTGCAACCATTGTTTGCGGCGATTCGCATACCTCAACGCATGGTGCTTTTGGCGCCATCGCCTTTGGTATCGGTACCTCCGAAGTGGAAATGGTATTGGCTTCGCAATGTATTATGCAGCCTAAGCCTAAAAAAATGCGTATCAATATCAATGGCAAATTAGGCAAAGGCGTTACGCCGAAGGATGTGGCGCTATACATTATATCGCAATTGACAACCTCGGGCGCTACCGGTTATTTTGTGGAATATGCCGGTGATGTTTTCGAAAATATGACCATGGAAGGCCGTATGACCGTTTGTAACCTGAGCATTGAAATGGGTGCACGCGGCGGTATGATAGCCCCTGATGAAACTACCATCAATTATGTAAAAGGTCGCGAGTTTAGCCCTAAAGGTGAAGCATGGGACAGAGCATTGGCTTATTACAAAACATTAAAAACCGATGCTGACGCTGTTTTTGATAAGGAACTGACGTTTGATGGTACTACCATTGAGCCAATGATTACTTACGGAACCAATCCGGGCATGGGCATGGGTATTTCGCATGATATACCTGATGCAGCACATGTTGAAGGTGGCGCAGCAACTTATGAGAAATCATTAAAATATATGGGTTTCTCGGAAGGTGATTCGATGATAGGCAAACCGGTTGATTTTGTGTTTGTGGGCAGTTGTACCAACGGCCGTATCGAAGATTTTCGTGCATTTACTTCCCTTGTAAAAGGCAAGCATAAAGCCGAAAACGTTACGGCCTGGCTGGTACCGGGTTCGCACATTGTGGAGTCACAAATTAAAGAAGAAGGTTTGCTGGCTATTTTAAATGAAGCGGGTTTCGTCCTGCGTCAGCCTGGCTGTTCAGCATGTTTGGCCATGAACGACGATAAGGTTCCGGCAGGAAAATATGCAGTAAGCACCTCGAACAGAAACTTCGAAGGAAGGCAAGGCCCGGGTGCCCGCACCATGCTGGCCAGCCCGCTGGTTGCCGCTGCCGCCGCCATCACCGGCGTAGTAACTGATCCGAGAACGCTGATAGAGGAACTGGTTTAGTGTTAGAGATTGGAGATAAGAGGTTAGAGATTAGTCCGAAAGTCTGGAAGTCCGAAAGAAGCTGCAGTTGACGTTTCTGTAGAGGATATAGGGTTTTAGAACAGAAAGACAAATCCAATCCATCTGCGTAATCATAAAAATCAATAAAAATCTGTGATTAAAAATCACTGTAATCAACAACAATCACTGTAATCCCGATAAAATAATGGCTTACGATAAATTTAATATTCTAAGAAGCACTGCGGTACCACTTCCGATAGAGAATGTGGATACCGATCAGTTAATCCCTGCCCGCTTTTTAAAAGCTACCGAACGTGTTGGCTTTGGGGATAACCTTTTCCGCGACTGGCGCTATAATGCCGACAATACTCCTAAAAAAGATTTTGTGTTAAATAACCCCATTTACAGTGGTAAAATACTGGTTGGTGGTAAAAACTTTGGCTCCGGCTCATCGCGCGAGCATGCTGCCTGGGCGGTGTATGATTACGGTTTCCGTTGCGTGGTATCCAGCTTTTTTGCGGATATCTTCCGTAACAACTGCTTAAACATCGGCGTGTTGCCGGTACAGGTTAGCGCTGAATTCTCTGAAAAAATATTTGCGGCTATTCACGCCAATCCCGAAACGGAAATAGAGGTGAGTTTGCCCGAGCAAACCATCACGCTGCTGGCAACCGGCGAAAAAGAAACATTTGACATCAGTACTTATAAAAAAGATAACATGCTGAATGGGTTCGATGATATCGATTACCTTTTAAACATCGAGACAGAGATCAAGGAATTTGCCGAAAATCTGCCGCTTTAAGCAATGGAACGCAGGAAAATAGAAATAATGGACACTACACTCCGCGATGGTGAACAAACATCGGGAGTGTCCTTTTCTGCTTCAGAAAAGCTGACCATAACCCGGCTTTTACTGGAAGAGCTTTGTGTTGACAGAGTTGAGATTGCATCGGCGCGAGTATCGGAAGGTGAGTTTCAGGCTGTTGACGGTATTATGGCCTGGGCAAAGGAACATGGCTATGCCGACAGGATAGAAGTATTATCGTTTGTTGATGGTGGTGTCTCTATCGAATGGATGGCAAAGTCGGGGGTGCAGGTGCAAAACCTACTCACCAAAGGTTCCATGAACCATTTAACACATCAGCTTAAAAAAACTCCCGAACAGCATTTCGCCGAAATAAAACAGGTGATAGACCTGGCCCAGGAAAAAGGTATAGCAACCAACGTTTATTTGGAGGACTGGAGCAATGGTATGCGCAAATCGCGCGATTATGTGTGCCAAATGCTTGCCTTTTTATCAACCCAACCCATAAAAAGGATATTACTGCCCGATACGCTGGGCATTTTGACACCGCAGGAAACATTTAAATTTTTATCGGATATCACTACGAAGTTTCCGGATATACATTTTGATTTCCATGCCCACAACGATTATGATCTGAGTACTGCCAACGTATTAGAGGCGGTTAAAACAAACATAAAAGGCCTGCATTTAACCGTAAACGGTATGGGCGAACGGACAGGTAACGCCGCCCTGGCCAGCGTTGCTGCGGTAATAAAAGACTTTGCGCCGGAAATTGAAATAGGGATTAAAGAGTCATCCATTTACACGGTAAGCAAGTTGGTAGAAACATTTTCGGGGATACGCATCCCAACCAACAAACCTATTGTTGGCGAGAACGTGTTTACGCAAACGGCCGGCATACACGCCGATGGTGATAACAAAAACAACCTGTATTTTAACGATTTGCTTCCCGAACGTTTCGGCCGCAAGCGTGAATACGCTTTGGGCAAAACTTCGGGCAAAGCCAATATCGAAAAGAACCTGCAGGAATTGGGCTTAACTCAATGATGCCGACCTTAAAAAAGTTACTCAACGCGTTATTGAGCTGGGCGACAAAAAAGAAACCGTAACCAAGGAGGACCTGCCCTACATCATATCTGATGTGCTGGACAGCAGCATGTACGAAGAAAAGGTAGTAGTAGAGTCATATGTGCTGATGAACTCCATGGGGCTGCGTCCATCGGCCACCATATCGGTAAAGATAGACGGCGAGCGATTTGAAGAAAACGCGCAGGGCGATGGTCAGTTTGATGCCTTTATGAATGCGCTGGCAAAGGTTTACGTTAAAATAGACAGGCGCCTGCCCAAGCTGATTGACTATGCCGTTCGGATAGCACCCGGCAGCAGTTCGGATGCGCTTTGCGAAACCATCATCACCTGGAAAACAGATTTGAAAAAGTTTATCACCCGGGGTTTGGATTCCGATCAAACTGTTTGTGCTATTAAGGCTACGCAGAAGATGCTGAATATTATTTGAGAGATTAGTGGTAAGAGATTAGAGGTTAGTTGCGTTTGTCATCCAGAACGAAGCGAAGGATCTTCTGCGACATACATCACGAACTAAACATGTCTACTATTGCAGGGTGGAGAAGATCCTTCGCTCGCGTTCAGGACGACAAAAAGAAAATAGGTTAATAAATAACAATCATAAACCAAAAATGAAATTAAATATCGCACTCCTTGCCGGAGACGGAATCGGGCCTGAGGTTATTGCCCAGGCTGTAAAAGTATCTGATGCTATCGCCAAAAAATTCGGTCACGAAATTAACTGGACTCCGGC
>JABDBM010000146.1 GCA_013288685.1 Bacteroidota bacterium | reverse complement strand
AAAAGTTTTGCACAACCCTGTGAGACAGGTATAAGTAAATGATAACTGAACTAAACGCCAACAAATTCAATACAGGGCTCAACTGCCGAAAGGCCAGTGTATCATTAGTAGCCGCGCCGGTTCGCATGCTCTCCTTAATTTCCAATACAAAAACAATCTGTTCCAGCAACAAGGGGATGAAATGCAGCGAATCCTTCCAGCGAAATTTATATTCGGGCCGGGTAATTTTACGCACATAAAAATAAATCAACGGGCCAAGTGCCAGCGAAAATTGCAGCGGCATCCAGCTCCAGTGCGGAAAATAGTCGCGCAGGCCAATATCCCGGCCCAGTATCCCAAGCAGCCACAATAACATAACCGCCAGGGCCAAACTCAAAAAACGGTTTGCAAGCCGGTTAATTCCTTTAGCGAATACCAACTGTAGCGCCAAAAAGAACCCAATAAATATCACTCCCAGGAAAGCAAGGTCGTAGAGGGTGATATGGAGTGTATATGAAATCAACTGGCTTTTTTCGTCAATACTTGTTCCAGGTTGGCAACTTGCTAATATAGAGCAAATTGCCTTTTATTTTATAAAGATTTTAACGATAGCAAACAGGTTATTGTGCGATTTTCGTCCGGGCACGTTTGTCCCGCTTTTTATTCACTCCTCAAACTCTTTACCGGATTGGCGAGCGCCGCTTTAATGGATTGAAAGCTGATGGTGAAAATTGCAATCAATAGCGCTATTACACCAGCCGATGCAAATACCCACCATTGTATTGTAATCCGGTAAGCAAAATTCTGTAACCAATTGTCCATGGCAAACCAGGCAATGGGCGTGGCTATAATAATAGCCAGTCCTACCAGCATTAAAAAATCCTTTGATAACATGCCTGTAATGTTAACCACACTGGCGCCTAATACTTTACGTATACCAATTTCTTTCACTTTCTGTTGTGCGGTATAGGTGGCAAGGCCGTAAAGGCCAAGACAGGATATTAATATAGCTATTCCAGCAAACCATTTAAATAATATACCCGACTGCTGATCAGTTTTATACATGCTATTATAATCATGATCCATAAATGAATAATCCATTATAAATCCCGGGTTATACTGTTTAAATACTTGTTGAACTGTTGCTATGGCCTTTTGCGCATCCTGACCTGTGGTGCGTACAAACATTTCGGGTTGAAGCGGACTATAGCCAAATACGGCGGGCTCAATCTTTTGCTTAAGGGATGCAAAATGAAAATCCCTGACCACACCGATTATGATACCCCGCTGTTTGTTTAATGTAAAGCGCTTCCCAATCGGGTTAATGATTCCTGCCAGCCGAACAGCTGTCTCATTTAAAATAAAATGCGCCGAATCGCTTTTGGTGCCCATAAAATTCGCACCAGCAACAAATTTCAACTTAAAGAAGGGCATAAAGTATTTGTCAATATAAGTGGGATGAATAATAAAACTTGTATTAGGGTCTTTACCGTCCCATTGGGCTTCAGAGGTACTATTGGCTATATTGATGATATTATCGCTTCCGCTTGCAACATCGAGAATACCTTTCTGATTAAGCAATTGCGAACGTATCCCCTCATAATTTTTTTGCATATCGCGCATAATGAAGTCGAACACATATGATTTGTCATAACCAAGCTCTTTATTTCGGATATACTTTAATTGATTATTTATAATCAGCGTGCAAATAATCAGGCCTATTGAAAATATAAATTGAGTGATTATCAGTGATTTTCTAAAAATTACATTGCCTGCTCCCAGAGATATTTTTCCTTTTAGCGCGCTCATAGGTTTAAACGAGGACAAAAGTAAGGCAGGGTAAATACTTGAACCTATAAGGGTGCTAAATATAGCTATACCTGTTACCTCCCATAAACTGTTATCAAACCAATTAAAATGAAGTTTCTTGCCTGACAGGCCATTGTACACAGGCATTAGTAATGTGATAAGAACAAATGCTAACGCAAGCGCTATTGTGAAGAATAAGGTAGTTTCGATAACAAACTGTATAAATAAATGCGTTTTACCAGCGCCTATAATTTTACGGATACTTACTTCCTTTGAACGTAATATTGCACGCGCTGTAGAAAGATTGACATAATTGATACAGGCAATAAACAGGATAAATACGGCGACAATAAGAAAAATCCGGACTGTTTGCATACCTGATGGCGATCCATCGCTGTTATATAAATGAAGATGGGTTAGTGGTTGCGCAAGGAATTTTACTTTTTCAGCATCAGGTGCAGGCATATCCCGGTTATGGATTTTGGTTAACAAATTCACTACAGAAGTGGGTGAAACACCTGGTCGGAGCAACATGTAGGTACTGGCAAAATAATCGCCCCAGTTGGCTCCCATTGTTTTCCAATAGCCATGACCGTCGTATTGCCTTTTCTTTATTTCGATTGAAAATAGCATATCAAACTTAATAGTGGAGTTTTCAGGCATATCTGCCGCAATCCCTGAGATTATATAATTGTCGCGATTATCCGCTTTTAATACTTTTCCAATGGGATCGGAATCCCCAAAAAGGCGTTTTGCAATTTTTTGAGTGATGATTATTGTCCGGACGTTAGGGAATGGGTTGTTCATATTCCCTTTCAGCAGTTTAAAGCCGAATACTTTAAATATAGAGGGATCAGTATAAAAGATCGTATTATCACGGGGAACAATCATTTTTTCGCCATAGCTAAACAGCGCATAATCTTCATTACTTACCATCCTTACGGCATCTTTCACCCCGGGAATCTCTTTTAAAGCAAAAACTGAGACAGGCGCGGAGACGTCACTCAATATCTGTGTGCTTGTTCCCGTTCCCATTTGCGCTTCGACCTTATAAATATTATCAGCATTGATATGGAACTTATCAAAACTCAGCTCATCATTAATCCACAATAAAATCAGCAGGCCCACGGTCAGGCCAACAGTGAGACCAATTATATTGATGGCAGAATAAAATTTGTTATTTATCAGATTTCGCCACGCTGTTGTTATGTAGTTTTTTATCATGGTTTGAGATGTTTAGCAGAGTACTAATGAATTTATGGATGCCAGACATTATTTTATCTCTTAACGGTCTATTTTTAAATTCGCATATAGGTATACGGTTATAACGCAAAGCCAATCGAGTAATGGCAAGTTACACATTATTTGTTAAGATAATTGGAGGCGTACTTAGCAGAAACTTAGGTTTGATCCCATGCAAAGACTCTGCGAGTACAAAGGGATTTCCTGGCGGTTACAGAGATCGCCAATAGAATCACCAAAAAACTCCTCCATTTTTTGCAGAATGCCTATTCGGTCCTTAAACTTTTTATCGGATTAACAACAGCAGCTTTAACTGACTCATAGCCAACTGTAAGCCAGGCAATAAGCAAGGCGCCAAATGCTGCTATGCCATACACCAGCCAGCTCACATTTATATGATAGGCAAAACCAGCTAACCAACTATTCACGGCATACCATGAAACGGGCACTGCCACAACAATGGCGATAAGGATTAGCCTGGTTATGCCCGAGGATAACAAATAAACGAGATTTAATACGGATGCCCCCAATACTTTACGTACGCCAATCTCTTTGGTGCGCTGCTCGGCCATAAAGGCCGACAGTCCATATAATCCCAAACAAGATATAAAAATACCTAATATGGTAAACAGGTTGAATATATTACCCATCTGCTGCTCTCCTTTATAAAGGTTTGATAAATCCTGGTCGATGAAGTCAAATTTAAAAGGATAAGCAGGGTTAAGTTGCCCGCTTATTTTTGATAGCGCCTGTATGGTGGCATTAGTTTTACCGGGTTGCGTTCTTACCACTACAAAACCGCCGCCCTTATTAAAATGCATCACCAAAGGTTCAATAGTTTGCTGAACCGGCTTAAAATTGAAATCCTTTACTACGCCGACGATGGTTCCCTTGTTTCCCCAAAGCGTTATTGCTTTACCAACAGCAGTATTGGCGCTAAGCCCCATAACGCCGGCCATTTTTTCGTTGATCATGAAGTTGTTTGAATCGGTCTTGAACGATTTGGAGAAGCTTCGGCCAGCACTAATCTCCATCCTGAAGGTATGTATGAAGTCCTCATTAACAGCCAATACCGGGAACGACATTTGAGAACGCGGATCTTTACCTTCCCAGCCTACGCTGAGCGTCCAGTCGCCCAGGTTTGTTGGGAGGTTGTCAATTACCGTAAAATCACTCGTCAGGGGGTTTTGCAGCAATTCGTTTTTGAATGTCTGCTGCTTGCTCCAAATGTCGCCCGTCATCGGGACATACAACAGGTTGGCTTTCTCGAAACCGGGATTCCTTTCCCTGATGAATTTAAGCTGGTTATAGATTACTACAGTACCCACCAGCAATACGATGGACACCATAAACTGCACTACCACTAAAGTATTGCGAAACACCAGGTTTCCACCCATGGATTTGATATTGCCCTTAAGCACTTTTACAGGGTTAAAACCAGAGAGATATAAAGCGGGATAGCTGCCGGAAATAAGCCCGGTTAACAGCGCTATGCCCACAAGGCTTAGCCATAATTTTGCGTCCGCAAAATCAAGGGCAAGTTTTCTGTCGGCCAGTTGATTAAATACAGGCAGAAAAAGATGAACTATAAATAACGCCAAACCCAGCGAAAGCAGTGAAATCAGTACCGATTCGCTTAAAAATTGAAGCACCAGCTGCCCCCTGATAGCCCCTGCTACTTTACGTAAGCCGATTTCTTTTGCCCTGCGGGCAGAACGGGCGGTGGCCAGGTTCATGAAATTAATGCAGGCTACTGTAAGTATTAAAAGGGCAATAATAAAAAAGATGCTTACATATTGCGCGTTTCCGTGGCCCGGCATATCGCCCAGCCTTTCGGGCGCCAGGTGTATACTGATCAGGGGCTGTAAATGAAATAGCGCCTTGGTTGCAGGGCTATGTTTATGAAAAATTTGGTCGATTTGCCCTTCAAGGTTTGTTAAATTACTGGTTGACGGCTCAAAATTGTTATCTACCTGTACATAATCCCAAAAGTTGAAGTTATCCCATACATTATTTTTTAAATCGGTATTTGTTTTTGTCAATGCGGTCATGGGAAGGATGAAGTCAAATTGCAGGTCGGAATTGGCAGGCAGGTTAGCCAGCACGCCAGTTACCACTAAATTCTCCTGGTTATCTTTTCGTATGAGCTTTCCGATGGGGTCCTGGGTTCCAAAGTATTTTGAAGCCATTTCCTGTGTTATTAAAACAGCGTTGATATCTTTTAATGCGCTTGCGCGATCACCTTTAACCAAAGGGTACGAAAAAATATCCATGAAACTGGCATCGGCATAAAAAACATGGTCCTCCTCAAATTTTTTGTTGCCCGTTTCCAGTAAAGTGGTATTAGCCGGCCTTATGCGAACGGTATTTGTAACGACAGCCAGTTCCGACTTTAAGCCTGCCGGCATCCCCGCCGAATTCGCCGCCATTTTCGAATCGCCAAAATCACTGACTACGCGATAGATCTGCCCGGCATTTTTATTGAACTTATCGTAGCTTAATTCATTTTGAACCCAAAGCAGGATAAGGATGCTTGATGCCAGGCCAACGGCTAAGCCGGTGATATTAATAATGGAATAAACTTTATCCTTTATTATATTTCTGTAAGCAAGTTTTAAATACGTTTTTAGCATGGCTGTAAGGAATAAAAAAGTACCTGAATTTATGAAATCGAAAACATTATTATGTCACCCGGTTTAAAACTCATGCCATAATAGTAATTCGTTGATAATTAAAATATTAAGCGATTTAATGGTGGTAACACCGTACGAAAATGGTACAAGAGGTGTGCGGTTTTATTGACCTTGAGGCTTTTGAATGACGGGAAGTGGTTGCAGACCGTGCAGCCAATTGCGGCTGCCACCCATCCTTCACAATCGAGCCCAAGAGTTATATATTTTTAGATATGTTTTCCCATTAATCATTTATAATGTTTAGATTGGTTGTACGTTTAGGAAACTTATTGACCAATTTGTATAACAAAAAACAATTAAGTAAATTTGAACGTGAAAAAAGTTAAATCACATACCTCAAACGCATCTGCAAATGCCTCTGATAAAAAGTCGGGGTTTGTCAATCCATTCATTCAGATGATGGAAGACAAGATGAAGATTGCCGATGCTTTCCAAAAAGGGGAACCACTCACCTCCCTTAAAGATATTAAGTTTGTCAAACCCGTATGATCTTACTGAGGATGACCAGGGGTCAAAGTTTGTAAATAAAGCCGGCGACGAATATCTCGTATATATCACAACGTATTATTTGCTCGATCCTGATGGAGATCATAACGACTATATAGAAGTCTATATGCTTGGTTTCGATTGCATATTGGCTAATCCTATAAAAAAACGACAATTTGACGCCAAGACCCGTGATACCGTACTTTCTGTTTTTGAGGGATTTATGGATCAGAACCCGAACGATGCCTACATATTTGTTTGCTACAATGGGGATGGAAAGGCTCGTAACCGCCGAATCACCTTCGGTAAATGGTTCAACGATTCGGATGCAAGCGATATTTATGAACGTCATCATTCAACAATCAATTTTGATAACAACTCCCTGTACAGTTCATTTATCATAAGAACAGATAATCCTGACAGGGATGAACTGCTTAAGGCTTTTCGGTACACGGTTAAAAAGACGGCGGGCGGCGAGGAAGACTGATGGCCCGTTGTAACGATTATTAAACTCCTCAGGTTTAAGTGTCCCGCTTAACCACAACGCTGCTGTCATTTCAAAACCGGACATCATCTCGTTCGCTTTTGGTACACCATTTATTTTAATCCGTTTATTAACGTCCTATTCGTCAATGTTTTATAAATTTGGAACAATGATTGACCTTATTAATTTACTTGAGATATTTTATACATCATATCAGTCTTTCTGACTTAGCTTCCATGGCAACCCTTTTCGCCGGGCTGACGCTTGCGCTGCTTTTAGGATTCGCTAAAAAGATTGAACGAACAGCCAACCTGTTTTTAAGTTTTGCTTTAGCCTGTATCGCACTAAAGACGGGTGAGCTTACGCCCTTTTTTCTACTTGCGCTTGGGCCGCTATTGTATTTTTATGTGCGGCAATCAACATGTCCGGAATGGCGGTTCCGCCGGGTAGATATGCTGCATTTTTGCCCCTTGATTGTAGGATATTGGATGCCGGACTGGCTATTTTTAATTTCGGTCATCATCTATTTGTATCTCTCGCACCGGCTGATTGAGGATTTCTATCGCAGAATGCGGCCCGTGCTGATGGACAAGCCGCGTTTTGCCTTTCGCCGGCTCGACGGGGCTTTGTTCATGCTCGGCTTGTTTTGTGTGTTATCGCTGTTTAATGATGTTTTCTATTTGGTGGTGGCCCTTGTACTGATTGCAATGGCTGCCGAAGCGATACTGAAACCGGATGGCGGCGTTCAACAGGTAATGCCAATAACGGATAGATCAGATGCAAGGGAGAAAGGCCGGAGATTAAAAGAAGCAGTCGCTGCAAATCGACTATATGAGGATGCCGAACTGACATTGACCGCGTTGGCGGTGAAACTGATGATCCATCCAAATGACTTATCCCGGATCATTAACATGGGTCTGAAAAAGAACTTCAGCGATTTTATTAATGAATTCCGGGTACGCGAAGTTGCCCGGAAAATGCAGGACCCGGCTTTTGACCGGCTCACGCTGCTGGGCATCGCTTATGAGTCGGGGTTTAATTCTAAAAGAACATTCAACCGGGTTTTCAAAGAGATAACAGGGAAAACCCCTGTGGAATTCAAAAATAGCCTGAAAAAAGAGGGGCCAATTGATAAGTTGGCGCCTCTGCCACGAATACGGCCTGTAATATTGCGTTCAGAAAGCCCGACAAATTGGGCTCGTGAAAAATTAAAACGCAATTATATGTTTAAAATTTATGTAAAAATCGCCTGGAGGAACCTTATTACAAACAAGGTGTATTCCATTATTAATGTGCTGGGGCTTGCTACAGGTATGGCTGTTGCGATGCTTATTGGTTTATGGATATGGGACGAGGTTACCTTCGACAGATCCTTTACTAATCACCACCAACTTGCCCAGGTTATGCACACCTTTGTTAACGATGACAGGACATTTACCACCGAGCCCAATGTGTGCAGGCCTATAGCCGCTGAATTGCGCAATAAATATGGAAGCGATTTTAAAAATACCGCCATGGCTACCTGGACCTGGGGGCATGTGTTAACGGTGGGCGATAAAATAATTACAGCCCATGGTCCATGGGTAGAAGATAAATTTCCAACCATGTTTTCGCTCAATATGTTAAAGGGAAACATTAATGCGCTGAGCGATCCATCTTCTATAATTATCAATGCCTCAATGGCGAAGACATTATTTGGCGACGCTGAAGCCATGGGCAAAGTAATCAAGTTGGATAACAAAGACAATTACCAGGTAGCGGGGGTGTTCAGCGATTTTCCGGATAATAGTACCATGGCCGATGCAAAATATTTTCTGCCCTGGAAAAAATATGTCACCATGGATCAATGGGTGAAAGATGCTGCCTCGGATTGGAACGGTCGTTCGTGGCTGTGCTTTGTGCAGTTGGCCGACAATATGGATATAGACAAAGAGACCGATAAGATAAAAAACGTGGTGATGGCGCATAGAAATAAGGGAGACCGCATTGAAAGCACCTACCTCTATGCAATGGATAAATGGCATTTGTACAGCGAATTTAAAAATGGAAAACCTGTCGGGGGCCCTATACAATTTGTGTGGCTGTTCGCTATCATCGGCGTATTTGTGCTGCTGCTTGCCTGTATTAATTTTATGAACCTGAGTACAGCGCGCAGCGAAAAACGTGCAAAAGAAGTGGGCATCCGGAAAACGGTTGGCTCATTGCGCAGCCAGCTCATACAGCAGTTTTTAAGTGAGAGTGTACTTGTGGCGCTGGTGTCATTTATATTTTCTATTCTCCTGGTTATTGTATTACTGCCCCTGTTCAATTCGCTTGCTGCTAAAACTATACAAGTACCATGGCGCAGCCCAGTATTTTGGCTTTGCACACTGGCCTTTACCTGTATCACCGGCTTGCTTTCAGGAAGCTATCCTGCGTTGTACCTATCAAAATTTGAACCTATAAAAGTATTGAAAGGCACCTTTCGTGTGGGGAGGTATGCTTCGCTGCCACGTAAGATTTTAGTGGTGATGCAATTCACGTTTTCAATCGCG
>JABDBM010000145.1 GCA_013288685.1 Bacteroidota bacterium | reverse complement strand
CAAATGCTCCACAATTAATATTCCCGCTTCCAGCAAGGTTGTGTGTACCGGGCGGCTTTTGCCTTGTGTGTTATCAATATTATGGCTATCGATGCCAACCAGTTTAACCCGGTTGTTCTTTAAATAGGTGGCAGCTTCGGCGGTTAGGTAGGGATGCCCCTCAAAATACTCCCCGGTATTCCAACGGGTGGCCCAGCCGGTATACACCAATACCGCTTTGCCGGCAATATCTTTTCCTGTAAAATATGCTGCGCCAATTTCAGTCGCGCCGTTTGCATTAATAGTTACAGCATCAAGTGCGGCACATTGTTCAAGGTTTATTTGCGACAGGTCATGCCCATCAGCAAAGCGATGAAAAGGGCAATCAATATAGGTACCGGTATTGGTTACCATTTCAATTTTACCGATCTGAAATTCCGTACCAACCTCATACAATCCCCGCGATTGTTCGCGACTAAGGTAATCACATATTACCGGCGCGGGCAGCCCTTTATAGGTAACCAGGCCGTCAAAAATGGTATGACTTAAATCGATAAATTTCCCCATCCACAAAAATACCTTGTTTTTTATAGCCTTTCCGGTAAAAAAAATCAAAAAAATCACTTTTTTTTAAAATTATTTTTCGTGGAAATTATTACCCGTTTTGGGTAATAATTTTCGATCGCAGTTCTAAATGCCAAAAACGCACTGCACAGGAGCATCAAATTATTATCGCCATTTTTTTGCAAAAAACACCATAATCGACCTAAAAAGTCTCTTAAACATTTGACATTTCCTTTATCCTTAAAAAAACGGTCTGATTATTGTAAGCGCGAAAATAATACGTCAAAATATCTGATTTTCAAGCACATAATACGCAAGCCATATATTAAATGTGCAACATTTACATAAACTGCGCCGTAGAAAACCTCCGCTATTGAAATTAAAGAAATGAGACCAAAACACTTCACCCATCTTTTATTAATTCTACCAATGTTTTTTCACTTTTTGACATTCAAAAAGGGGATTTTAACTACAGGCGACAAGGTGCAACAGATTCATTCGCATAAAATCTATATTATAGACAGCTTAATGCACAGAGTTGACGGCCGTGGTAAAAATCAAATATTCTACCACGCTCACGACGAAAAGGGCGTTGAGGCCAGCTATTTACCTTATAAATCAATCAAGAAAATTGACGGATAACTTCCCAACGCCGGGGGAGAAATGTAAGTATAGGTTTGAATATTGCTTCTTATGGCACATATTATAATAATATTATTATAATATATGCCATAAGACCAACAAAGTGCATTAGCTACCGCATAAAGATTGCATTATAATAAATTAAGCGACAACCATACCTCCCATCATTTAACATTATAGCTGATCTGGGTTAGGATAACATCAATTTTTTTGAAGTGCCGTGGGCAAACCGTCCAAACTAACCAAGTTTTTCTCGTCCTTGTAAATTTTGAGTCCCTCTACTCCCTTGTTTTGGGCCCATTTTTCAGCATGGTCCCTTTCACCCTCGTAACTGTAATAAGGTACACTAAAACCGCAGGAAGTTTGCACCATGTCAATATCGGCAACAATAATTTGCCGGGTTGCCATTACCATGTTAAAATGCGCTGACAGCGCGGGCCAATCATCATCGCCAGGCAGCACGGCATATCCCTTTCCATACAGCCGCAAAATGTTGGGTGGCCCGTCAAACGCACAAAACATAAAAGTAATACGGCCATTTTCAAGAATGTGCGCCGAGGTTTCGTTACCGCTGCCTATAATATCCATATAAGCAACCTGGTTCGGCGACAATACCCGGAAGCAATCCATTCCTTTTGGCGACAGATTGATGTGGCCATCGGTAGCTAACGGAGCAGTCGCTACAAAAAATAGATGTTGTTTTTCGATGAACTTTTTGTGCGGGTCCTGTATTTGGTTAAAAAACTTGCCCATAACTAATTATTTAAAGGTTTAAATACCCCAATTTGGTAATAGTCAAAAATAAGCGTTTTATTTATTTCTGTTGGATTTAACCAGTAGGAATGACATAGAGCTGGAGAGAACGCCAAAAAAAACCCGATGTCATTTCGAGCGCGGCGAGAAATCTTATACGCCCTGCGCACGAACTATGCACCTCCACAATGTTCGTCGTATAAGATTTCTCCGTCGTTCTTCCGCCGAAATGACATCGGATTGGCAAGAATTACACCCCTACCGGCTCCCCAATCTCTTCCAACAACTTCACAGCCTGGTTAATGCTATTCACCCCTTCAATACTTAAACGCAAAGTGTTCTTCACTTCCTTTAAGTTGCACCGGCGCGGGTTGGCCTGCACAAATGACAATATCTGCCTGAAAGCCGGCGATTCGAAATAAGCCGATTGCTGGTTGGTGATAAAATACCCCCGTAATACATTTTTCTTTAATGATATCTTTTCAAAGCCGATTGCTTTGCCCATCCATTGCAGGCGCATGGTGTTTAGCAGGTCGTTAACCTGCGGCGGCACGGGTCCAAATCGGTCATGTAATTGTTGCTGAAAGGCTTTCAGCTCTACCTCGTTTTCCAGTTTGGATAATTCTGTATATAGATTATACCGCTCGGCAATGCTGGTTACATATTCGTCGGGAATTAATATTTCCTGGTCGGTATCTATTTGCGTAAACGCGATGAATGGCCTCGGCTTATCATCGGGGAACAGGCCTTTAAACTCATCGTCTTTTAGTTCCTGTATGGCTTCGTCCAATATCTTATGATACATCTCGAAGCCTATTTCGGCAATAAAGCCGCTTTGCTCGGCACCCAGCAGGTTCCCGCTTCCGCGGATGTCCAAATCGCGCATGGCTACGTTAAAACCGCTGCCCAGGTCGCTAAATTCTTCAATGGCGCTTAACCGCTTGCGGGCCTCGCTGGTAAGGGTGGATAACGGCGGACTCAATAAATAACAATAAGCCTTTTTATTGCTTCGCCCAACACGGCCGCGCATCTGGTGCAAATCGCTCAGGCCAAACATGTGCGCATAGTTAATAATGATGGTATTGGCATTGGGGATATCCAAACCAGCTTCAATAATAGTAGTGGCTACCAGCACATCATATTCATTATTCACAAATTTCAACATCACATCTTCCAGCGCATCACCTTCCAACTGTCCGTGCGCTATGCCGATGCGGGCCTTAGGCACCAGCTTGCGGATCATACCGCCTAATTGCGGCAAATCGGCTACCCGGTTATGGATAAAAAACACCTGTCCACCACGGTCTATTTCGTGCTCAACGGCTTCTTTTATCAGGGTATCATTAAATACATGCAACTCGGTAACAACAGGCTGCCGGTTTGGCGGCGGTGTTGATATAATCGATAAGTCCCTTGCGCCCATCAGCGAGAAATGCAGCGTGCGGGGTATAGGCGTTGCCGTTAGCGTGAGTGTATCCACATTGGCCCGCATTTGTTTCAATTTCTCTTTGGTGCTTACGCCGAATTTTTGTTCCTCGTCAATAATCATCAGGCCGAGGTCCTTAAACTTTACATCCTTGCTTACTAAGCGGTGTGTGCCTATGATAATATCAACTTTGCCGTTTTTCAGGTTCTCCAGCGTATCTTTTATCTGCTTGCTGCTTTTAAAGCGGTTTACATAATCAATGTTACAAGGGAAGCCCTTCAGTCTGTCGGTAAACGTTTTGTAATGTTGGGCCGCTAATATGGTAGTTGGCACCAGGATGGCTACCTGCTTGCTATCTGCCACGGCCTTAAACGCTGCACGGATGGCAACTTCGGTTTTACCAAAACCTACGTCGCCGCAAATGAGGCGGTCCATAGGGTGTGGCGATTCCATATCCTTTTTGAAATCGGCGGTAGCTTTTTCCTGATCGGGAGTATCTTCGTAAATAAAGGAGGCTTCCAGTTCGGTTTGCAGATAGCTATCAGGTGAAAAGGCGTTGCCCTGTTGCGCCTTGCGTACAGCGTATAGCTGTATCAGGTCGCGGGCAATATCCTTAACTTTTTTTTTGGTGGTTTTTTTTAGCTTTTCCCAGGTATCGGTACCCAGCTTGTTCATGCGGGGTACAGTGCCCTCCTTGCCACTATATTTTGATATGCGGTTAAGCGAATTGATGTTTACATACAGCAAATCGTTATCGGCATATACCAGGCGAATCATTTCCTGCATTTTGCCGGCTACATCCACTTTTTCAAGCCCGGCATATTTGCCTATGCCGTGGTCAATGTGGGTAACATAGTCGCCGGGCTTTAGCTCGCGCAGTTCTTTGAGCGTGATGGCTTGCGAGCGCTGGTATCCCTTTTTTAGCTTATATTTATAATAACGGTCGAATATCTGGTGATCTGTATAACAGGCCAGTTTTTGGTCATTATCCACAAATCCTTCGCGGATGGAAATGCTTATGGGTGTAAACTTTACAGTCTTATCCAAATCCTCCAGTATAGCATACAAACGCTCCACCTGCCGGGCCGAATCGGTAAGGATAAGGTTTTCGATATTGGAGGCAGTGTTATTTTTAAAGTTATGGATCAGCAGTGTAAAATCTTTATTGAACGACGGCTGCGGCCGCATATCAAAATTTACCTGGTGATTGGCCTGATAAAAAAACTGTTTGCCAAATTCAACCACCGGGAAATCGTGCAGCTGGTCGGCTATCATTTTTTCATCCGTAAAGGCAAACTTAGGGTCAATCCATTCGGGGTTTTTGTTTTTTTCTTCGGCGGATAATGCTTTCCAAAGTTGGGTTGCCTTTTTTGTAGCCAGTTTGTATAATGTCCAGCGTAAACTGAACATCCTTCATCCATACCTGTGTACCGGCATCCACGTACTCCAATAATGAAATATTGCTTACCGTTAAAAATTTGGATTGCACATTGGGTACTATCGTGATGCTTTTTACCTGCTCCACCGAAAGCTGGCTTTCGATTTCGAACGTGCGGATAGACTCAATAAAATCGCCAAAAAACTCAACCCGGTAAGGCAACTCGTGCGAGAACGAAAAAATGTCAACAATACCACCACGAATAGAAAACTGACCCGGTTCATAAACAAAATCAACACGGTCAAAATCGTATTCCACCAAAAACTCGTTGATAAAATCGAGGCCCAGTTTATTTCCTACTGAAATTTCGAGTGTGTTTTTCTCGAGCGATGCCCGGTCAATCACCTTTTCGGCCAAAGCTTCGGGGTAAGTAACAATCAGCTGGCCGAATTCGGATGAATGGTTCAGCTCATTCAACACTTCGGCGCGTGCCAAAACGTTGCTGCTATCAGGCTGGGTAAATTCAAAAGGCTTGCGATACGAGGAGGGGAAAAGCAATACTTCCTTGCCGGTCAAATTTTCCAGGTCGGCCTGAAAATAGGCGGCATCTTCGCGCTCGGGCAGCACAAAGATCATGTGCTTATGCTGCAAAAAATACAATGCTACCGCAATAGCCGCATCACTTGATCCGACTAAACCACGCAACTGAATTCTAGGATTTTTGGCCGCATTAATGGCTTGCGCCAGCGCTGTTACCCGGTCATCAGTTTTATATCGCTCTAATATGTCACGAATGTTCAAACTGATGCAAATATAAGGTTTTTTGGAGATTAGTGGTTGGAGGTGGAGAGATTGGTTGTTGCGGCCAATTTCGTAGGGGCGATCCCTTGTGGCAATGTCATTAAATTAAGGATCGAGTCAGATTTCAATGGCGCCGTTAGGTGCCAAATATTGGTAGAAATAAGAAACAGAAGCGATAACGTGCCGCAGGTACGTAACATTTGCGAGGTGCCGCACCTACGCGCGCGTTATTTTTTGGTGATTTTAATCTACCAATATTAGGCTCCTACCGGAGCCATACCCTTAACTTAAAGACATTGCCACAAGGGATCGCCCCTACGAATATTTGTAAATGACCGATGCAATTTATGGGTTCTATCTAACAAAAAAAGGTCCTACGGTTTGTAATTCGCAGGACCTTTTTTCTTTATTGATGAACGCTCCGTTACTTCTTCTCCGGCAACAAAATCAATTTTATCAAATTATTGCCGCTCAGGTATTTATTGGCTGCGTCTTTGGTAGTTTGTATGGTTACCGTTCCCAAATCGCCAACATGTTTCAGTATGGCATCCGGGTCCTGGTCGTTTTGCAGGGCAGCGCCAAGGTATCCGGCCCAAAATATATTTTCTTTTAATTGTACCTGGGTCGAGCGGGCTTCGCCTATTGCAAACTTGTCAATATCGGTTTGCGTAGCCCCGTTAGTTTTGATGTTGTTTATCTCTTCCGCGGTGGCGGCAATCAGCTTATCCACATTTGCCGGGGCGCATTCAAAGTAAATGGTGAACGTGTACTTGCCCGATGGCAGTTTTTTATAGCTGGCTCTTGCACCCGGCGAATAAGTTTGACCTTCTTTTTCGCGCAAACGCTGATCCAGCTTAATTTGTAAAATAGCTTCCAGGGCATCCATTTGCACATTATTGGCTTCATTGTATTCAAAATTGCCGCTGTAAACCAAATCAACGGCGGCTTTATCGCCAATGCCTTTGTAAACGGTTTTTGTTAACTGCCCGGCGGGCGGGTTAATTTTTAAATCTTTAAATGTTTCCTTCCGGTTTGTTGACGGCAAACTGCCTAAGTAAGCTTCCAGGTAAGGCCGGATTAAATCAACCGTAAAATTGCCCACAAACGTAAAGGTAAAGCCGCTTGCATCGGCAAAACGATCTTTGTAAAAATCAAACGCTTTATCTAAACTGGCAGCATTTAATAGTTCGGGGGTAATGGTCATCTTGCGGATGTTATGATTACCCAGGGTAGCCGCAATGGTATCCTGAAAAACGGTGCCCGGATCTAAATTGCGTGTAGCCAAAATAGACTTCGTTTGCACCACATTTGATTGCCAGATGTCGGCATCTTTACGTGGCTGTGTAAAATACAGGTAGATAAGCTGGAGCGCGGTTTCAAAATCTCTGGCAGTTGAACTGGCAGATATGCCTACGGCTATATCACTGATGTATGGCGTTACGCTAACATTTTTACCGCTTAATTTTTTATCAAGCTGGGCCTGGGTAAAATCGGCAATGCCACTGGCTGCAACAATCCCGCCGGCCATGTCGGCCGATGTAAAATCCTTATCGCTGGCCAGTGAGGTGCCGCCAAAACTATAACCGTTAATCAATATCTGGTCGTTTTTAAACTCCGTTGGCTTTAGCACAATCTTTACGCCGTTGCTAAGGGTTAAAGTGGTAATGTTAATTAAGCTATCTTTTTCGGTGCTAACTACTTTACCGGGGGTTGGCCTGGCAGCCAATAAGGGTTTGTCTACAAAGTTATCTACGTAAGGCTTCAGGTTTTTACCCCCGTCACTTATCCAGGTTAAAATCGTTTTTTCGTCGGGCAGGGTGGCTTTATCCTTATCGGCAGCTTCCACAAGCACCACGCGGTTTTGATCGCCGATAAATTTGCCGGCCATTGCATTTACTTCGGCCAGGGTAATTTTGCTGATGTTGTTTACGTAAAAATTATATTCGAAAGCAATACCGGGTATAGCCTCGCCTGTTAAAAAGTTTTGCGAATACTCATTTACAAAAAGTGATGACGGCGTTTTGTCGCGTTCTTTATACGCATTTTCAATACCCAATATGGCATTTTGTTTGGCTCTTTCCAGCTCGGTTAACGTAAAGCCAAACTGTTTTACTCTTTCGGCTTCGGCAACAACGGCTTTTACAGCAGTTTCCAGTTCACCGGGTTTAGCAACCGCCAGCGTGGTAAAGGCATCCTGTTTGCCAATAAAACCTTCGTAACGTGCCTCGCCATATAAAAACGGCGGATTGGATTTCTGCGTCAATTCGTTAATACGGTCGCCCAGCATTTGGTTAAACAATTGCTGGCGTATTCGTTCCATTAAATCGCCGGTTGTTTTCACAATGGTTTGCGGGTGTTTCACTACAATTTCGGCCAATGTATACGGAAATTCTTTATCGGTAGCAATTTTTACAACTGTTCCCGGTGTTGGGGGTACCGTATAACTTGCTCTTGGCTTTTCATTGTCGGGGTTACGTAAGGACGCAAAATTGTACCTGATCAGCGCAAGTACTTCTGCCGGGTCAAAATCACCAACGGCTACTACAGCTTGTAAGTCGGGGCGGTACCAGTCATGATAAAAGCCGGTGATAGCTTCGGGTTTAAATGTTTTTAAGATATCTTCCTTACCAATAGGCAAACGCAACGCGTACCGCGAATTATTAAGCAATACCGGCCAGGTTTGGTTGCGCAAACGTTCCTGTGCATTTTTGCCGCCCTGGCGTTCTTCCTCCAACACTACACCGCGCTCCGAATCAATCTCTTTTGGATCAAATGACTGATACGCCGCCCAGTTAGCCAATATATTAAAAGCATTTCTGAATACCTTTACGGTATCGGTGGGTACCGGTAGCTGGTAAACAGTTTCATCAAACGAGGTATAGGCATTAAGATCGGCGCCAAATTTTATCCCGGCTTTTTGCAGGTAATCAACCAAATCGTTTTTCGGATAATCGCGGGTACCGTTAAACGCCATGTGTTCGGTAAAGTGAGCCAGACCCTGTTGGTCGTCATTTTCTAACACCGAGCCAACTTTATTTACCAGGTATAATTCGGCGCGGTTTTTTGGCTCCACATTGCGGCGGATATAAAAGGTGATGCCATTAGGCAATTTGCCAATCAGCACATCGCCGTCTACCGGTAAGGGTGTAGTGTGCAATTGTGTTGCACCCGGTGTGGTTGTAGTGGTGGCTGCCGGTTTTGGCCTGGCTGCCGCCGGTTTTTTTTTTACCTGCGCAAAAGCTCCGGTTGATATGGCGAGTATAGCTAACGCAGCTACAGAAACTCTATAGTTTAAATTCATTTTTTATTGGGGAATATATCAGGTGCTAAGATGCGAAACGAATATCTTAGTTACAAATTGTATTTAAACCTTGTTTAACTGTGATTTAAGGAAAGATTATAGGATTGTGCGGATATCAAATCAAGGAATAGCTTTTAAGTTTTTTTTACCACAGAGAAACAAAGAAATCACGGAGAACACGGGGTTTTTAATTGCAAAAGCTCAATTACCTCAATATTCTACCATACTTAGTTTCTTTCATTCTCGAGAGCTATTTCAAAACATACGAACTTGAATCGGTGGCTGCCCTTAACGGCGCGCAGGCAATTATCCTGTTGGAAAATGATTTAAATCCAGACCTTATCCTGCTTGATATCATGATGCCAATAATGAACGGGTATGAAATGCTGGGTTTTATTAGCCATACCGACAAATTAAAACATATCCCCATTATTGTGGTGACTGCTCAAGCCAGCAGGGCCGATGAACAAAAA
>JABDBM010000144.1 GCA_013288685.1 Bacteroidota bacterium | reverse complement strand
CCGGCCAGGTGTTGGTACTACATTTTTAATCTGGCTGCCTGACGACGCTTAATAAAAAAACAGATGCTCCGGATGCAACAGAAATCGCGGGGGGGTTAATGAATCGCCTGATCCCAGAGCTATCGGAAGTAAGGATGATATTAAAATATAAACAGTTTAAAGCTCTCGTTACAGTACTGAATAAATAGTAGGAGGGCCTATCGGGTAAAAGTCGTTTTGGCTGCTGTAATATCGACCTTATATTATAGCTATAAAAGTGGGCTACAGCTTAGGACGGCACATTACTTTCGGCGTCTTGACAATATTATTAAATTTCATGTTACAAATATGTAACAACAAGATTTGACCAAATCGAGAAATAGTCTTAAATTGGCCTCTGTAGATCGGAAACGACGATTTTGCGACAGTTAAAAAGGTATGACCAAAAGACTCATAATCTTTTGGTCCCTGGTTCGAGCCCAGGTGTCATCGTTTTGAGCGAATTATTAAATATCCGCAATTCGGGCGGGGATGCCGAGTTATCAGATTGAGTCTCCGAAAATGGAGAATTTTTACTTTCTTTTACTGCTCTATCAAATTTTATGTAACTTGTTTTGATATATCCGGCATGGGCATTCTTTAAAGCCCTAACCTTCGTATAACCATTTAAAGTGTCACCAGCAAAGTGAAATAAAGTTGTCTTTGCAGGCAGCTTTTCTATGACTGGCGAGGATAGTGATGGGCTGCTACGCAGATTAACAGGTTTTCTCGTAAAACCTATTTCCCCCTGGCAATAACCATAAAATATTGTGCCTAATAAAAAGAGAGTAAAGTAAATTGTTTTCAAGGCGAGGTTTGGCTTTGGTTGCCATTAGCCCCTGCCTGGCGTTTTAAAAGTAAGCGTGGGGCCTCAAAGCTACCACGCCCGACCAAGAGCGTACACACTGATGAAGTTACCCACGCTATTGCGTAGGCGAAACTTGCACTCGTGTGTTTAGCAGCTAATTTGGTCGGTTCGGTAGCTAAACGAGTTCGCTTATAAAATTATACTAAGGTAGTTATTTTTGAAACATCACAAAATTACAATGGCTATTTTATACCTGGGAAGAATACCGTTACCTCCCCTATGATTGAACTTTGATTGGGTTAGATCAAAGTGCATTAATCACCTCTGCTTAATATGCTAAAAGTCCTTTTAAACGCATCTGAAGGCTTAATATGTTTCCATTTGTTATACAAAAAGTAGAGCCCTGTTGTACTAACAGTAGTAACCGCCGTCCGTTGCCTGCTTGTAAATGAAAATAATCCGTACCTTTAGATATGGCGACTGAGATCGAAATTCTTCAGATGGTTACCTTGAAACAAGGGGAAGCCTTGTATCAACTTAGTCAGGAGTTAGGTTTGACAAGATTGGATTTGGAAATTTTGGCTTTTTCGGAAAAGCGAATGTTTTTTACGCTATATGACCTACAGCGTTTTTACAGCCATACAAATGTCCCGCAAATTAGAAGATCGTTGCAAAAGCTTTCTGCTGAAAAGTTTATCCAAGTATTTTCAAAGGGGGGTCAAAAACAAACCAACGAACTATGTAATGCAAAAATTAGGCAGACAGGCGTTAAAGCAATATGCAACAATTGTATTGTCAGGATTGGCTTGCGCTTAAATTAAACCGTGGACGAATTGATTCATTGCTTTTTTTGCTGATGGCATCAATTAAACCAAACAATCCCCATGCCTTAACACAGGGTATGTCAACTTAATAATTACGTGCCTCCCATCCCTTACTTTTCAAAGCATTATCAATTTCCGTAGCCGTATAATAGCGGTTTTTGCCCACCTTCTGCCCCACAATAAGCCCTTTGTTTTTCCAGTTATGAATTGTGGCCTTGCTAACTTTAAACTTTTCGGCTATATCCCCAATGGTTAACAATGGCTTTTCAATTTCCGCAGCCTGTTTTAATTCAGTTAAAAACTCTTGAAGCGATTCTTTAAAATACGCCTTAATGATTTGTTCCAGCCATTGCAATTTAAAATCCATCCTTAATTCCCGGATGATGTGTTCATTTTCTTTTTTCATGTTTTTGTTGATTGTGCGCGGGTTGTATTGCGCGGATTAATAATTTTATTCGCGAAGTAAAACCGGCATTGGCATTTGTCAAACTCATAAAGCCTTTACTTACTGTGCAATCGCCCCGACTATATAAATTAGCATTATTAAATGTTGTATTTTAACACCTTTTACTATCTTCGTAGCATTCCCAACCTGAACAATACCAATGTCAGAAGATCAGAAAAAACAGCTCGAACAACAATTATGGAATATCGCCAACACACTGCGCGGTAAAATGAATGCGGATGAGTTCCGGGACTATATTTTAGGATTCATCTTTTACAAATACCTGTCCGAAAAAATGCACCTCTATGCCAATGAGATACTAAAAGAAGACGGAATAACGTACGCAGACATAAAGGAAAGCACTGCTGATGGCAAAGCCTACTTAGCCGCTATTAAAGAAGAAGCATTAATAAAAGTTAGGTTACTTCTTAAAACCGTCCGAATTATTCAGCGAGGTTGCTAAACGAGGTAACGCTGCTGCCGAGGATGAAGAAGCAGTAACCCAAAGCAACTTTATATTGGGCGACCTTGCAAAGATATTGACCAATATCGAGCAAAGCACAATGGGTACCGACAGCCAGGACGAGTTTGATAACCTGTTTGAAGACCTCGACCTTACCTCAACCAAATTAGGCCGTACCGAATCGGCTAAAAACAGTTTGATTGCCAAAGTAATGGCGCACCTCGATAAAATCGATTTTAAACTGGAAGATGTAAACTCAGATGTATTGGGCGATGCTTACGAATACCTGATAGGCAAATTTGCAAGCGGGGCCGGCAAAACAGCGGGGGAGTTTTATACACCGCAGGAAGTTAGTAAGGTCTTGGCTAAATTGGTAACTACCGGGAAAACTAAACTCAAATCAATATATGATCCCACCTGTGGTTCAGGCTCGTTATTGTTACGAGTAGCCAAAGAGGTAAAAGAAGTTGGTAAATTTTATGGACAGGAAATGAACCGTACAACCTACAACCTGGCACGTATGAATATGATACTACACAATGTACACTATAGCCGCTTCGATATTCGTCAAGAAGACACTTTGGAGCAGCCGCAACATATCGGCCAGCAATTTGAAGCCATTGTGGCAAACCCGCCATTTTCAGCACAATGGAGCGCAAGCCCCTTGCACATGAGCGATGATAGGTTTAGCCAATACGGTAGATTAGCGCCGAAATCGACAGCTGATTTTGCTTTTGTACAACATATGGTACATCACCTTGCCGATAACGGCGCGATGGCAGTAGTAGTCCCCCATGGCGTATTGTTTAGGGGTGGCGCGGAAGGGCATATTCGACAGTTTCTAATTGAAGAAAAAAACGCATTAGATGGTGTAATAGGTTTACCTCCAAACTTGTTCTACGGCACATCCATTCCCACGGCCATCATGGTATTGAGAAAGTGCCGGGAGCAGCCGGACAATGTATTATTCATTGATGCCAGTAATGGGTTTGAAAAAGTAGGGAATCAAAACGTATTACTCGACAACCATATCGACCTGATTATATCCACTTATAGACAAAGAAAGAATATTGATAAATACAGCTTCTCAGCAAAACTGGATCAAATAAAGGCAAATGAATACAATCTTAATATCCCCCGGTATGTGGATACGTTTGAGTTGGAGGAAACAGCAGATTTGGATGCTATTGCTAATGAACTAAATGGGCTGGAGGATGATATAAAAGCAACTGATGCTGTTATAGCTAATTTTTGCGCACAACTTGGAATTAAAGCCCCTTTTTAGAAAAAGTCCCTAATCAATATACAATGAACTTGGAAAAAGAGAAGCTACCAAAATTGCGGTTTAAAGAATTTAATGAAGAAATTGTAAATATAATCTTTGAAGAAGTTATCGAAGATAGCGGCTATGGCCCTCGCTTTAATAGCAACGACTATAACGAACATGGAAATGTGAAAACAATAAGAGGAACCGATATTTCGTCAAGTGGAGAGATCAACTACGAACAAGTGCCTTTAGCAAGATTAGACGATATATTAGTAAGTAATCATCAATTGCAAGACGGAGATTTAGTCATGATAACTACAGCAGATTGTGGATTAACAGGCGTTTTTAGAAAACAAAATATAGCATACATCCCAAGCGCCTACGCCGTCAAAATTAAGTTAAAAAAATCTGCAAACCCTTACTTTTTTCAATATTTTTTCCAGACTTCAAAAGCTAAAAATCAGGTTAGCAAATTTATTAGAAAAGCGACGGTCGCTAACCTACCCGGTTCGGACATTTTAAAATTCAAAATTAATTTACCATCGATCACAGAACAGCAAAAAATCGCAGCTTTCTTTACGGCAATTGATAACAAAATTCAACTATTGACACGCAAAAAAACACTACTTGAAAAATACAAAAAAAGTGTAAGTCAAAAATTATTTAATCAGGAAATTCGATTTAAAGATGATACAGGGGGGAATTATGAATATTGGAAGAAGCAAAATTTGTCCGAAGTATTAGTAGAACATAAAGAAAGAAATAAGACATCTCAATACGAAGAAGTATTTTCTGTGGCAAAGGAAAAAGGGGTGATCAACCAAATTGAACATTTAGGCAGATCTTATGCTTCAAATATTATTGAAAATTATAAAGTTGTTTATCCCTTTGATATAATCTACACCAAAAGTCCAACGAGTGACTTTCCTTTTGGTATTATAAAGCAGAATAAGTTGGGAAGAACTGGAGTAGTTTCAGTATTATATGCTGTTTTCAAACCTAACAATGGAAATATTGGATATATAATCGATGATTATTTTTCTTCAGGAATTAATGCGTATAATTATTTAAATCCTTTAGTTAGACGTGGTGCAAAGAATACCATGAATATAAGCAATGATGAGTTTTTAAATGGTGTAAAACTTAGTTTACCTGTTTCACCGGGCGAACAGGAAAAGTTTGCCTCATTTTTGATGGCGATGAATAATCGAATTATTCTTCTTGCAACTCAGCTTCAAAAAATGCAAGCTTTCAAAAAAGGCCTTTTACAACAAATGTTTGTATAACTTAACCTAATCATAAAACATGGTAACACCCTTACATTGCTATAATTACGATGCTCAATTAAAAGCAACATTAAATCATTTGGTAAGTTACCCGCAGCTAAGGCCGTTTATTGGTACAGGCTGGCCGCAACAAACCAACAGGGTTTTACTGGTAGCCGAAAGCCACTATTTACCCGAAGATAGCAATGGTAAAAGCAATAGCAAAACCTGGTATGATGGAGATGAAACTTCTTTAACTCAGCAAGAGAAAGGCTGGATAAATACCAGGGGAGTAATTAGCGCCGCGGACCACTATACTTTAGATAAAGGGAACTTTGCAAAAGGGCATACCATATTCTATCAACTTAAGGCTGCAATTTTTGATGCCTGCCAAACAAAAAACAAAAGCCAAACCCTGTTTCAACATTTTGCCTATTACAATTATTTTCAACGGCCTGCCGAAATCGTAGGGGAATCCATCCAAGTTTCCGGCATTGATAACAGGGTAGCCTATAATACCATAAAAGCAATTACCGAAATTGCCGAACCAACAGCTATAATTTTTGTTAGCAAAAAAGCATATATCACCTTTAGCTATTGGCGAAAGCAACAAGCCGATCCCGTTTTCGCTACCCTCCCGGTTCACCACGTTCCGCATCCGGCAAGTCCATGGTGGAACAGAACAAGCAACGTTTACAATCATTTAACAGGTAGGGCAAGGTTTATAAAAATTATAAAGGATATGAATTATCAACTCAATTAATCTCATCTATCTTAAACCTATATGTCGCAACCCGAAGAAGTTTTAGAAGATAACATGGTAAGCCAATTAACCACATTGGGTTATTCCGCCGTTACCATAAAGGATGAGCGCGATTTGCTTAAAAACCTCAAATCTCAATTAGAAAAACATAACCAAGTTGTAATATCCGACAGGGAGTTTGATAATATCCTCATCCACCTAAATAAAGGCAACCTGTTTGATAGGGCAAAAATTCTGCGCGATAAAGTACAATACACTAATGATAAAGGCGAAAGCCAATACATCGAATTTATAAATCAGGATCACTGGTGCCAAAACGAGTTCCAGGTAACCAGGCAGGTAACAATGGAGGGCGTTTACACCAACCGCTATGATGTTACCATATTAATTAACGGCCTGCCCCTGGTACAAATAGAATTAAAGCGGCGTGGCCTTGAGCTTAAAGAAGCCTTTAACCAAACCAACCGTTACCAACGGCACACCTATGGCGCTTCAAACGGATTGTTTCAGTACATACAGGTTTTTGTTATCAGCAACGGGGTTAATACAAAATACTATGCCAATAATCCGCACCAATCATTTAAGCAAACGTTTTATTGGGCCGATAAAGAAAACAAGGTAATCAGCCAGTTAGAGCAATTTACCAAAGAGTTTTTAGAACCTTGTCATATCTCTAAAATGATAACCAGGTACACCGTATTGAACGAGGCGCAAAAAATATTAATGATATTGCGCCCTTATCAATACTACGCCTGCGAAGCGATAATGGCGAGGGTGAAAGACAGTACAAAAAACGGCTATATATGGCATACAACGGGCTCAGGTAAAACGCTTACTTCATTTAAAGCGAGCCAGCTACTAATAAAATTACCGCAGGTGTATAAAGTTGTTTTTGTGGTAGATCGTAAAGACCTGGACTATCAAACCACAAAAGAATTTAACAGCTTTAGTAAAGGCAGCATCGACGGCACCGACAATACGCAAGCCCTGGTACAGCAGTTTTCGGATGATACACCTCTTATAGTAACCACCATACAAAAGTTAAATACAGCTATTCAAAAGCAAGCCCATTTAACCCGGATGGAAAAGCTCCAGGATAAGCGGATAGTTTTTATTTTTGATGAGTGCCACCGTAGCCAGTTTGGCGAAACGCATAACCGTATTAAAGCGTTCTTTAATAATCACCAGCTATTCGGCTTTACAGGCACACCCATATTTGCAGATAATGCCGTAAAAAATGAGCTGGGCAAGCGCACCACCAAAGAGTTATTTCATGATTGCCTGCACAAGTATGTTATTACCGATGCAATAAGGGATGAGAATGTTCTCAAATTTTCTGTTGAATATGTAGGCCGGTACAAACAAAAGGAAAATAGCAATAACAACATTGATATTAAGGTTGAAGATATTGATACCAGGGAACTATTTGAAGCGCCCGATAGGTTAAATAAAATCACAGATTACATCCTGAATAACCATGCCCGTAAAACACATAATAAAGCCTTTACCGGTATGTTTTGTGTAAGCAGTGTTGATGTATTGATAAAGTATTATGAGCTGTTTAGGGCTAAAAAAATAGCCGGAGAGCATAGGCTAACTATAGCAACCATATTTTCATACGGGGCCAACGAAGATGATAAAGATGCGAATGGTTTTATCCCTGACGTTGAAATTGAAATTGCCGACAATGCCCCAATCAATAAACATAGTCGCGAAAAATTGGATGAGTTTATAGCCGACTATAACTTAATCTTCGGCACCAAATACACCACTACCGATAGCCAATCATTTTACAATTACTACAATGATATTGCCAGGCGTGTAAAAAATAAAGAGATTGATATTTTGCTGGTGGTTAATATGTTCCTCACTGGTTTTGATAGCAAGGCGTTAAATACACTGTATGTAGATAAAAACCTCAAATACCACGGGCTGATACAAGCTTATTCGCGCACAAACAGGATCTTAAACGAGCAAAAATCACAGGGTAACATTGTAGTGTTCCGCAACTTAAAATCCGCTACAGACGAAGCAATAACCCTGTTCTCCAATAAAAACGCCATCGATGTTATCATCATGCAACCGGTGGAGCATTATGTCGCTACGTTCAATGATGGTGTTGACGAATTATATAAGATAGCGCCGACAATAGACAGCGTAAACGATTTGACCGACGAGGAGCAGGAACTTGCATTTGTAAAAGCATTCCGCGATCTGATGCGACTAAAAAACATCCTGGACACTTTTGCAGATTTCACGTTCGAAAGTCTGAATATGGATGAGCAAACTTATTACGATTACCGCAGTAAGTACCTGGACTTGCACGACAAGGTAAAAACTAACAACGCAAAAGAAAAGGTATCCATATTAGATGATGTAGACTTTCAATTGGAGCTGATCCACCGCGATGAAATTAATGTACTGTACATTTTAAAGCTACTCGCTAAACTTAAAACCGGCACACCTCAAGAGCAAGAGCAGCAGCGCAAGGCCATCCTGGAATTATTGAGCGGCGAAATACAATTACGATCTAAAAAGGAACTGATAGAGAAATTCATTTACGAGAACCTGCCACTTATTGAAGACCCTGACGATATTGAAACCGCGTTTGACGCTTTTGTAACCGAAGAAAAGAAACAAGCCCTTGCCGCCCTATGTCAGGAAGAAGGCCTGATGCCTGATAAGCTAAATGAGATAATAGGGAACTACCTGTTTACCGAGCGGAAACCCTTGCGCGATGATGTGTATGGAGCCCTGGTACAAAAACCAAAACTACTTGAACGATCAAAGGTTTTGGAGCGGGTAATTAATAAGGTGCTGGGTTTTATTGATACCTACATTACAGGTCTGCCAGAAAATAATTAATTTACCTAAACTATATATAATGAAAACTTACTACCGAATTATGCTTGGCAAAAAAAGCACGTATGCGTCCGAATGTTTTGCAGGCAATTTCATTGGAACTGACTTTTTAGAAGACATCGACTTAACAGGCAAATTACCCGAAAACTGGCGCGACTTTAATCATTCATTTATTCCTATATATCTTAAAGAGCATCCTGAAAAAAGTAAAGTGACAGCGGGCCTGGCTTGCGGTGCGTTGCATACGATTACCAAAGGCCTGATAAAAGGCGATATCGTTTTGTGTCCAAATGGCGCAGGCAGTTACATGGTGGGGGAGATTATGGACAATTATGCCTACCATCCCGGTGAAATACTACCGCATCGACGAACAGTTTCCTGGTTCGATAAGCTTATAGATAGATCAGCAATGAGTGAGACTTTGAAGAGTTCCGCTGGCTCAAGTGGTACAATAAGCAACCTTACCAAATATGCTACGGAGATAAACGCGTTTCTATTAGGGCAAATGTCTGCCACCGTGTTAAAGGACGAGAGTATTGAGGATCTGTCTGTTTTCGTTCTGGAGAAATACCTTGAAGAATTTTTGGTGTCAAACTGGCCGAGTACGGTATTGGGAAAGACTTATGATATTTATATGGAAGATGGCGAAAAAGTTGGCCAACAATATCCAAGTGATACAGGGCCCATAGATATTTTAGCGATAAGTAAGGATAAAAAGGAATTGTTGGTTGTTGAATTGAAAAAGGGCAGAGCCAGTGATAACGTAGTGGGGCAGATACAGCGTTATATGGGCTACGTGAAAGATGAACTTGCCG
>JABDBM010000143.1 GCA_013288685.1 Bacteroidota bacterium | reverse complement strand
AGCCGCTGGATGCTTACCAGTATACTTTTTTTGAAAAGGCCGATGGTTTTTTAAATACTGTACGTTACATAGAGAATATCAGGAAGCGCGTGGCCCCCCAAACTTTTACAACCATTAACGAAATCGGCACTATCCTTGGCGCCGAAACGTTGCCCATACCAGATGATTACTGGAACTTATCGGGTGCTATGTATGCCCACATGTTTTTAGAATTAACAAAAATCGGTATTGACGTAGCCGGCGAATCGCAATTGGTGGGCTATCCGTCGCAATTTCCGGATGTGAGTATGATTAACTGGAAAAACGGGAATCCAAATTCGCGCTACTGGATTTTAAAATTGCTGGTTGATAATTTTGGTCCGGGCGACCAACTGGTAGGTGCGGATTATATCAACTCATCAGGCGCCACTATTGATTACCAGGCATTCATCACCAAAAAAGGGAAACGGATTTTATTAATTAATAAGCGCAATAAGGATGTGGAGATGGTGCTTCCGGAAGAAGCAAAAGGAAGCATCTCAAAAAGTGTGGATACCACCACGAGGGAAAATATACCGGTTGCAGTGCCGTTAACCGACAACAAAATTACGCTGAAACCATTTTCTGTAACCGTTATTGAAATAAAATGAAAATAGGCTTATTCGGTATCGGGTTGGATGCTTATTGGGAGCAGTTCGAGGGGTTAAAGCGCCGTTTGGAGGGTTATTTGGCTGTTGTAGCGCAAAAGCTATCGGCCATGCACCCGGAAGTTATTAATTTAGGATTGATAGATACCGCAAATAGGGCTTTTGAGGCAGGCGCGGCCTTTCGCACGGCAGATGTTGATTTGATATTTTTGTATGTATCAACTTACGCGTTGTCGTCAACCGTATTGCCGGTGGTGCAGCGGGCAAAGGTGCCGGTAATTATCCTTAACCTGGCCCCCGAAGCAGCCATTGATTATGCCGCGTTTAATAAAATGGCTAACCGCACCCGAATGACCGGCGAGTGGCTGGCTTATTGTTCGGCTTGCCCCGTGCCCGAAATTGCCAATGTATTTAACCGCACAGGTATTAAATTTCACCAGGTAACCGGTGTACTAAATAACGACCCGGAGTGCTGGAACGAAATTGCCGAATGGGTAGCTGCCGCAAAGGTGGCCCACACCATGGCCTATAACCGCATGGGCTGTATCGGCCATTATTACAGCGGCATGCTGGATATTTACGCAGACCTTACCAATCATTACGCCCATTTTGGCGGGCATATTGAATTATTGGAGGTAGAGGAGTTAGCCTCGCTCCGGAAATCAGTAACCGAAGAAGAGATAACCAATCGTATAAAATTATTTAACGAGCAGTTTGATATACAGCCCGATTGCCCGGCGGATGAATTGGAAAAGGCCGCTATAACTTCAGTGGCACTTGATAAATTAGTTAAAAAATATCAGTTAGGATCAATTGCCTATTATTATAAGGGGACAGGTAATCTGGATAACGAGGATACCATCAACTCCATTATATTGGGCAACTCGCTGCTTACCGCCCGTGGCATACCCGTTGCCGGCGAATATGAAATTAACAATGCGCAGGCCATGAAGATTATGGACAGCTTTGGCGCTGGCGGCTCATTTACCGAATATTACGCGGTTGATTATAATGATGACGTTATTCTGATGGGTCACGATGGTCCCGGCCATATAGCCATTGCCGAAGGTAAATGCCGGGTAAAACCGTTGCAGGTATATCATGGTAAGGTGGGAAGTGGCTTATCGGTAGAAATGTCGGTAAAAAACGGTCCGGTGACCCTTTTATCGGTAGTGCAGCAAGCCGGAGGTAAACTCATGCTATTAGTTGCTGAAGGAGAGTCAGTGCCCGGCCCTATATTAGAGATTGGCAATACCAATAGCCGGTATAAATTCTCAATAGGTGTACGCCGGTTTATGAACGATTGGAACAGCCATGGCCCGGCGCACCATTGCGCTGTAGGGTTGGGGCATATTAGTTCGAAGATTAATAAGCTGGGGGAATTGTTGGGGATGGAGGTTGTGAGGGTGTGTTAGCGCCCAGGATTAGAAAAGCAAAATTTGCTCTTGAAAAGATAAAAGCGATGCATTTGCGCAAAATTTCACCCTAAATCAATAATTGTCTGCATCCACCCTTCGGCAACTTTCGCCTGCTGCTTTTATTTCCGCTAAAAAATGCGTATATTATAGTCAATGAAAATAAAAAAAATATTAGATGGTTTCCATAATGGGATAGTTATTTATCCGGAAGTCATAGCTTTAATAAGAAGCGGAGGAGAGAGACGAAAAGAATTTGTGAATTACTTTATTAAAAATAAGGACAGGGAATTTGCATTGGCAATACTGGATAAATTTATCGAAATCAGAAAACAACCTGACGGAGAAATGCCTTTTGAAGACCTAATGCTTGCCTGTTATATAGTAGGACTACATGGATGCGTTGCCGACTGCCTTAAAATTTGGGAGGCAAAAGAGGCTGATTTTGATACTTGGTGTGGTTTGGATAGTGAACTAATGCTATTTGCAGGAATACAGCAAACCCATGATTTTTTGAGTCGACAAAAAAGCGATGAGGCGATGAAGGCCCTTGAGCGCCTGGAATATATTGATGATTTGGAAGGCTATTTTTCGGCTACACAATTACCCTGGTATATATGAATATCACTACCGAATTATATACTGACTCCCAAAAACGATTACCCACAGCAGGACAAGTAATTTTAGCGCATCAAACCGACAACCTGATGGTTGTTTACCAGGCTTACAATAATCGCATTGCCGATTTTGCAGTTGCCAACCAAATGTTGGGCGGCGCTGATTTTAGTTACAACCGGATGTCGTGGATTAAACCCAACTTTTTGTGGATGATGTACCGTTGCGGCTGGGCAGCAAAAGAAAACCAGGAACGTGTTTTAGCCATTTGGATAGAGAAAAGCGCTTTTGAAGGTATTTTAAATAATGCGGCTATATCATCATTCAATCCAAAATATCATAACAGCCAGCAGGAATGGAAGAATGATTTAAATACAAAAGAAGTGAGGCTGCAATGGGACCCGGATCATGACCCGTATGGCAATAAATTGCAACGGCGGGCTGTTCAGCTTGGGTTAAAGGGAAAAGCGCTGGAAGATTTTGGACGCAATCAAATAAAACGGATTGAGGATATTACTGATTTTGTGAAGCAACAGAAACTGGGTTTGGATAGTGATCAACTAAACCGATTATTGGTTCCGGTGGAAACCGTTTTTGAACCGGCTAATAAGGATACTAAGTCAAAGATTGGGATAGAATAAAACGACTTAAGGCTACGTGAACTGGAATATGTTCCACAATAACGTTGCGATTAAACTATGCTAACGCAAAATGCCCTCAACAACTAAGCTAAGGGCATTTTGATTTGATGTTTTAAGCTATTTCAACCACTACAATCTCATTTCCATACAGATCAAAGCAATGGAAAAACTTGTATTCGGGAGTAAGTACAGGTTCAACTTTAATTTTTACCCCATTGCATTTAAGCCTTTCAAAAAGTGCTTCCAAATCAGTGGTATATATTACCATGGTGGGCTGTCCTGCTGTTTGGTTGCCAATCCGTTCTTTTTGCTCTTTCGATTCAGCCTTTAAAAACCAAATACCCAATGCATCCAAAGGGTCGGTTCCCATGTGCAAAAAGCGTTGCCCCACATCGGTGGTAACATCGTAAATTTTTGTAAATTCGAAGTTGTCGGCGTAAAAAGTCGCGGCTTTTTCATAGTCATCAATTAAAAGGATGATGCGTCCAAGATAATTTTTCATTTTTAACGGGTTAATTTTAATATGAGTTATAAGCGAGGTAGTTCCGTTTTGCGGCATCTTTTAATAACAGGAAGGCTTTGTCGTTGGCCGGCTTTATCCAGTTATACCCAATGTTTTTCCATTCGGCTTCATAATTGCCCAGGCCAATACAGTTAATATATTCTTTGCCGCATACTACAAAGTCCTTCCAAAAGGCGAGTAAATAACCGCCATGTTTTTGATGATAAGCTTCGGCTTGCCGGTAGTTATTAAACCACTGATGAATATAAGCTACGCCGGATGATTTGTAAAGACAATCGTTTTCAATAACGAAATGTTTAAGGGCGGCCCAGGTGTCGTAATTGTTTTCATACGCTATAACTTTATAGGCATGTTTTAACTGCACAGCATCGGCGTGAGCAATAAGCCAATCGTCTGTTTTGCGGGAGAAATCTGAAATTTGAAGAAACCGGCTTGCCGCTTTGCGGGAGGAGACTTCTGCCGTGCTTCTTAAATCTTTGAGAAGAAAGACAGCCTGAATTTTTAATTCTTTTAGCCGTACGGGTTTTAAATTGCTCATATAATTTCCATCAAGCCAACACCCCACGTTTTGGCGGAAATTTATAAACAAATAAAAACTAACGTTTATTAAGGGTGAATTTATCTTTTGTGGGAACAGGCAGCCCTTGCAACCTGCGGTAAATATAGGGAATGATTATTGGGAATTGCAAGTTTAATTTTTAACAACAAGTGTGACTATACCAGGGCCTACACAAATCCAAACGAATATTTGCGAAATTCTACACTTTTCTGAAGGAACATGAACCTAAAACAAACTCCCCTGCTCCGTTTCCCCACCCAAAATCTCCTGCTGATAGCCTCGGACCATCGCAATTAACTCCGCCCCGTATTGTGCCGCCTTTTGTGCGCCAACCCCTTTTATACCACCAAGCGCTTTAAGCGTTGCCGGCAATTTTTCGGCAATGGCGGCTACTGTTTTTTCGGAGAGAACCATATTGGGCATCACCTTTTCTTTTGCAGCAATGCTATCGCGCCAAACTATCATTTCATCAAATAGTTTTTCGTTGGGTTTAGCATTCAGCGCTTTTACATACGAGCGTGACTGATCGGCAGCGGCACCCATAATGGCATCCTTTTTAGCATCCAGATAGGTAGTAACTGTAAAATCGGCCGCCGAAAAATAGGTCATCAGGCTTATTCGCGCCATCAACCATTTAATCAATTCATCAGCTTTGGCTGCCTTTTCGTTCGATTTGCCGATTAATGCCGGTAGCTGGTAATGCAAATCTTTTGCGGTTACTTCCAGTTTGCCCTGAAAATAGGCTGCCGCATTTTTTACCCGTTGGGCATCCAAAGCGGTTAACTGCCGGGTTAATTTGGCGGCTACATCCAAAATATCTTTTTGCATTTCAGGCACCAATTCTTCAAAGCCTTTGCTTTTTGCTTTTAATCCGCTAAAGTTAAACAGCTCCGATAGCAGGAACTGGCGATATAGTTCACGGTCGCGGTCCAGCCTATCAGTACCGGGTTGCAGGGGTTTTAGCTGTTCATTAAAGTGGGCAACAGATGGATCGCCGATGATGTTGTGCGCGGCTATGGGGTTACGTAGTACCATGCCGGCCAGACTTCGGCAGCGGCTCAAAGCCACGTACGCCTGCCCGTGGGCAAAGGCCTCACTTACATCAATTATGGCCTTATCAAAACTGAGTCCCTGGCTTTTGTGGATGGTGATGGCCCATGCCAGCTTTAAAGGGATCTGCGCAAAGCTGCCGGCATTGGTTTCGTTAATCTGCTGGCCTTCCAACTGGTATTTAATATTGGTCCACTCCACGGCTTGTACGGCTATTTCCCGTTCTTCGGGACTACAACGTACAAAAACGGTATCCGCTTCGATGCGAACTACTGCGCCAATCTTCCCGTTATAAAATAGTTTTTCGGCCGAGCCATCATTTTTTACAAACATCACTTGTGCGCCAACTTTTAGTTTTAAGGCAGTTTCTGTAGGATAAGCATCCCGCGGAAATTCGCCGCGAATGTTGGCCGTAAATTCAAATTCCTGTCCCGGTAGCGCCTCCACAAATTCGCTGTTCAATTGCTGGGCAATCCCGTTGTGCGTTGTAAGGGTAATATAAGGTTCATCGGCAGTTGGGCGAAAATCCGGCTGGTGGCGGGCGTTCAATATATTCAGACTTTTTGCACTGATAGTTTGGTTACGTACCTCGTTTAAAATATCAACAAACGCCTGTTCCTTTTGCCGGAAAACATGGGTCAGTTCAATTTTTACGTACGATGATTTTTGCAGCGCCTGGCTGCTAAAAAAATAAGGTGTACTATAATACCGACTTAGCATACCCCATTCTTCATCGCGGATGATGGGACTTAGCTGCGAAAGATCGCCGATGAGCAGCAGTTGTACGCCGCCGAATGGATGGTCAGAACCTTTGATGTTGCGCAATATCAGGTCAATTTGGTCCAATACATCGGGCCGAACCATACTTACCTCATCAATAATCAGCAATTCCAAATTGGCGAATAGCTCCCTTTTCTCCACAGCATAATGCATATCCGGCCTGGAATCGCCACCCGGAATAACGGGGCCAAAACCAATCTGAAAAAGCGAGTGGATAGTCATGCCGCCCGCGTTGATGGCAGCAACCCCGGTTGGAGCCACTACCGCCAGTTTCTTTTTTGATTGCTGGCGCACCTGCTGCAAAAACGTGGTTTTACCTGTGCCTGCTTTGCCGGTTAAAAAAACGATGGTATTGGTGGTTTCGAGGTAATCTGAGGCCAAATTCATCACGGGGTTCATCGCTTTGCTCCGATCTCAGGTTTGATTTGAATATTGCCTTTGTTTTTCATTTTGGTGTTGAATTGCAGATGTTCAAAAATAGGCAAAAATGGCGAGGGGAAATAGCGCCATTGGGATTTTAGTATAAACAGAATCCAATATTGGAGGCTATACGCAGTACGGATTCGGTTATTGCTGCGTATCAGCGCCGAGATATTCAGCCTTTATAAACGTTGTACAATCATTTTGAAATTCGTTACAATGGTCAAGAAGGATTGCTGCGCCGCGTCTTTTACTGTTGACTTAACAAATTCAAAAATCTCCTCCCCGCCTAAGGGGTCAACCCCTCCTAAGTCAAAAATAATGTTATTTGTCCATGACAAAGTCGTATAAAGAGAAAGTCGTTTTCTGGGATTGCCCGCAAGGGTATTTACCCTTATTTGGGGTGTTATCCATGGTATGTCATAAATCTTTTTGTAGATCGGATTCGCCATGTTCGTATATTTTTTGTGATATCTGCCGATGGTCGTCGGACGGAAATAATAGTTAAATGCATTTTCCTTAAAATACTCGACAAATTTGAAAGGCGAACTGATTTCAACATTTTCGTTAATAATTTTACCTGTAAGAATTTTGCTTATTTCCGCAACTTCTGGATAAAAGAAAGCTCCACCAAAAAGTTGAATGATTACAATCTCACCTTTATCAATGGTAAACGATGGTATTAGGAAGTTGTTGATTGTTTGCTCTGAAAACCGTATCAGCATCGGAATGAAATAAGTTAGATTTAAGGATAAACGTTTAAAAGTTTGAAAATATGATAAAGCCTGTAAATGATTGCGGTTATTGTTAACTCATTGCCTCATTTCATATTCCTGCCTTGCATATTCACATCATAAATTCGGCTTCAAACACCCAAAAAGTATAATGAAAAGATGTTCAAACGGAAAAATATTATGCTTTTTTGTTGTTTGACTTGTTGATTCGATTTTTATGACCCTGAGGGTCAAAACCTTTGTAGAGAAAATATTAGAAAATATCTATTGCCGCGGAGCGGTTACCCTTAACTAATAAGTCGGCGGATAATCATTGTATACAAATTGTTTCGCAAAATCACAATCCGAACATCAAAGTCATTGTGCAAACTATATGTTAGTGAAGGGTAGCCGCTCTGTGGCAATATATTAGATATTACTCTTTTCTACAAAGAGGTAGACCCGCTGGGTCATAAAAAGACAGATTGCCAAATCTTCAAAACGAGTCACATTTCAATTACTTACACAAAATCCAACGTCACCTCCATTACCTAAAATTCCTCCCCTTATGAAAAACCTCCCTCGGATCGGGCGAAGCTGATTTTTCATCAGCCCGCGATAGGGTGAGTACCGGCAGGTTCTCCTCTTCATTCGTGGTTAACCCCCGCAGTAATTTCGACAGGTTAAAACAGCGTTTCACAATTACGTGGATCACTTCGCCCTCTATTTGTAGTTTGCCTTCCACCATCAGTAATTTGGCTTGTATTATTTCTTTACGATAGGTTTCAAAAACCTTTTCCCATACCACCAGGTTGGCAAAACCGGTTTCATCCTCAATGGTGATAAATAAAATACCTTTGGCTGTGCCGGGGCGTTGCCTTACGGTTATCAGGCCGGCAACCTTTATCGGGTCGCCGTCTTTATGTTTGGATAAATCGCCGGTGGCTGTTACGTGCAATAGTTTCAATTTTTCGCGCACAAAGCTTACCGGGTGCGCTTTTAAGGATAAGCCGGTGGCGGCATAATCCTGCACCACATGTTCGCCCTGTGTCATAAACGGCAAGGTTATTTGCACCTCATTTTCACTTTCGGATGGCTGCCCGGCAAACAGGCCGATGGGTTTATCACTTAGCGCGGGTACTTCCCATAGGGCCTGGCGGCGATCAAGATTTAACGACCGGAAGGCATCCGCATCAGTGAGCCGCTCAATTGCCGCCTGCGGCACCCCTGCATCACTTAGCTGACTGATGCTGGTATAGCCGCTTTGCCTTGCAGCTATTAAAGCCTGCATATCTTCCTCGCGCAACCCCTTCACCTGCCTGAAACCTAAACGCAATGCATAATATTTGCCCACCTTTTCTTCCAGCGTATTATCCCATAAGGAATGGTTTACATCTGCCGGCCTAACCATAACACCATGCTTTTCGGCATCAATAACAATTTGCGCGGGTTGGTAAAAGCCCATCGGTTGACTGTTTAATAAAGCAGCCGCAAAAACATCAGGATAATAACATTTTAACCACGATGATACATACACCAGCAACGCAAAGCTGGCCGCATGGCTTTCGGGGAAACCATAGCTGCCAAACCCTTCCAACTGTTTAAAAATGCGGTTGGCAAACTCTTCGGTATAGCCTTTAGCCAGCATACCGTCCACCAGTTTCTTTTTGTGCTGGCTTACCAGGCCTTTGGCTTTAAAGGTGGCCATGCTGCGGCGCAGTTGATCAGCTTCCGCAGGCGAAAACCCGCCCGCTACTATGGCAATCTCCATGGCTTGTTCCTGAAACAACGGCACACCTTTGGTACGGCCTAAAATTTCCCTTAGTTCTTCTTTTGGATACTCTTCCTTTTCAATACCATCCCGACGGCGCAGATAAGGATGCACCATGTCGCCCTGTATCGGTCCGGGGCGCACAATGGCTACTTCAATCACCAAATCATAAAAACAATGGGGTTTAAGTCGCGGCAGCATGGACATTTGCGCCCGGCTCTCAATTTGAAAAACCCCGAGCGTATCGGCATGGCAAATCATATCGTACACCTCCGGGTCATCCTGCGGGATGTTGGCCAGTGTTAAGTTTAAATCATAATGCTGTTTGGCCAGGTCAAAGCCTTTGCGGATGCAGGTGAGCATACCCAGGCCCAATACGTCAACCTTTAAAATGCCCAGGGCTTCCAAATCGTCCTTGTTCCACTCCAGTTGGGTGCGGTTTTCCATGCGGGCGTTCATTACCGGGCATATATCCGAAAGTTTGCCCTGCGTAATCACAAAGCCACCGGTATGTTGCCCTAACTGCCGTGGAAAACCCATTAGCTGCTCT
>JABDBM010000142.1:9161-9665 GCA_013288685.1 Bacteroidota bacterium | reverse complement strand
TTTATCACCCCGGCCTATCCGCCAAATAACACCGGGAAAAACGCGCCGTTTTTAGCGGGACTGGACCATATTTTTGATGATTTAACCGGAAAAGATTTTAAAAATATCCACGCCTCATACTTTGGCGCAACGGCTGGTTTTGTATCCAACGCTTTGCAATTGAGGCAGGATACCATGCTCACTTTAACCATTACCATCATTGTATTGGTGGTATTTTTAGGACTATACTTTCGGAAAAAAAGTGCTCCTATTATTATCCTGGTGCCTGTATTGTTCGGCGCGTTGTTTTCGTTAGCCATAATTTATTTTATAAAAGGTCATCTTTCGGTTATTGCATTAGGTACCGGTTCGGTAGTATTAGGTATTGCTGTTAATTACTCGCTGCACGTTTTTAACCATTACCGGCACACAAAAAGTGTTGAACAGGTAATTAAAGATTTAATGCTGCCCTTAACCATTGGCAGTTTCACTACCATCGGCGGCTTTTTTTGCCTGGAGTTTGTA
>JABDBM010000142.1:0-9151 GCA_013288685.1 Bacteroidota bacterium | reverse complement strand
CTTTTGTTCGCTTGTTTTTTTACCGCAGTTTATCACCACCAAAAAAAGAACAAGAACATCACCAGATCATCAAATTCTCGTGGATTGATAGAATGGCGTCGTACAATCCCGAGTACAATAAATTTATTGTTATTGGCATAGTTCTGCTTACGGCCGTATTTTTTTATACCGCCAACAACGTAACTTTTGAATTTGATTTGGCCGACATGAGCTACCTGACGCCCAAATTAAAAACGGCCGAAGCGAAACTTAACCGCATCAACAAATTTGCGCTGAAATCGGTTTACTTAGTTACCGAAGGAAAAACACTGGACGAAGCGCTCCTAAACAACGAAAAACTTTCGGGCGAGATAGAAAAGCTGAAGGACAAAAACGTAGTTATTAAATATTCGGGGGTTTCATCCCTCATCATTTCCGATTCCTTACAAAAAGCACGCATAGAACGCTGGAATAAGTATTGGACAGCAGATAAAAAACAAAAACTCTTTGCCTCCTTACGGCAACAGGGCGCAGCAATGGGTTTTAGCGCTACCGCATTTGACAAATTTAAAACGCTGCTTAACCGAACCTATGCTGTGGCCGATACAGCCAATATGGCCGAATTAAGAAAAAGTTTCCTGGATGATTTTATAAACGAAAAGCCGGGCCATGCTACTGTAGTTACGCTGGTGCAAACAACCCCACAAAATAAACAAGCGGTTTATGATGCTTTTAAGGATAATGCCAATGTAACCGTATTAGATAAACAATACCTCACCAATAAACTGGTTTTGGTTATCAATTCTGATTTTACCAAAATTGCGGTCATGTCGTCGCTACTGGTGCTCATCGTGCTATGGCTCACCTACGGGCGCATTGAACTAACCCTGGTATCTTTTATCCCCATGTTTATATCCATGATATGGATACTGGGTATCATGGGCATCTTCGGCATCGAATTTAACATCATCAATATCATTATCTCTGCCCTGATATTTGGCCTGGGCGATGATTACAGCCTGTATATTATGGATGGTCTGCTACAGGAATACCGCACCGGCAAAGAGATATTATCATCCTATAAAACATCGATTTTTCTATCGGCCATCACCACCATAACCGGCCTCGGGGTATTGGTATTTGCTAAGCATCCGGCTTTAAAGTCCATTGCTTTTATATCTATTATCGGTATTTTTTGTGTGGTGGTAATGTCGCAAATATTAATACCGTTTTTGTTTAATATCCTGATAAGAAACCGCACCGCGAAAAAGCGTTTCCCATGGACTTTCACCGGCTTTTTGAAAACCATTTTTGCCTTTGTTTATTTTGTTACGGGATGTATTATTTTAACCATACTGGGTTTTATATTCAAACTTACTCCTTTTGCCAAAGAGCAGGTTAAATATGTTTATCACTTTATACTATCGTGGTTTGCCAAATCGATGGTGTACATCATGATCAATGTAAAAAAGAAGATTATAGATAAGCAACTTGCAAATTTTGCCGACCCGGCGGTAATCATCTGCAATCATCAATCCTTTTTAGATATCCTGGTGATGGTGATGCAGCATCCCAAATTGATTTTGCTAACCAACAACTGGGTATGGAAATCGCCGGTATTTGGGGCAGTTGCCCGTATGGCTGATTTTTATCCTGTAGCCCAAGGTGCAGAAAATGGTTTGGAATTATTGGCGGATAGAGTAAAACATGGCTACTCTGTAGTAATATTTCCGGAAGGCACGCGGACGGTAACCGGTGAGCTAAAACGATTCCACAAAGGCGCCTTTTTCCTGGCCGAACAACTGAATATTGATATTTTACCTGTACTGATACACGGCACCGGCTATACGATGACCAAGGGCGACTTTTTATTAAAAGACGGCAGGATAACCCTGAAATATTTGCCCCGGATAAAACAAAATGATAGCAATTTTGGCATAGGTTACGCCGAAAAAACAAAGCAAATAAGCCGTTATTTTAAACAGGAGTATACACAATTATCAAATGAGCTTGAACATCCAAGATATTACCGCGAGCAATTGTTATACAATTACTTGTATAAAGGCCCGCTGATGGAATGGCAGCTAAAGCTAAAGCTGTGGCGCGAAAAAAATTACCGCTTTGTGCATGATGCAATTCCCCGTAAAGGTAAGATACTTGATATTGGCTGCGGATATGGCTTTATGACCTGGTTGTTACACTTTGCATCAAAAGAAAGGGAACTCATTGGTATTGACCACGATGAGGACAAAATTGAAACGGCCGCTAATTGTTTTAGCAAGGATACCAAAATAAATTTTATTTTTACCGATGCATTGACGTTTCCATTTGAAGCTTACGATGCTATAATTATAGGCGATATAATGCAAAGTTTACAGCCTGAACAACAAAACTTAATTCGTGAAAAATGTATAGCAGCCCTAAACCCCGGGGGAATGCTGATTATTAAAACCGATAGTAAAGATTTAACGCAGAGAGATAATAAATGGATAATTTCGACATTCTGATCATCGGGAGTGGCATGGGTGGCTTGGTATGTGCTGACATATTGGGCCGCGAAGGTTATAAAGTTTGTATACTGGAAAAAAATAAGCAAATAGGTGGCTCGCTGCAAACCTATGTGCGCGATAAGGTGATTTTTGACTCGGGTGTTCACTACCTGGGCGGCCTGGAAAAGGGCCAGAATCTGTACCAGATATTTCAATACCTGGGCATTATGGATAAGCTGAAACTACAACAGCAGGATTTAGATGCCTTTGATAAGATATTAATTGAAGGCGACGATAAAGTATACAATTTTGCCCAGGGATACGAGAATTTCATTAAGCAACTGCTGGTTCACTTCCCCAATGAAGAAGAGGCATTACGTACCTACTGCAATAAGATAAAAGAAATTTGCAGCAAATTCCCGCTGTATAATTTGCGTTCATCGGATGATTTTAATGAAAAATCGGACGTGTTGGAAATTGACACCAAAGCGTTTATAGACTCTGTAACCAGCGACCCGAAATTGCAGGGTATTTTGGCGGCCAACAACGCGTTATATGCCGGACAGGCTGATAAAACGCCACTATATGTACATGCACTTATATTAAACAGCTACATCGAAAGCTCGTGGAAATGCGTTGACGGCGGATCCCAAATAGCCAAACTACTTTCTAAAAACATCAAAGAACAAGGCGGCAAAATTATTCGCGACTGCGAAGTAAAAAGGATTGTAGAGGAAAACGGCGTGGTCACGCACGTCGTATTGGAAAACGGCGAGAAAATGTATGCTAAATATTTTATCTCGAACATGCACCCGGTTAAAACCTTCGAGATTACTGATACTCCGCTGATAAAAAATGCCTACCGGAATCGTTTAAAAGGGCTTGAAAATTCCACTTCGGCGTTTACGTTGAATTTGGTATTTAAGAAAGATACTTTCAAATACATTAAACACAATTATTACGTTGGTCGCGAGGGCTATGTATGGACCACAGCCGAGCACACCGAAGAAAACTGGCCCTTAGGCTATGCCGTTTTTTGCGGGGCCTCGTCCAAATCGCCGGAGTATGCCGATGGCTTATCCATCCTGAGCTATATGCGTTTTGAGGAAGTAGCTGCATGGAAGGACACTTTTAACACGGCATCAAAAGAAAACGACCGCGGTGAAACCTATAACGAGTTTAAAAAGCGCAAAGCCGAAATTTTGCTGGATGCTGTTGAAAGAAAGTTCCCCGGAATTAGAGAGTGTATTAAAACATATTACGTAGCCACGCCGTTATCTTATCGTGACTATATTGGTAATGATGATGGATCATTATACGGCATCGTGAAAGATTACAAGCATTCGTTAAAAACATTTATTTCGCCGCGCACCAAGTTGCCTAATTTGTTTTTAACCGGTCAAAATCTTAACCTGCATGGTATATTGGGCGCATCAATGAGTGGGATTGTTACCTGTTGCGCCTTTTTAGGGAACGATGAAATTGTAGCGAAAATTAGAAATGCCTGATAAAAAAAGCACATTCCTGAGAAAACTGGTTAAAGGCATTTTATATGTTTTTTCGGGGTTGCTGGCTTTGTTTTTAATATTGGCTATTTATTTATATTGTGTGGCCATTGATTACCCGCCCAAGCCAAAAGACCGTAGCAGTGAACAATTACAGCGCAGCGAGCCATCACCCAGGTTTTATACGCTAAAAAACAACTGGTTCCGTAAAAGCAAAAGCGGCTTATACGAGTTATATGTAGAAGGCGAACCCTACGAACGCGGGGTAATTAACGGCAAACTTACCAAAGAGCTGGTGGTGCGGCAGGAAGATTATTTTACCGACCAAATTGCTAAAATGATTCCCTCCTCATTTTATCGTTCCTTCCTTAAATATTTTGTAGCCTGGTTTGATCGCAAGCTGGATAAAAACGTAACCGAGGAGGACAAGGAAGAAATTTACGGCATCTCCGAATCGGCGGCTGCTAAATACCAATATATCGGCTCTAATTACCAGCGCATTCTCAATTACCACGCTGCTCATGATATCGGTCACGCCCTGCAGGGAATGGCACTGGTGGGCTGCACTTCATTTGGCACCTGGGATGCCCGCTCGGCCGATAGCACCATGATCATCGGCCGTAACATGGATTTTTATGTGAACGATGATTTTGCCCGCGAAAAAATTGTTGCGTTTTATAATCCGGCACAGGGTCATAAATTTATGACGGTTACCTGGGGTGGTTTTATCGGCGCCGTATCCGGCATGAACGAAAAAGGTTTGAGCGTAACTATCAACGCGGCCAAAAGCACTGTGCCTACCAGCGCAGCCACCCCCGTTTCATTGGTGGCCCGCGAAATTTTGCAATATGCCGAAAACATAAAGGAAGCCATCGCAATAGCAAAAAAACGAAAAATGTTTGTTTCCGAATCGTTCCTGATTGGGTCGGCTGAAGATAAAAAAGCTATTATTATTGAAAAAACACCTGATACCCTTGACGTATACGATCCAAACAGCAATTTTATAGTTTGTGCCAACCATTACCAGGGTAATCTGCTGGTGAAATCAAAAGGCAACACCGAGCAGCTAAACAATAGTGCATCGCTTTACCGGTACAACCATTTGATGGATCTGTTAAGTCATGATGATAAAAACACTGTTCAAAAAACGGTTGATATACTGCGAAACTCAAAAGGGCAAAATAATACTGATATTGGTTTGGGCAACGAAAAAGCCATAAACCAGTTTATATCACACCATGCCATTGTTTTTGAGCCGGAAAAATTAAAAGTTTGGGTATCTACCTCTCCGTGGCAATTGGGTAAATTTGTTTGTTACGATCTGAAAAAGGTGTTCGCCTTACGCGGAATGAAAAAAGATCAGGAAATTTGTGATAGCACACTTAATATAGCACCAGATACCTTTTTAAATACCCCGGCATACAAAAACCTAGTAGCTTACCGCAGTATGTTGCATCGTATAAGTGATGGTAAAAAAATCAATCCGGATAGTTTAATTTTAGTAAACCCCCAATACTACAACGCGTACGCATCCGCAGGCGATTATGTATTTAAGGAAAAACAATATGGCAAGGCACGAAATTATTACCAAATAGCATTAACAAAAGTAATTGCTACAAAGGAAGAAGAAGCATCCATCCGGAAAAAACTCGTAAATTGTAATAAGAAATTAAGCGATTGAGCAGAGAATCAAGACAGCAAGAAGTAAGAATCAAGAGATTTACTGATTTATTTTAAGACTACTTATCCCAATTCAACTAACATGAGCAACTCTATCTGGGGTCACTTACTCCAGGACTTTCATTTCCCCCTTGTTAACCCGGTACGAATTTTCACCCTCGTACTTTTCATCATTTTACTTTCGCCCATGCTCATGGCGAAGATAAAAGTGCCGCACATTGTGGGATTTATTGTTGCCGGCATGATAGTTGGCCCTTTTGGTTTAAACCTGCTCGGCAAAAACCTGGCGGTAGAGCTATTTGCTACCATTGGACTGTTATACATTATGTTTCTGGCTGGTATTGAGCTTGATCTTGCTGAATTTAAACAGAAAAAGAACAGAAGCCTGGTGTTTGGGGCATTGACATTTTTTGTGCCCATCATTATTGGTTTCCCGGTTTGTTATTACCTGCTGGGTTACTCCTTCCTCACTTCCCTGCTTACGGCCAGTATGTTTGCCACTCATACACTGGTGGCCTACCCTATTGTAAGCAAATACAAAATTGCCGCAAACGAAGCGGTGGCCGTTACCATAGGAGGCACTATATTGACAGATACCGCAGTACTTATCATTCTGGCTGTAATAATTGATAGTAAAACCAATGGTTTAAACGCAGCTTTTTGGTTACAGCTAATCGTGTCGTTAACCATTTTTACCTTAATCGTGTTTTTAGTAGTGCCCCGTATAGCCAAATGGTTCTTAAACAAACCCAATGGAAGTGATACTGCGCAATATGTTTTTATACTCACTGCCATGTTTTTTTCGGCATTTTTGGCGCAACTGGCCGGGGTGGAGCCCATCATCGGCGCATTCATTGCTGCATTGGCATTAAACCGGTTAATACCAAAACCATCCAAACTTTTTAGCAATATTCAATTTGTGGGCAACGCCATATTTATACCCTTCTTTCTCATTAGCGTGGGCATGGTGGTTAACCTGCAGGTGCTTTTTCGTGGCGCCGGCGCTATAACGGTAGCAGTAATACTAACGGTAGTTGCCCTTGCCTGCAAATGGATTTCGGCCTTTTTCACACAAAAAATATATAATTATTCAAACACACAACGCAGGCTGATATTTGGTCTGAGCAGTTCGCACGCAGCAGCAACGTTGGCCATTATTTTAATAGGCTATAAAAACGGTATTATTAATGATGATATACTGAATGGAACCGTTATATTAATAATGGTAACCTGTATGGTAGCATCCATTGTGACTGAGCAGGCAGGTAAAAAAATGGTAGAAGTACCAGAAACTGAACTGGTTCAATAATAAAACATTTCATTATGTTTGACCAAAAAACAGCCCAATGATAGCCGGTTTAGGTATTGATATAATTGAAGTTGACCGCATCGCCGAAAAAATAGAAAAAAACAACGGCTTTCGCGAACTCGTATTTTCTGCCGCTGAAATTGCCTATTGCGAGAACAAAACCCACAAATACGAACATTACGCTGCCCGATTTGCCGCAAAAGAAGCGTTTTTTAAGGCCCTGGGCACCGGCTGGCTTGACGGCACCGCCTTTAACGAAGTGGAAGTGATTAACGATGACCGGGGTAAACCGCAGATTGTGTTATCTGGCGAGACGCGTGTTACGATTGAGGCGTTTCAATTAACAAATATGACCGTCTCTTTAACGCACATTAGGTCAACGGCTTCGGCAGTAGTAATTATTGAGAAGTAGTAATTTTTTTTCTTCGGATAATAGCTTATATCATCTTCCCGAGCCCGTAATAATATTTTCCAGACAAACAATTAACCCATCGCGCTGGCTACACTTGTAATAGCTCGGATGTTTATAAACGAAAAACCATTGATCTTTTGTGCTAAAAACTTCAACCCTATGAAAATCAAAGCAATCAATTGTATATCCAATAGGGAGGGCATCAATTTGAACTTCTGAAATTGGAATATCTTTAATCGATGCAATTTTTCTTTTAATCCTTGCGATTTCCCTTTCGGAAATTTGCCCGTGATCATTTTCATCTCCTATTGCTGCATTAAACTCTATTTCATCAATTTCCCTATAGTATTCATCTGTCCAAATCATATAATCCATTTATTAGGTAAGGTAAGATAATTCGCGAGTTGCTTTATTCCACCACCGGAAACGCCGATATCCTCAACCTTGCCCCTCCCATCGGCACCAGCGTTAATTCGCTAACAGGTTGCTCAGTTTTAACCGGGCTTTGTGGCAACAGCCCGCATAAACCATATTGATCAATTGTCCATCCCGGTATTTGTTTTCCTTTTATTTTTAGTTCGATGGGGGCATTGGTGTTGGTAAACGGATTATTATTTGCCGGCCATGCACGATGGATAATTTCAATTGAATTCTCCGGGTGCTTGTCATCAATCAGCAATCCATAATTCCAATCGGAACCCGGTTTTATTACAAATGAAGGCCATTTCTGCGGATCAGCCTTGGGTTGCCATTTTGCATCACCCTGGGCCGTTGCCTTACTGTCTTCCCGCACATATTGCTCGTCAATTTTTAACGAATAAGTTAAAGGACCATAATTTACACTCACGCTGTTTTTATTTTGCTCCCATTGGCGTACTTTCAACCCCATGGGTAAACGCAGCGAGATTTTGTCACCATTTTTCCACTTCTTTTCTAAACGTATGTAATTACCTTCAGTCGAATTTATGGCCACCTTATGGCCATTAACATTTACCGTAGCGCCCTTGCACCATGCCGGCACACGCAGATAAAGTGGAAAACCAACTGGCTTTGTGGTCCTCACTGTAAAAACAGCATCACTTTCAAAAGGATAATGAGTGGTTTCTGTGATATTCACAAGCTGGCCGTTGGCAACTTTAGCGGTCACCCCGCCTTCGCTGTAAAGTTGTGCAACCAGCCCATTATCGGGCGTAGCCATCCAGGTATTCTCGGCGTAATAAACCCATCCTGCCGAATGATTATGCTGACAGCAGCGACTACTAAACGGGTTCATCATCAAAAACGGCCCATCGTTTTGTATACCAGGGCTGTGGTTTTTATCGTCGCTTAGCACCATATTAGGCGCAGTAAGATAACGCAACGACCGGTAATCGGCCATAAACGCTGCCGGGAAGGTGTTAAAGGCTACATCCTCACAGTTTTCGGCCCAAAATGTATCGCCGGTATTGGCCAGCAGCATTTCGTCCGAAGTCATTTGTTCTACCATACCACAGGTTTCTACCGCTTGTCGCGGGTCAGCATATCCTTTTCTCGCGTTTTCGTCGGCGCCGAACATTCCGCCGGGCACCTGTCCGTATAAAGCTCTTATTAATTTAAAATCGTTGTAAGTGGCATCCAAATCTGCTTTCAAGCCGCTTTGCAGGTAATAAGTGGCCGGTTCTCTGAAACACTGGGCAATGTTTACATTATGCCAGTTGGGCAGGTTATTGGCTTGCCGCCAGTTTGCGGTATGCTTATCTATTTTTGTGGCGAGGTCCAATAGCCATTTATCGCCGGT
>JABDBM010000141.1 GCA_013288685.1 Bacteroidota bacterium | reverse complement strand
TAACAATAGCGGAGATTATTGAATTCGATCAATCGATGGTATTACAAATGGAAACCGGGAAAGTGCAGATTAGCCGCCAGGTAGCCAATAATTTACTGATTGCCTTATGAATACAAAACAACAATCATTAAGTAACGTTCATGGTTCTGTAAATACCGAAAATAAAACCGGCTGGCGGCGAATGCTGGCTTTTATAGGCCCCGCTTATTTGGTGAGCGTGGGCTATATGGACCCCGGCAATTGGGCAACCGATATTGCCGGTGGCAGCGCATTTGGCTATAAACTAATTTGGGTACTGTTTGCATCAAACCTTATCGCTCTGTTACTGCAATCGTTAAGCGCCCGGCTGGGTATAGTTCGCGGTCTCGATTTGGCGCAGGCATCTAAAAATGCTTATCCGCGCTTTGTTAACTTCTGGCTGTATATTTTGGCCCAAATAGCCATCATCGCCTGCGATTTGGCCGAGATTATCGGCATGGCTATCGGCTTACAGTTGTTATTCCACTTACCATTAATATGGGGCGTATCGCTTACCATTACAGATACGGTACTCATGCTTTTTTTAATGAACAAGGGTATGCGCAAGCTGGAGGTATTTATCGTATCGATGATATTTATCGTTGGCCTCTCGTTTTTGATAGAAATGTTTATTGTACACCCTGACGTTATTGGCGTTGCCAAAGGCTTTATACCAGGCAACCTGTTTAAAAACGATTTGGTGAGTAAAAACATGCTGTACATTGCCATTGGCATTATTGGGGCAACCGTTATGCCGCACAACCTGTATCTGCATTCGTCGCTGGTGCAAACCCGGCAAATTACCCGTACAGATAAGGGCATCAAAACAGCCATAAGGTTTAACCTGTTCGATACCGTAATTGCCCTTAACCTGGCCTTTGTAGTAAATGCAGCCATTTTAATTTTAGCAGCAACGGCGTTTTTTAAAAACGGTTTTTTTAAGGTTGCCGAAATACAAGACGCCTATAAGCTACTTGAACATATTTTTGGTAAGCTTGCCCCTACCCTATTTGCCATAGCATTGATAGCATCGGGCCAAAGCTCCACCATAACCGGCACGCTGGCGGGGCAAATTATTATGGAGGGGCATATTAATCTGCGTATTGAACCGTGGTTAAGGCGATTACTGACACGCATTTTGGCTATTGTGCCTGCTGTTTTCACCATCATCTATTTTGGCGAAAGCGGTTTGGGCAGCCTGATTATATTAAGTCAGGTAGTGCTAAGCCTCCAATTAGGTTTTGCGGTTATTCCGCTGATCCATTTCACCTCAAACCGTAAACGGATGGGTAATTTTGCCATCAGCCTTAAAGTTAAAATATTAGCCTGGGCGAGTGCTATATTAATAGTGGCCCTAAACGCGAAATTGGTGGTCGACCAACTGCACACCTGGACACACGATTTCCCATCTGCGGCGATATGGATTTACACATTGGTAACACCTGTTATTATAGCCATTGCCCTGCTATTGATCTATGTATTTTTGCGTCCGCTGTTGTTTAAACATTATGACGCACCGGCAGCCGTTCCACATGGCTTAGCCTCAAAAATTGAGGACCTTACACCGGTTGTATACAAAAACATCGGAGTTACTATTGACTTTTCTAAAAACGACACGGAAAGTATCCGGAGTGCCATTATGCAGGGCGGCAAAAAGGCAAATTATACCTTAATACATGTGGTTGAAACAGCAGGGGCCCGATACTATGGCGGACAGATAATGGACCACGAAACACAAAGCGATTTGGACAACCTCGAGATTTATATCAATACGCTAACCGGTTTGGGCTACAAAGCCAAACCGCACATTGGCTTCGGCACCGCGGCCAGCGAAATAGCAAAATTTGTGAACCAGGATAATATCGATTTCATAGTGATGGGCTCGCACGGGCATAAAGCTTTAAAAGATTTAATTTTTGGAACAACAGTAAACTCCGTTCGGCATAAGGTAAATGTGCCGGTATTGGTGGTGAAGCCTCAACGAGGATAAATTTAAAATGTAATTTAGAATTAAACACAGAGAAACAGAGAAAGCGCGGAGAACACAAAAAAGAAATAAATAATAAAACCTCTGTGTACTTTGTGTTTTTTCTCTTCGCGTCCTCCGTGTTAAAACCGCAAACAGCAGTGTGAACAATATTTCGCATATTTGTAACCCCAAAGGCAATTGTGATGGACCAAAATATATACATAAAAAACAAAAAGGCTTATTTTGAATACTATATTCTGGATAAATATGTGGCCGGGATAAAATTGCTGGGCACCGAAATAAAATCAATCCGCGAAGGCAAAGCTAATCTGAACGATGCCTTTTGCACTTTTATAAACGAACAACTATACGTGCGCAATCTGCACATTGCCGAATACAGCTTCGGATCGTTCTATAACCACGAAGCCAAACGCGACCGTATCTTACTTCTCAACAAAAAAGAGCTAAAAAAACTCCAAACCCGTGGCGAAGAAAAAGGCTTAACCATTGTTCCCCTGGCCCTGTTCATTAGCGAACGCGGCTTTGCCAAATTAGAAATTGGCCTGGCACAGGGCAAAAAGACTTTTGATAAACGGGAGACGATGAAGGAACGGGATACCAAGGTGGAGATGGATAGGGCGATGAAGCGGTAATCTTTTGATTTCGGATTTGGGAATTTCGATTTGGGATTTTATTTTTTGGATTACAGTGATTTAAGAATTGATTACAGTGATTTTATGGAAGATTTAAAAAGGGAATACGCGAAAAACGAATTGATCGAACTCGCCGATGCAACCTTGGAAGAATCAATAAAAGAAGGTCTTGATGACATAGAAAATGGCCGTGTAAGCAGTCATGAAACAGTTATGTCTGAAATTAGGGCGAAATACAATTATTAGAACTAATGAATTTTTAATAAATCCCAAATCGAAATTCCGAAATCCAAAATCACCACGCATCATCCCCTTTCAGTGGCACAAACCTAAACGTATCCAGCACCACTTTTTCAAAATCCTTTTCACCTACTTTTAGTACGGTAACCATTTTTTGTGCTTCTTCGTTACCAACGGGTATAACTAATATTCCACCGATGGCTAATTGTTTTAACAGCTGCTCGGGGACAGTTGGCGCGCCAGCGGTTACTATTATTTTATTGTAAGGGGCATGATCCGCAATGCCGATGGAGCCGTCTCCTAAAAAAAAATCGGGTTTATAGCCCATTCGGGGCAATACCTGTATAGTGCGGTCATAAAGTTTTTTCTGGCGCTCTATAGTATAAACTTTGGCGCCAAGTTCTATTAATATACAACTTTGATACCCGCTGCCAGTACCTATCTCCAGCACTTTGTCGCCCTTTTTTATTTGCAGAAGCTGACTTTGATAAGCAACGGTATAAGGCTGCGAAATAGTTTGCTCCTCGCCTATCGGGAAAGCGATATCTTTGTAGGCTTGTGTCCAAAAAGTTTCATCAAAAAAGAAATGTCGGGGTACTTTTCCTATGGCTTCCAGCACTTTTTTATCTTCAATCCCTTTTTTCTTTAACTCTTCAACTAACCTTTTACGGGCGCCTTGTTCGCGATAGTTATCTGTGTACTTGTAGGCCATAATATGGTGCTAAGTTAATCACAGATTTAGGATTTGACCATTTTTTAATCACAGATTTAACCCGATTATTTTAATTACGCTGATTATGAAAGGTAAAATCTTATAATCCTTAAATCTAATAAATCATAGTTCAGACGATTCAATACGGATCAACATCCGGCTGCACAATGCTCCCTTTACTTAATTTAGTAGTTTGAAACTGCGTAATCACATCCCTTATTATGGTTTTGGCTTTATTGATGGAGGTGGTGTCCTTTTCAAATTTCAGCATAATGCTTTTGATATAATAGTTACGTATGCGGCCAACCAGCGGATATTCTGGACCTATCACCCGTTCATCACCAAAATGCTTACGTAACTCCGCAGCTATGTATAGCGATTGGTTATTAACTATTTCGGGGTCTTTATGTTTTACGTCGAGGTTGATGATGCGATGGAACGGCGGATATTTAAAGCTGCGGCGTTCTTCCATTTCAGTTAGATATAAACCGATATAATCGTTTTCAATAACCTGTTGTATTACCCGGTGTTTGGGGTCGTACGTTTGTATCACCACTTTTCCCTGCTTACCTCTTCGGCCGGCACGGCCACTTACCTGGGCCAACATCTGGTAGCTGCGCTCGTTGGCCCTATAATCCGGAAATTTGAGCAGGCTATCGGCATTGATGATACCGATTACCGTTACATCTGCAAAATCCAATCCCTTGGCTACCATTTGGGTGCCCACCAGTATATCTATTTTTTTCTCCTCCAAATCGTTCAATATAGTCTGCAATGAATTGCGCGACCGGGTGGTATCCAAATCCATCCTTGCCATCCGGGCATCAGGCAGCAGGATGGACAGTTCATCTTCTACCTTTTCGGTGCCGAAACCTTTATATTCCAGGTGCGTTGATCCACAGGCCGGGCAAATATTGGGCACATCCTCTTTATAACCACAATAATGGCAATGCAATTTCCGGCTGCTTTTATGGTAAGTTAAGCTTACATCGCAATTGATGCATTTAGGCGTATACGCACATATTTTGCACATCAGCACCGGCGCATAGCCACGGCGGTTTTGAAACAGAATTACCTGCTCCTTTTGCTCCAGCGCAGTTACCATATCGGCCATCAGCACACTGGTAAAATGCGACTGCATGGTTTTTTCTTTAGTTTCTTTGGCAATGCTCACCACCTCAATTTCGGGTAACTTTACGCCGCCGTAGCGCTCGGTAAGTGTAGCCAGGCCATATTTACCCAGGCGGGCATTGTAATAACTCTCAAACGATGGTGTGGCCGACCCCAGCAACACTTTGCCGCCATGCATATTCGCCAAGAAGATGGCCGCATCCCGGGCATTATAACGCGGGGCAGGGTCGTACTGTTTGTACGATGTTTCGTGTTCTTCATCAACAATAATCAAACCCAAATCATGAAAGGGTAAAAACACCGACGAACGGGCTCCTAAAACTACCTTATATTCATTATTGAGTACTTTTTGCCAAACTTCTACACGCTCGTTATCATTAAAACGCGAATGATATACGCCTATATTTGCACCGAAATACAGCCGCAACCGCTCAATAATATGGGTAGTAAGGGCAATTTCCGGCAGCAGGTATAGCACCTGCCGACCAGCGGCCATCATTTCTTCAATTAAGCGGATATAAATTTGCGTTTTGCCCGATGACGTTACACCGTGCAACAACGTCACATCCTTTTCGGTGAACTGCTCACGAACGGTATCAAGCGTTGCCTGTTGCTGTTCACTTAGTTCAAAGGTGCTAAAATCGCCCTCTTCATCATAATACAAGCGGCTTACATTTTTATCTTCGGTAATAAAAACGTCTTTTTCGGCCAGGGCGGCGATACTTGATGCACCAGCCCCGCTTTCTTCAATCAGTTCGGCTTTCGAGATACTTTTTTGATGACGGGCCAATTTAATATACGCCAGCACGGCATCGGCCTGCTTGGGTGCTCGCTTTTCAAGAATGGCAAACAGCTCCCTTAAATTATCCTGATTTTGATAGATTGGATTTAGTGTGATAAAAGTACGGGTGCGCGGTTTATAACGGTCATTTATATCTTCCGAAATATGGATGATGTTTTTTTCGAACAGTCCTTTTAATATCGGCATTACCGTTTTTTGACCCAGCAGCTTTACAATATCACTTACTGTTAACTCAGGCTGAATATCCAGTGCATCAACAATCAAAAATTCTTTATCATGTAAGGATGAACGGTCATAGTCGAAATTCTTATTGATCGCTATTTTAGTTTCGCTGGCTAATTTTAAGGCTGATGGCAGGGCTGCATTCATCACCTCGCCTGCGTTACACATATAATAATCAGCCAGCCATTGCCAAAATTTGAGCTGATGGGTAGTTACAATAGGCCGGTCGTCAAGCAGTTCAATAACATATTTTGCCTCGTACTTTTCGGGAGCCAGTTTGCCAACCGATGCGATGATAGCGGTATACAATTTACTTTTGCCAAATTGAACCACAACACGTTTGCCCACAGCCACCGCATTGTTCATTTCGTAAGGCACGCGATAGGTATAGTTCCTGGCAATAGCCAATGGCAAAATCACCTCAACAAAAAGTGTTTCGCGGTCGGTATGTTGTCCCCCGGCAAATTCTAACATTTCAACTATTTATTTCTGAAAGCAGCAATAGTAAGTGTCACCCATCCGGCAATAAACAATAATCCGCCGATTGGTGTAATTGGGCCCATCCAAAACAGCCATCCCCAGCCTAAAACTTCGTTAACTGCCAGCAGGTATAATGATCCTGAAAAGAAAACTATTCCTAAAGTAAACAGATAATAAATTGCAGATACTGTTTTTTGTTTATAAGTGGTGACGGTGGACAGAAACAACAAAGCAAAAACGTGGTAAAACTGATATTGCACGGCAGTATGCCAAACTTCAAGGTATTTGGGCGTTATTAAATGCTGCAGGCCGTGTGCGCCAAATGCCCCGGCAATAACAGCAAGCGCGCCAAAAATGGAGGCGGTGATAATGATTTGTCTTTTCATCAGAATAAATAGCTAAGTTAATAATTTTGGCAAAACATTACTCGATGACTTGTCAACAACAGGTTATCTTTACATCGTACAGAGATTTCCCAACCTTCTATGACTTGTCAAATCTAACGGTTTCTACACCCTTTAGAACCTTTATAACTACTTCAACTTTCACCAAGCAAACACGCACTAAATAAACTACATTTGTATTTAACAGGCAATGAAAAAACAGCTAATTATTACCCTAATTTTATTAGCAGCCACGGTGTATGTAACGGTTGTGTATTTTAAAAATTTAAGTACACCCCAAATGCGTACAAGCCAGGTAATGAGTTCTATTCCGGATGATGCCGCGCTTATTTTTGAGTTTGATAACGACAAAAGCTTTTACGATATTTTCAATAATAACCCACTCTTTGAAGCCATAGCCGGAAAAGAAAAAATAGGCGAATTGGATACCTTGCGGCAGCAATTACTGCAAAGCCCTTTGCTCAATCAATATTTCGCCGGCCAAAACCTGTTTATTTCGTTGCATCACACAAAAACAAACACTATTGATTTGATGCTTACTGCTACTGCTGCAAAAGATTTTGAGCATTTAGTATTTGATCATTTAAACGGCACGCACAGCGGCCTGGTGATTACCCCCCTGCGCGGACCCGGCAAACCTGGTTATTGCATATACATCAATCAGTTAAAAAAACGGTTTTATTTAATTAATAGCGGTAATAACGTTTTTTCGGGAAGTTTTTCGAAAGAACTGGCCGGCGAAATTGCCACCTATAAAAATACAAAAGAAAAGCAGGCCTTTGTTTTGGTATCCGAAAAACAAAGTGCCAATTCGCTGGCTAACCTCTATGTAAATTATAAACAACTTTCGTTATTGTTAGATAAATTATTCGTCAATAAAAACACCGATCTTTTTAAAAGCCTCGGGCAACTGCCGGGTCTCGGCACGCTGAATTTAAACTACCGCAGCGATGCCCTGATGTTTAATGGTGAAACCACTGTCCCGGCCAAAAACGCCACAGGCTATTTAAGCATTTTTAGCAGCCAGCGCCCGGTTGTTAATCAACTAAAAGATATTTTCCCGTCAACAACTGCTTACGGAACTAATTTTTCGGTGTCGGACATACTAAAATTTAGTGATGATCTGGAACAATGGCATATTAAAGCTGGTTTTAAAAACGACAGAGACTCGTTATTTGACAAAATAAAAACCGAAACCGGCACCGATCTGGAAACCGAATTTTACAATTTAATGGGTAATGAATTTGCAATAACAACCACACGCTATTTCGAAAAATTTGGCATTGTATCGGTTAAAGATGGTTCAAAAGCGGCGCTGTTGCTAACAGGCATCAGCAAAATGAGCGATGAAAATAACGGGCAATTAAATTATGACAAAATCCCGTTGTTTTTATTAGGCGACGCTTTTAGCCTGTTTAAGCGCCCTTACTTTATGATTATTGATAACTATTTAATTTTTGCAAACAGTACCAGTGAATTGAAAAGCTTTGGCGACATCTACTTAAACCGTAAATTTTTAAGCAAAAACAGCCAATACCATGAATTTGATAACCTGCTGGCCGAACGTAGCAACGTGGCATTTTTTTATTACTTTAAAAACTTACTACCCATATTAAAAAGGGATATGAATCCTGAGATTTATGACATATTCCAGAACCGACAGCCCGGCTGGTTAAACTATTATGGTGCATCATGGCAATTTACAGCTGCCCGGCCTAATTTTTACACCAACTTCTGCATGCGTTTAGCAAACGATACCACCACTGTTGATAAAAATTAAATACTAACAAATACAACTAAAAAGCCCAAATTTTCGTTTAAAAGGCAGTTCGGACAAAATCGCACTGAAAAATAACCGACAAAAGGTACGAATTGGCTTTTGTTTGTTTTATTCTGATTCCCGTCCCGGATAGCTTGCAAGGCTAAGTTTTTTAATATTATCTTTAAAACGGGGATAAAAACCCGACGCATCTGCGATATATGAAGAATATTTTACTCGTTTTCAGTTTCTTATTGTTTTCAGTTACAACTTTTGCCCAACAATTTTCGCAGTACAATACCGGCACCATGTACGATTCGTTCGAAAACCCTTCCCAAAGGTCATTTCTTCCGGATAGCAGCAAAAAATATAATTTCAACTTTTTATTGCCTACTATTAGCGGCAACTTTTTTTTAACAGGAAATTCGCAGGCTTCACTAAAGTCGCGCCTGTTTTTGGGTCGTTATGACGATTCTGTGTTAAAGATAAACCAGGGCAGGTATAACCATGTTAACGCAAACTTAAACGCATACCTTGTTATGTTTAAAATGTTTGCGAGCCTTAATGGCGATGAGGAGTTGGGTTTTGCGGCGCAGTTCAGAGCCGAAACTAAAGCACAGTTCTCCGACGAGTCGCCCGCCATGTTTAACGGAACCGGCGCTTTTGCCAATGCCAACTACAGCAATATTTTCAATAACAACTATTACTTTCAAATGTATGATCAGTTAAGCCTTAGCTACCGCGAAAAGTTTAATAAGCAATTTTCATTTGGTATAAAATTTAGTGTATTATTGGGTATCGATTACCAAAAAACCACCATCACCAGCTCGAGTGCAACAATTGACAAGGATAATCAAACAGCTTTTGTTGCCCTAAAGGGCACAGGTTATGCAAGCTATGTACCCGGCAGCTTTGATGCAAGGGATTTCCTCCCCACCTTCCGTAACCCAGGCGCGGCGGTAAGTATCGGTTCAACGTATCGCACCGAAGACGGGTTTACCATCCAGGCCAACATAAAAGATCTGGGCTTTATTCACTGGAGCAAACTTTCCAGAACTTATAATTTCGACAACAGCGGCCCGATACAGGGACTCGATTTGCAAACGCGCGAGGACAGCGTGTTCAAGAGGGCCAATACCATCATTCATAAAGGCGGCACCGTGCAATCATTTACAACGCCGGTAGACGGATTTGCCGAGATAAGTGTTAACAGAAACTTTTTGCTTGATGATAACGGCGATTTCAAATATTCGCCAACGCTCATCGCATCTAAGGAATTGTTTTACCCTGGCTTTGTTGCCGCACTGGTTAACCCCATACAGTATAAAAAATATGTGCTAACCTTAACCACTACTTATGATGATTTGAAACTATTTAACGTTGGCCTGCAATTCATGATAAAGAAGGCAAATAGCGAATTTTTTATCGGCAGCGACAAGATAGCTCAAAGTATTGGGTTGGTATCCCAATCTATTAATAGCAGCTCG
>JABDBM010000140.1 GCA_013288685.1 Bacteroidota bacterium | reverse complement strand
CCCGGTATTTGAAAAGATAAGAGTTAGAGGGCCTTATGCCCATCCACTATATAAGTTTTTGACCAGCAAAAAGGAGAACGGGAAGCTTAATTCGGTTCCAAGGTGGAATTTTCATAAATTTTTGATAGATAAATCAGGCGTCGTTTCTGATTTTTATTTTCCGTTTACAAAACCAACTTCGTCCAAAATCAGGAAACGAATAGCAAAATTGCTGGCAAGAGAGAAAAAATCAAAATGAAATTAGATATATTAGTTTTACCGGTGCACCCCGACGATGCCGAATTGGGTTGTGCAGGCACTATTTTAAAGCACATTGCTGCTGGCAAAAAAGTGGGCATTGCCGACCTTACCCGCGGCGAATTAGGCACCCGCGGATCAGCTGAAATAAGGGAACAGGAAGCCGCAGCTTCGGCCCGCATATTGGGGTTATCGGCCAGGGAAAACCTGGAAATACCTGACGGTTTTTTTGAGAATACCAAAGAATACCAGTTAAAAGTAATCATCGCTATCCGCAAGTATCAGCCCGAAATAATTATCACCAATGCCTACCACGACCGCCACCCTGATCATGGCCGGGCAAACCAACTGGTTGAAGCATCTGCTTTTTTGGCCGGCCTCCGAAAAATTGAAACTTTTCACAACGGTGAGCCACAACAGGAATGGCGGCCTAAACAAGTTTTACACTTTATTCAGGACTATTACATTAAGCCCGATATATTGATTGATATTACCGAATACTGGGACAAAAAAATAGAAAGCATCCTTGCTTTCGGCTCCCAATTTTATAACCCGGCCTGGGAGGGCGACCCGGAAACCTATATTTCATCGCCCGAATTTATACGCACAACTGAAGCCCGTGCCCGCGAATTTGGCAAAAGTATTCAGGCTAAATATGCCGAAGGATTTACGTCAAGGAAAATTTTGGGAGTAGAGAGTTTGTTTGATTTATTGTAGTCCGCAAAGTCGGAAAAGTCCGGAAGTCCGAAAGATAAAAAAGGGACAGATTCTTTGAAATATGTACTTACTACTTTCGGACTCTACTGACTTTTCGGACTTAAAACCGCACGTATTCAAACCTATTATTCTCAATACTTCTCTCGCGGCGCAGCTTATTTTCGTTGGCGAGCTTTAGCAGTATGCCCGAGAGCTCGGAAGTCTTAAAATCCGAGTCGAAATTTTCTTTACAATAAATGGCTATTGAGGATATGGAACGCTGGGTATCAAAAAAATCAGTTGATAACAGCTGATTTAAAACCTTAGTTGCACCGGGCTTTTTAGCGCCGCGCGACAATGAATAGCCGCCCTCGCCCTCTTGTTTTTTATAGGCTTTCTTAATAAATATCTCGCCTCCTTCACCGTCCTCTTTGTCGTAATCAACCATAGCATCCAGTAAGCGGTCAATCACCTTTACCTGTACCGCTTCCGATTTAAAAGAGTTAACAACGTCCGCAATTTCCATCAGTTGTTTTTTTAATTTCTCAATGTGCTTACTCATAATATAGTCCTTAAAATATGCTCATATTTTCAAATTTAACACGTGTAATAATTTGAAATATTGTTTATTTAGGTAAAAAAACGGTATTTATTAACGATTAACAGTACTAAACGCTAATAATCCTATTTATTACCAAACATCAAGGAAATATCACTAATTTGGTTGTATTACAACCCCTTGTAGCAAAAGTTTTACATGCTTACCAGGCGGCTATAATATCTTCAAGCACCGTAAGACCTTCGTCAATATGTTTTTCATCCATAATAAGCGCCGGCCTGAACCGAATGCTATGTTCGCTGCAGCCCAGGAACATTATATTGCGTTCCATGCCCGTTTTAATAAATTTATCTCTTACTATTTTTGACGAAAAATCGAACGCGGTAAGCAGGCCCCTGCCACGAACATTACTGATTATAGGATGCCTTTCGGCGATATCGATTAATTGTCGTTGCAGGTGCTCACCAACCTGTGCAGCGTTATCGCATAAGTTATCCTCGGCTATAATCTCCATTATTTTTGATGACCGCACCATATCTACCAAACTGCCCCCCCAGGTAGAGTTTATACGCGACGATACTTTAAACACATTATGTTCCACTTCGTCAACCCTTCGGCTGGCCAGTATGCCACAAACCTGCATCTTTTTGCCAAAAGCCAACACATCGGGCCTGGCCTTCTCGCCAAAATGCTCGTGACACCAAAATTTACCACTCAAGCCAACACCGGTTTGTACTTCATCGTATATCAGCAAGGCCTCATTTTCGTCGGCCAATACGCGCAATTGCTCCAAAAACTCCTGCCTTACGTGGTTATCACCCCCTTCCGATTGTATAGGTTCAATAATAATTGCGCAAACGTCGTCCTTATTTTCTTCAAAAGCCCGTTTTATTTGAGCTATCGATAACGCTTCGCGCTGTAAAAGATCTTCGTGATTGTCATCAGAATAAGGAAAATTCATCTGCGGCAGCGAAACGCGCGGCCAATCAAACTTGGCAAACCATTTGGTTTTAACAGGCTGTGTGTTGGTAAGGCTTAATGTATAGCCTGAGCGTCCGTGAAAAGCATGTTCAAAATGGATCACCTTAAAACCAATCTCTTTGGTATAACCTTTTGCAAAGTTTTTTTGCACCTTCCAGTCCATCGCCACTTTTAGCGCATTTTCAATAGCCAGCGAACCGCCTGCAATAAAAAAAGCATGGGGCAGGTATTCCGGTATCCCTATCCTGTCGAACGTATCAACAAATTGGGCGTATTGCGTGGTATAGATATCTGAGTTTGATGGATTGGTTAAGGCCGCAAGCATCAGGTTCTTTTTAAACTCTTCGTCGTTCACCATTTTAGGGTGATTATAACCCAGCGGTACCGAAGCGAAGCAGGTAAAAAAATCGAGCAGGGTGCGGTTATGTTTGGCATCGTAAATATAAACACCCTTACTTTTTTCCATATCAAAAGTAAGGTCGAAGCCATCGGCCAGTACATGCTTCTGAAGCGAAGCCTGTACATTTTCGGGAGAAACAAGCAGGTTATACATAGCAGTTTGATTTTCTCAAATTTACAAAAAACCGCCTAAAAACAAAAATTTAGCGGTTTTTGAACCGAATAGCAAAAAAGTAACTTTAAATTAACTAAACATAGTTTTTGGACTAAAGCGCGAATTGGTCGTGATTTATTTAGTGATAAAAAGGTATATTTAGAGCAAATAATTTTTTAAGAACGGCGTAAACCTTGCACAAATGACAGTAAAGTTGCCGGTTGAGTGGGTATCTTCGAAGAAAGGTGAATATAGAAAAGGAACTGTTAACCTCGAAATAAATACATTAATTGAAACTATGCTCCCAAAATCATCTCTACTACGAAAGCAAATTGGAATTAATAGTTTAGCAGAGGAATATATCCATTGGTATTTAGATAAAGTGTTATAGCAGCGAGCATGAAGATAATTACCTGGAACTGCAACATGGCTTTTCGAAAAAAAGCCGGTATTATTCTTCAGGATCAGCCAGACATTTTGGTGGTTCAGGAATGTGAATGTCTTGAAAAATTGCTATTCCCTGCCAATACGCCCAAGTCTACCGATATGCTGTGGTTTGGTAAAAACAAGCATAAAGGCCTTGCTATATTTTCTTACGGGAATTACAAACTTACCGCACTTGATGTACATAATGAAGCGCTGCGAATGGTGGTCCCAATTTTTGTTACAGGCGGTGCTGTTGATTTCAACCTGTTTGCTATTTGGGCCAATAACCCCGATGACCCGGACGGGCAATATGTAGAACAGGTTTGGAAGGCTATCCATCATTATGATGAATTGTTGTTAGGCACGCCAACCATATTAACGGGCGATTTTAACAGCAATACGATTTGGGACAAGGAGCACAAGATTGGTAATCATTCTGACGTAGTAGCCCAATTAGCCGGAAAAGGCATCCGAAGTGTTTATCATTTGCATCACGGGCAGGTGCAGGGCCGGGAGCTTCATCCTACCTTTTATCTATACAGGCATCAAAACAAGCCTTATCATTTGGATTATTGTTTTGTTTCGGATGATTTGGCCGGGCGGGTTTCGGCCGTTGAAGTTGGCGAGCATGATTTTTGGGCAAAGTATAGTGATCATGTGCCGTTGATGGTGACGTTTGGACCGGGATTAAGCGGACTTTTGGGTTCACCGGATTCGCTTTGAGAGAGATTTGACAACGTTTGAAAAGTTGTTAAATCTGTTCACGTGCCCTATATTAAAACTTATCTTTCATCCCCAGCAATCCCCAAATACCGCCGCTATGAATAGCCAGTATCCGGCTTCCGGGTTTAAAATAGTTTTTACCGGCAAGATCATATAAAGCGTATAACATTTTACCTGTATAAACAGGTTCAATTAATATCCCTGTTGAGGCTACAAATTGTTTGATGAATTCAATCAGCCGACTATCGGTTTTGCCATATCCACCAAAATGATAATCAAGGTGTAGCTGATAATTTGCGGGGCTGGTTAAAAACCTGTCAATCTCATCCTTAATAAAACCGCCATTTTTAAATACGGGTACCGCATGAAACACTGTTGGCAAATTGTGGTTTTGAATACCATTTACAATGCCTGCTGCTGTGGTTCCTGTTCCGCAAGCGCAAAAGATATGATCATAGGTTTCGGACAGTTCATTGATTAGTTCGCTGCAACCTTTGGCGCCGTCCGGTGATGCACCACCTTCATCTATAAAAAAAGCTTCATTGTCACCGACAAAATGCTTTTCAAACAGCATAGCTTTATCTTTATAGCTTTCGCGATCAGTAAATAGTAATTCCATCCCGTGCAAACGGCACAAAAACAGGGTATCGTTGTTTACCCGCTCGCCTCTTACAATACCGGTCGCTTTAAAGCCAAATTTAGCAGCAGCGGCAGCCGTTGCCAGCAAATGGTTGGAGAACGCGCCGCCAAATGTCACCAGGTGGGTTTTATTTTCGGATTGTGCCCGTTTTAAAACGTATTTGAGTTTCCGCCATTTATTGCCTGATATAATAGGATGTATCAGGTCATCGCGTTTTATAAACACCTCGATCCCTTTATCTTCAAACAGTTGGTTTTTTATTTGATGGATGGGGCTGAAAATTTCGAGGTCTATATTCATGAGGCGCAAGAGGCACGAGTTTTAGATATAAGAATCAGGAGGCAAATTACATTTTTCTCCTGATTCTTGCCTCTTGATTCTTGATTCTTCACCCTCAACACCTATTTTTGCGCCAATGGCTGATGAAAACGGTTTACTGGAACTGGAAGAGCAGGATTTATACGAACACCTGCGCGTAATTGTAGACAAAGGGCAATCCTTATTGCGTATTGATAAGTTTTTGATGTACCGGGTTGAAAATGCATCGCGCAACCGTATTCAAAATGCTATTGAGCTTGGAAATGTGCTGGTGAACGATAAAACCATTAAAGCCAGTTACCGCGTAAAACCGCTTGATGTGATCTCAGTAGTGCTGCCGCATCCGCCACGCGATACCGAGGTATATCCTGAAAATATCCCCATTAATATTATATACGAAGATGATGATGTGCTGGTGGTTAACAAAGCCGCTGGCATGGTGGTGCATCCGGGTTATAATAATTATACGGGTACGCTGGTAAATGCGCTGGTTTACCATTTTCAGCAATTGCCAACCTTGCCGGGGAATGACGGCAGGCCGGGTTTGGTACATCGTATTGATAAGGATACATCGGGCCTGTTACTCATTAGCAAAAATGAACGCTCTATGACCTGGCTGGCACGCCAATTTTTTGAGCACACCATTACCCGTAAATATTTAGCCTTAGTTTGGGGCGATTTGGAGCAGGACGGCACCGTGACCGGCTACATTGGCCGCAGTATAAACGACCGGCGCGTTATGTCTATCTACGATGATCCCGAAAAGGGCAAATGGTCTGTTACGCACTACAAAGTTTTGGAACGGATGAATTATGTTACCCTGATTGAATGCCAGCTGGAAACCGGCCGTACCCACCAGATCAGGGCGCACATGAAGCACATTGGCCACCCGCTTTTTAGCGATGCGATGTACGGCGGCGATAAAATTTTAAAAGGAACGGTATTCAGCAAATACAAGCAGTTTGTTGAAAACTGTTTCGAGCTGATGCCGCGGCAAGCGCTGCATGCGCAAACCCTGGGGTTTTTGCATCCCACCATAAAAAAACGTTTGCACTTTGAAGCTCCTGTGCCGCCGGATTTTGAAGCAGCACTGGCGAAGTGGAGGGCTTATAGTAGTAGTCGGGAAAGTCCGGAAAGTCATTAAAGACCGAAAAGTAAAAAATGTGCAGATGTGCGAATATGCAGATGTGCAGATGAAAAAATAAAAATAAATTCTAAATCAAATTAAATCCGAAATCGAAAATCCGAATTCCGAAATAAAGATAAATCCGAAATCGTAAATCGTAAATCCGAAATCCCTCCATGCTTCCACTTTTAATCAATTTTAATGGCGAAATAATTCCGGCTCAATCCAGGCTGTTTACTGCGGCTAACCGGGGGTTTCGCTATGGGGATGGTTTGTTTGAAAGTATGCGGATGCTAAAAGGCCAGCTTAAATTTGCCGATTTACATGCCGACCGCCTGCAACGCGGAATGAAGGCCCTTAAAATTGATGGTTATTCGCAAACCGACGATTGGTTTTTAAAAGAAAAGGCAGGCGAACTTGCCCGCCGAAACAAGGCAAAACATGGCCGCCTGCGTTTAACCGTTTACCGGGATGCCGAAGGCTTGTATACACCTACACAAAACAAAATGGGCTGGTGCATGGAGTTTCAACCATCGGACGATCCGCGTTATGTGTTAAACGAGAAAGGGCTGATCATGGATATTTTTACCGAACTGCCCAAGCCTACCAATTACCTGTCGAATATAAAAACCTGTAATTCGCTTACCTATGTAATGGCTGGTATTTATAAAACCCAAAACCGGCTGGATGATGTATTTTTGCTAAACCAAAAAGGCTATTTGTGCGAAGCCAGCAGTTCGAACGTGTTTGTAGTGTACAATGATCATTTATATACCCCGGCGTTAAGTGAAGGCTGCGTGGAGGGGGTAATGCGCCAGGTTATTATAAAACTTGCGCAGCATTTAAATATACCAGTTACCGAGGCGCAGATAAACCCCGGCATTTTAAACGAAGCCAGCGAGGTGTTTTTAACCAACGCCAGCCGGGGCATACAAAGCGTAATGGGCTTTGGTGTAAAACGTTATTTTAATGAAATGACGAAGTTGCTGATGGAGGAATTGAATAAATTATAAGTAATTAAACATTAAAGCGTTCCGTTTTCACTCACACGGAGCGCTTGGATTTTTCGGAACGTATTGATTATCAAGCTTTCTAATTTAACTATTAATTAACATCAGTTAAGATGTTGATAATCAGTCGTTCCAAAACCAACTATTTAATATATTACAAAGCTACACCAAATCGTTTGAGCAAATCTATCTTATAAACATCCGCATTTATCGTTTCTAAAATATTACCGGTGGCATCATAGTGCCTCCAAATACCTGCACAGTATCCTTTTTTATAAAACCCGGACACTATCATTATTCCATTGGCATTAAATAAATAACAAGGTCCATCAAAATCATTATTCACCGTCGTGCGTATTGTGCTGATAGAACCATTTTGGCTATTAAAATAATACGATCTTTTAACGTCGGGATGTCGAATCTCTGACAATAATATGAATTCTGGATAAAGCGTACTGTATTCACCAAACGAAATGTTGATTGGATTGACACTTCCATTGTGATAATTAATATCAAGCAACACGTCAGGTCCGCCATACTTGAGTGTGACGTTTGTGGAGTCACCGTGTTTAACTTTCACATCGAGCGCATTTTTTGCATTGACATAAACAGTGTCATTTAACTGATCATTTTGTGACGTTCCGGCCTTTATTTTATTTCGACAACTCAGTAAATTCGTCGTCAGCGCGACTATTAATATAATCCTCAATCTAATTGCTTTGTGGTTTGACATTTTCATTTTCTTCTATAACTTGAATTGCTGGTGCCCTGCGTGGGTTATAATCACCATGAGTATCCAGGAGCGGGTAATAACCCACTTCTTAGAGGCCCGTATTGATATTGACAAATCTCTCCCTCGATGGTAAAACGGCACGTTTATTCCGCAATCAACACCCTATTGCCATCTTTCCTCCTCACCCACAAAACCCCTCCTTTTTCAAGCGGACTCCAGGTATAACCTCCCCCATCCACAGTTTCTTTTAACGGCTTATCGTTCAGCAGTACCGCTGCCGGTTTTACTTGCAGCTTTATCAATTCAATACCTTCATTATCAAACGTGCGGTAATATAATCTCACTTTATTGGTATCAGTACCCTTCAAATCATTAAAAAGATATTTTTTCAAATGCCCTTTATAATCGGCCTGCTGAACAACGGAAGTGCTGGAAAGAATATGATCTTCCACCGGCGCCAGCTCGGGATAGGTGGCCATGGCGCGTAAATAATGCCTGATATAGTCACCATAACCATCGGTAAGCCAGGGTTCATCGGTTGGAAAGCAATTTTTTCCGTCAAAATCAACGGCGTAGGTTGCCCAGTTTAACTCACGAACGCTGTTGTTGTAATACGAGGTATCGTTGGTTAGTTTTCCATATAAAAGTTCATCGGCAGCTTGCCTTGCGCTGTGGCTATTACCTGGCACGGGGTAAACGGATTGCTCGTTGGTAACTACAACGCCATACTTTTTCCATAGCGCGTTGGCGAAATTGCTATGCACCCAGTTAATAATACTTTTTACCTGTGGCTTCCACTCGGGGAAATATTGGGGATGCTCCATCATATACCGGGCGCAGGTCATGGCGTTTATCTGGGTTTGGCTCCATTCGCCCACATCTTCAAAAAAAGGCCCCCATTTGTTATTTTGGATGGGATATTTTTTTGTCCAGGCCAATATTTTTGCAAAGGCTGTTTTATAGGCGCGTACATTGCCTTTGTTTAATGCTATTAAATCGTCGAAGAGTTGCAGCGCGGGGGTAAGATTGCTGGTATAACAGCCGGAATCTAACAACTTACCTTCCGTAGCCCCTGGTTTAAGCATTACTGTTTTGCCGGTAAATACATTCACTTTAAAAGGCAGCGGCGAGTGCCCGGCATCGCCGGATTTTACATTAGCGGCAAGCGTATTGGCTATTTTTACAGCATAATCTAAAAATATAGCATCGTCCTTTATTTTATATACGTGAACCAGCTCCAATCCCAACGAACCTGCCTTATCCAGTTGCGCCACATCCTTGCCATTGCGCATATCACCATCATATACCCCCGAATAGATCATGGTATTATACGGAAAAGGAATATTGGGCCATTTACAGCTGGCGGGCGACATACCATGTGTTAAATAATAGCCGGCTATGAAAAGCATGTTGGCTTTTATATGTTCGTCGCCCATGTAGGCGTACAATAAACGCCAGGAAGAAATGGCCATCATAAACTGGTCGCCACCTATTCCGCGCGGGTCGTCAATCTCTTTATTCCAAACCTGGTGCTCCATATAATAAGGCAAACCGTTGGGGTCTTTGCGCATATTGTACCAAAAATTCCAGATGGTATGCAGGTTGTGGTCGTAGGCAATAGCCGGGTCGGGATTGTACCAGGGTATAATATTGCCATCCTTGCTGGTTTGTATGGGGTGATAAATAAGCTCTTCGGCTTGCTGGGCAAGCAAACTGCCAGATGCAGCAGCAAAAAGCAACAGTAATAACGTAAGCGTTTTTTTGATCATGACCTCTCAGTTTTAATAAAATGATTGCGTAATCTCGATCAGCCCAACAATATTGTCGTTAAATTCCCCCAATTCTTCAGCAGGCACCCAAAGTTCGTCGTGAACGGGGCCGCCAACATTTTGAACCTGGTATTTTTTAAGAAAAAGGGCCGGTA
>JABDBM010000139.1 GCA_013288685.1 Bacteroidota bacterium | reverse complement strand
ATCCATTTGTATACGGAATTGCGATATGGACCGCCTATGCATTTTTTGAGATTATCAACCCCGAATCCCGCAGTTTCCTGGCCTGGTTTTATTCGGTTCGCGGTACGGCGCTTTATATGATCCAGTTGATTATCTTAACTATCCTGGTGCTGAACGATCCAAAAGAAGTTAAGCTATTTTTAAAAATATGGATTATATGGTCGGTATTTGCCTGCTTTTGGGGGATCAAGCAATTATACCTTGGCGTAAACCACGCTGAACAAATTTGGCTGGATGCGGGCGCATACAAAACACATATACTGTTTGGCCGCCTGCGTGTATTTTCTTTTTACTCGGATGCCGGGCAGTTTGGCGCTGCCATGGGCCATATTGCATTGGTGTGCCTGATTATGTCTTTTGGTCCCATTAAGTTAAAACAGAAACTGGTTTACTGGGTACTGGCAGGCTTGTTTTTTTGGGGGATGTCCATATCAGGTACCAGGGGGGCGCTTTTTGTGCCGCTTTCCGGCATCATGGTATACCTGTTTTTAACAAAAAACTTTAAAAGCTTAGCCGTGGGCGGACTGATAGTGGGTGTTTTGTTCATCCTGCTAAAATTTACTACGGCAGGCGCGGGCAACTACCAGATACAGCGGATGCGGAGCGCCATGGACCCCAACGATCCTTCATTGCAGGTACGCCTGAATAATCAAAAGAAATTGAGTGCATACCTGGCCTCGCGGCCGATAGGCGGAGGAATAGGTTCAGCAGGATCATGGGGACAGCGTTTTAGCCCAGGAACGTTATTGGCCGACACACCTACCGACAGCTGGTATGTAAAAATATGGGCGGAAACCGGCATCGTTGGCCTTTGGCTGCACATTGGCGTAATCCTCACATTTATTGTGACTGGGGTGATACTGATATTTAAAATGAAGAGCGGCACCCTACTGCGGCAGTATGCCATGGCCTTGTTTTCCGGATTTGTAGGTATTGCTTTTGCCAGCTACGGTAACCAAATAATGGGGCAGGCCCCCAGCGGGGTATGCGTGTTTATGAGCATTTCTTTTGTGTGGCTTTGCTACCGCTGGGATAAACGGATACAACCAAAAATAGCTTTAGTAAACGAGGAGGAAACCTATGAATTCTGAAAATAAATACCCGCTGGTGTCAATAGTTTCGGTAAACTACAACACCGATGTTGTTACCGGCGAGATGTTGTGGTCATTACAGCAAATAACTTATCCAAATGTTGAAATTATTATAGTTGATAACGCATCCTCAGTTAATGCCAGTTACCTGGCAAATGATTTTCCAGGCATCACCTATATCCAAAACCCCAAAAATGAAGGCTTTGCCGGCGGGAATAACAGGGGAATTGAGATAGCCAAAGGCGAGATAATTTTATTGTTGAACAACGATACTGAAGTGGAACCATCCTTTATTGAACCGATTGTTAAATTGTTTTTAAGCGATAGCACTATCGGTATTGTGAGCCCTAAAATTCGCTATTATCAATCAAAAAACACCATTCAGTACGCAGGCGGCACTGCTATAAACCCTTTTACAGCCCGCGGAAAGTTTATAGGGACCGGCGAAGAAGATGCAGCGCAGTATGACAAGCCGCATCAAACCCACCTGGCACACGGCGCGGCCATGGCTATTCATCGTAAAGTGTTTGATAAAATAGGCCTGCTACCCGAAATGTACTTTTTGTATTACGAAGAACTTGATTTTAGCGAACACGCCCAGCGCGCAGGTTTCACTATCTGGTACCAACCGGCATCCGTAATTCTGCATAAAGAATCCATGAGCGTAGGCAAAATGAGCACCATAAAAGTTTACTATCAAAACCGCAACCGCCTGTTATTTATCCGCAGAAACATCTTCGGTATCAAGGGACTTATCAGCAGGTTGTTTTTTATTACTATTTCGGCACCGCTGGCTATTATCAAATACGCGCTAAAAGGAAACTGGCTTTTTGCCGGAAAAATATGGGAAGGCTTAGTTTGGAACGCCAATTATAAACGCATTTAAACTTTAAAAACATGCATTATCTTAATTTGATTATTTTTTATTTAACCTTAATGGTTTTTATATTCCTGGCTTTGCAGGCAGTATACCTCGCGATATTTTCGTTTGCCGGTCACCTTCGTACTAAAAAAAGTTATCCAGAAAGTAATGACTTAGGCTCGTTTGTTATCTATATCCCATCGTACAAAGAAGACGGGGTGATTATTGATACCGCTATTGCAGCCTTGGCTATTGAGTACCCGGCCGATAAGAGGAAAGTTGTTGTTATTGCCGACTCGCTGAAGCCCGAGACTTTAGAAAAACTGCGCTCGCTGCCGATACAGGTTGCGGAAGTTTCGTTTGACAAAAGTACCAAAGCAAAGGCTTTAAATGTGGCATTGCAGCAAACCGAAGGCTATTATGACTATGCCCTGGTGCTTGATGCCGACAACGAATGCGCTGCTGATTGTTTGTATAAAATGAATAATGCTTTTAAAAGCGATTACCTGGTTGTACAAGGGCAGCGTGTTGCCAAAAATACCAACACCAATTTCGCCTTGCTCGATGCCGTTAGCGAGGGAATAAATAATCATGTTTTTAGAAAAGGACACAGCCGGTTAGGATTATCCTGCGCATTGATAGGTTCGGGTATGGCTTTCAGCTTTCCCTTATTTAAACAAATGATGCCGGAGGTAACCGCAGTCGGCGGTTTTGATAAAGAAATTGAATTGCGTTTGCTGAAGAAACGTATCAGGTTTGGATATGCTGAGGAGGCGATAGTGTACGACGAAAAAACGGCCCAACAAGCTACTTTTGCCAATCAGCGCCGCAGGTGGATGTCGGCACAGGTGCACTATATGAAACGCTACGCAGGCGAAGGTTTTACCCAGCTATTAAAAGGTAATGTTGATTTTTTTGATAAAGTGGTGCAAACGCTGCTGTTGCCACGGGTATTGTTATTGGGCATTATGCCTGTAACTTTTGCTTTGTCGCTGCTGCCCGGCCAGGGTTTGCCATCGGTTTACTGGTTTTTGCTTTGGATGATCACCTACGCTTCCGTTTTATTTGCCGTTCCATCCAAGTATTTTAACAAGCAATTATTACATGCTATTTGTATTTTACCAATGGCAGCCTTTACCATGTTTAAAGTGCTTTTTAAACTTCGGGGCGCAAACAAAACTTTTATACATACCCCGCACGGACAGACCAGTGCAACCCCGTAATTTTTATTGACGAACGGTCGTCAGAACTGATGCAATACGCTGCCAATTTGTTCCTGACTACCAAGAGGTCGTATACGTCTAAAGGTTTACAACTTTAGGCTTTACCCTTTCAATATTTACATTTTTACAAATTTGGTTTTCCCAACAACAGCTTTGCCCCTGTTATTAATCACCTTCACAACGTTCGGGCCGGGCAGTAAATTGGCAACATTATCCTCCCGTTCAAGTTGTATTGAAACAGTCTTTTTAACAACAGTTCCATCATTTCAGGCAATCAAAATGGTAATGAATAATCGCTCTTATCGGGTAATGAAAACGTATCAGGGGCAATTAAACCATACAAAATATCTCTGATAGGGTTAGGATAAATGTCAACTACATTATTTGCGATATAGTTAAATTTTCGGGTTGATGTTTCAAAATATTTTTAATTGAGCCGGGCCAATCGTTGCAATTCCAGTTCCGTTCCGGGCATTATAATTTTTGCCTCTGCGGTAATTTGCTCAAGCTCAATGTCAATTTCAGAAAGCAATAAATTTCGGCAAATTGGGCAATGATGATATACCGAAAGGGAAATAGTATTCAACGCACTTATTATTTTATTGTTTTTATAAAAAACAGACATATTGCAATGGACATTGATGCAGTAAAGAATATAAGAGGGTTCTGATAGGTTCATAACAAATTGCATTTAACTAAGCTCAAAATATAAGGCTATATCCCGGGGTTGACTTAAGAGGCGATGGAAACGCCTGGCGCAAAATCATTTCCCGGCCCGGCCTCTTCATATACCTTATCTGATATGTCGGTTATTATTTTATCCAGTTCGTGGGCACATTCCACTACATGATTGGCTAAAAGGTTCTTCTCCTCTTCCGAAACGCAGTGATTGGCAAACACGTCTATAAGCCCCATCATTCTTGCTAAGGGCGAACGGACTATATGCGATTGAATCCATGCGATATCACGCAGTTTTTGATTCTGTTCTTCTATCGCTTTTACGTAGTCCAGCAATTGAATATCACGCTTGTTGCGTTCGCTACTGTACAAAATGCTTTTGTAAAGCATTTGAGGCGTTAGCCCGTCTTTAAGAAGATAATCGGCGATGCCCAGTGATAAAGATTTTACGCCGAAATCCAGGTTTTCAAACCCTGTGAGCACAATAACCGAGATAGTATGGCATATAGCCACTATTTCATTAATAAGTTCTATTCCTGTTTTATCAGGTAGTGAGAGATCTAAAAGGATAACATCAAACTGTACCTGCTCACTGCTTAACATTGCTTTGGCCTCTTTGCAGGTTTCAGCGTGATTTAAAATAAATTCGTTTTTGTTTTCTAAAAGGAAGTCCTCAACCAAAGCATAGTCACCCGGATTATCTTCTATCACCAACACACGTCGGGCAACACCGGCGTCTTGAAACTTGTTAATGGGCATCATATTCACCTCCTTTTATGCAGTTTAATGTTTACTATGTAAAAAATGGTTCATTTAAAAATTTGCCATCACTATTTTACCGCTGTTTGTAGTACTATAAACCTGCATCGGTGTTAATGCTGCAGGAGTCTTTTTTTTGTGGCCAACTATGCCAAAGGCCGCAGACTGAAAGGAATAGTTTTGATTTTGGTAAATAACCAGCATAAAGCGGTTATCGCCATAAGTTAAAAGATTTTTCTTGTCGATATTGAAACTATAGCATTTGTTTTGCTTAACCTCTACCGAACAATTGAGGTATTTGTCAATTAACATTATTTTTACGTGGCGTGGTATAGTCTTTATCGAGTCAAATCGCATTTTATAGGCGCCGCTGTCTTTGGGGCAAATATATAGCTTTAGTACTTCGGGCAGTGACGACGGATAGGGGATTACATTAGTTATAAGCGGATAACCGTCGGCGGAAATACTGCACAGTTTTAAATTTTCAATTGGCGCGGAATAAAGGCCATCTTCATCAATATCGTAATTGATCTGGCCATTTTTCCTGAATTCAACAAACGCGTTGCCAACTTTGGCTGAATCCGTAGTCAGGTGTATGCAAACCCGTTGTACCGAGTCCCTTTCGCCTGTATCCCCCCCCACTTTATTATGTGGTACAAAGGCCTGCGAAGCAGCCATACAAAAAAACATAAAACTTAAAATTAATATTTTACTAAAGGTTTTCATCATTATGGTTAAAAAATTTCTGTGCCTCGGCTTAACTAAACAAAATTGTCTGATTAGTAGCCGGTGTACCATAGATTCAATTACACAATTCGTGTAGTTGTTTGGTTGACAAGCAATGGGGTGGGTGAGCTACGAAAGCTTATGATTTGAATATACCGGGCCTTTCACAATGGCCCTGGCGATATTTACACTAACAACATTTGCCGGATACATAGCTGGTATTTGTGGCATGCACCGTTTAAAAGAGGAAATTGTGAATGAAGATACCAAGGCTACCGAAAAGGCAATGTTGTCTTCTGCATGTTTTAATAAAGTTTCCATTTTCAAATAAGATTTTTAGTTAATAATGCGTCTTATACGAAACGGCAGATAGCCGGTATCATCAATACAAATAGGAAACTGTTGTAGTGGTTTGGTTTACAGGAATGGAGCTATAGAAGTTTTTGGCCGACAGCGTAGGTGATAATTTCGGTGTTATTTCTTAGCTTCATTTTTTCGAGTATCCGGGCGCGGTAGGTGCTAATGGTGGGTTTACTAAGGCTGAGCAATTCCGAAATTTCTGTTACTGTTTTTCCGGAAGCAATTAAAATAAAAGTTTGGTATTCCCTTTCAGACAGCAGTTCATGTGGTTCTTTGTCCGTACTTTCGTCGAGTATTGAAATCAGTTTTTCTGAAAGCGTTTGCGATACATATTTCTTTCCGTTAAGCACCTGGTTAATTGCTTTTATGAGGTCTGTATCAGCAGCATCTTTCGACAAGTAACCTGCAGCGCCTAATTTCAGGGCCCTTAGGGCAAGCTGTTCTTCAATATGAAAACTAAACATCAACACCGGGACTTTCATTTTCTCGGTTTTTATTTGTTTTAAAATATCCAACCCGTTTCTTCCGGGCAAATCAATGTCCAGGATCAGCATATCCCAGTCGGCTTCTTTTAACCGATGGAATACTTCGGCATAATTGGTGGCTTCGCCGAATTGAACGAACGGGAATTCAGCGGCGCAAATTTGTTTAACGCCAATCCTGATTGCCGAGTGATCGTCAGCTATTAATATTTTCTTTGCCATTGGTATTTACAATTAATTCTATAATGGTCCCTGCCTCAGCCGAACTTGAAACGTGCAGGGCGGCGCCTATCAGGTTTGAGCGCTCACGCATATTCAGCAAGCCCATCGAGAGCGGGTCGCGCAAAATACCTGCATTAATGCCTTTGCCGTTATCCGTAATTTTAACGTTCAGCATATCTTCATTTCCCGATATCGTCACATTTACTAAAGTAGCGCACGCATGTTTTGTAATGTTTGTGAGCGCTTCCTGGCAAATGCGAAAAATATTGATTTCAACATCCTTGATTATTGCAGGCTGAATGCCGTTAGCGCCGAAATGGCTGTCAATGCCCGTTTTCTTTCCAAACTCATTCACCAGCCATTCAATAGCAGCCAGTAGCCCAAGTTTATCCAACAGCGCCGGGCGCAACTCATTTGATATTTGCCTAAGCGATTGAATGCTATGATTTACTTCGTTAACAATTGTTTCAATTATGGGCTCCACATCAATTTGCGATGCGGCGCCTTTTTTTAATGCAGAAAGTGACATTTTAATACCGGATAGCTGCTGCCCAAATTCATCGTGTATTTCGCGGGCTATCCGTGCCCTCTCCTCCTCAACAACTTCGCTCAATTGCTTTGCAAAACTTCGCACCCTTTTTTCAGATTCTTCTAACGAAGAAATTATTTTCCTTCGTTCAAGGCTGTAGATGATAGTTTTATATAAGGTAAGGGCTGTTAATTCATCCTTTAAAATATAATCTGAAACGCCCAGTGAAATTGATTTTGCCCCAAATGCAAAATCATCGTATCCCGTTAAAACAATTACCGGCACATTATCGCTTTCCTGAACTATCTCTTTTATAAGCTCACTGCCGGTCTTGTCGGGCAGCGAGAGATCCAGGAGTATTACATTAAAAACTATCTTTTCTCGGGTCAGGCTTGCTTTTGCCTCCTTATAGTTTTGTGCACGTGTTATTACAAGTGCACCAATCTGTTCATGTAAAAACTCTTCAATAAGCTCGAAATCGCCGGGGTTATCTTCGATAACCAATATAGAAAGAGGACTTTTGCCGGACATGTTTTACTATTTAGAGGGGATAGAGACGATGTTTATCCAAAAATCTTCGATTTTTGCCATCGCTTTCACGAAGTCACCAATATCTATCGGTTTGGTAACGTAACAATTAACATGGTTTTTATAGCTTTGTAATATATCCTTCTCGGCAGATGAGGTTGTTAACATGATGACGGGCGTGCCGCAGTGTTTTTCATGATTTTTAATATGCTTCAGCACGTCATGGCCGCTTACTTTGGGCAAGTTTACATCAAGTAAAACCATGTCCGGCTTTTCGCCGCCGTCTTTTAAATTATCAAAAAAGGTAATTGCTTCCTTGCCATCCCTCAGAACTGTAATTTTATTGATTAGTTTGCTTTCCTCAAAGGCCTCCAGCGTAAGTACAATATCGCCTTCGTTGTCTTCTACCAGCAAAATATTAATTGGTTTCATCTTTTTTATGTTTAGGTATCGTGAAATGAAAAACGGAGCCCTCGCCCTCCTGCGAGTCGACCCATATCCTTCCGCCCATATTCTCTACAATTTTTTTTGTTATAGCCAACCCCATGCCAGTTCCCGGATATTGCTCGCGGTTATGGAGGCGCTTAAAGATAATAAAAATTTGATTAAAATATTCGGGATCGATGCCGATGCCGTTGTCTTTAACCGAGAATTCAAAGGCAGTTGGAGTTTCCTTTGCGGATATCCGGATCAATGGCGCTATACCTTCCCTGTGATATTTGAGAGCATTGCCCAGCAGATTTTGGAAAACCTGGCGCACGGGGGTTTTATACACATGCATAACAGGAAGGTGTTCAATATGAACTTTTGCCTTATGTTCTTCAATACTTCGGCGGTATAATGGAAGCACTTCATCCATAAGCGCATTAAAATCCACATCTTCCAGACCGTCTTCCGTACGCCCAACCCTCGAATACTCTAACAGATCGAGGATGAGCTGGCGCATTCTTTTTGCGCCGTCGGCTGCAAAGTAGATATATTTTTTCCCTTTTTCATCCAGCACGTCTGCATACTTCTTTTCAAGCTGGCTCAAAAAACTGGTCACCATTCTTAGCGGTTCCTGCAAATCGTGCGAAGCCACATAAGCAAATTGTTCCAATTCGGTATTAGAGGTGGCCAGTTCTTTTGCCTGCAGCAAAAGATTTTCGTTAAGTTGTTTCAGTTGTTCAACTGCGTTTTTACGCACCGTAATATTTATGCCGGTAATACATATTCCTATTGCCTTTTCACCATCGTGTATTGGTTTTACATTAGCCAGAAAATGTATATAAGCCCCATCCATCAAATAGCTTGTTTCGTAATCTATGGGTTGGTTTTCGCGAATAACCCTGTCATACAGCGCCTTTGTAGATTCCCTTTTTTCGGGTAATAGTGCTTCTATCACATTAACCCCTTTTTCAAACACACGTCCCGTAAGCCGCTTTTGCCAGTCTATCGATTGCTGGTTTATAGCCACAATGTCGTAATTCGTATCCAACAGCATGTAATTTACTTCCGTAGTATCAAATATCGACCGGAGACTGGCTTCTGACTTTATTAATTCGTCATACATTGCTTTTCTTGCCGTAATATCAATGGTCGAAATACATATTCCAACGGCTTCATCCCCCACTATTATTGGAAAAACGCTGGCATCGTAATGCTTTGTAATGCCATTATTTGTGAACGAAGTTTCATATCCCGACGGTTTTTTTGTGTACAACACACTATCATAAATATCTTTTACTATTTGCCTTCGGTGAGGCCGGATGAGTGCTATCATATCGTCACCTTCATTGAGCATTATGTTCAACCCGTTCATGTAAATTTCTATCATTTGCTGGTTTAGCGCAACGATACGATAGTTTTTATCGAGCATGATATACGAAATATTGGTACTCTCAAATATCGACCGGAGATTAGCTTCCGATTTTTTCAATTCGTCATCTACCGCTTTTCGTTCCGAAACGTTTACCATGGTCCCCATAAGCGCAGGCGCACCCTGGTAAATTGTGCGGCTGCCGAATATCTCGAACCACATTGGCTGGCCATTCTTTTTTACAAACCGGGCCTCATATCTCACGGTATCAATTTGCCCTTTCTCCCTTTCCTCAGCAACATTCTTCACAACATCAAGGTCATCTTTATAAATGAATTCGTCAATCGGCCTACCTATCAAATCTTCTTCAGCATACCCCGATTCCTCCAGTAACCTTGGGTTTACATAAACAATCTTCCCATGTTGATGAATATAGACGCCGACAATAAAATTCTCTACAAGATTGCGAAATTTAAGTTGCGACTCTATTTTCTCGGTTATATTTTCAATTTGCGCTACGAAATACAGGGGCTGCTTGTTTTGGTCCCTGATCAATGATGCATTTACACTTGCCCACACGGTACGGCCATCTTTATGAAGGTATCGTTTCTCCACCTGGTGATATTCCGTTTTGCCGCTTAATGCTTGTTCTATAAATTCCAAACCGCGTGCCACATCGTCCGGGTGAGTTAGCGGCTCAA
>JABDBM010000138.1:1587-10292 GCA_013288685.1 Bacteroidota bacterium | reverse complement strand
ATCTCTAATGTCCATTTTCCATCTTTCGGACTTTGCTGACTTTCGGACTTTTTCTGATCTCCAACCTATAATTTCTCTACTCCGCTCTCAAACTTTTAACAGGATTCATTAAAGCTGCACTTATCGCCCTGAAGCTTACCGTCACCATTGTTATAACCACAGCGAGCAACGCAGCGGCGACAAATATCCACCAGCTTACACCTGCGCGGTAGGCAAAACCTTGCAACCAGCTATCCATAAACCACCAGGCTACCGGTACGGCAAGCAGCGTTGCAATGGTAACTAACAATAAAAAATCGGCAGATAGCATATTGATGATATTGCCCACACTTGCCCCCAATACCTTGCGGATGCCAATTTCTTTAGTGCGCTGTTCGGCGGCATAAGTAACAAGGCCGAATAAACCCATACAAGCTATCATTATCGCAAAAAAAGCAAACGACATAAATATCTTCCCGGTATTTTGCTCGGATTGGTACAGGTGGTTAAAATCATCGTCCATAAACGAATAGCTGAATGGCTGCCCCACCATGCCGATATCGGCCGAGTGATAAAGCTTTTGAATTTTTGAAATCAGCGTGGGGATATTTTTGGTACTAATCCTGAAAGATATAGCACCACGGTCATTTCCTAATCGTAACACCAATGGTTCTATTTTATTGCGTAAGGAGCCGGTAGCGAAATCTTTTACCACGCCAATAATGTGATAAGGCCAAACCTTATCGGTACTGCGATATAAGTTTTTGTTCAATGGGTCTTTATAACCAAGCATAGCAGCGGTCGCTTCGTTTATTACTGCAGCGTTTGAGTCGGTCAAGAAATGTGTCGAGAAATTGCGGCCCTTTACTATTTGCATACCCAGCGTCGGGAAATAATCTTCGTCTACATACCAGGTAGAAACAGTTACCGATTGGCCGGGACTCAGCGCCGCATCCTTACCATAGCCCTCCACATCGGTATTAATTACCGTAGGCAAAAAAGACGTGATGGTACCCGATTCAACGCCCGATAATTTCAACACATCCTGCTTAAAAGATTTGGCATGTTGCCCCAGGGAAGCCGTATTTTGAAGCACTAAAACCTGTTCGCGTTTGTAGCCTAACTCTTTATTAAGCATATAATTCAACTGGGCGTAAATTACCAGTGTACAAATAATAAGAATAACCACCGTTGCAAACTGAAACACCACCAAACTATTACGCAACCATCCGCCTTTAAAACCGGATGCCAGCTTCCCCTTTAACACATGTACAGGTTTAAAAGCCGACATAAAAAATGCCGGGTAAAGCCCCGCCAGTAAGCCTATTGTAATAGTTATTGCCAACAGGCACGGGAGCCGCCACCACGCTGTAAACAAGCCGAGTGTGATTTGTTTGCTCACCAGGTCGTTAAAAAAGGGCAGCAGCAACAAAGCAATAACAATGGCGAATATCAAAGCAATAACCGCCGTTGTTACGGATTCTGCTAAAAACTGGTATATTAAAGTGGAGCGGCCAGAGCCTAATACCTTGCGCACGCCCACCTCTTTTGACCGGCTGGCCGAAAGGGCAATGGACAGATTGGTAAAATTGACACAGGCAATAAAAAGGATCAGTATAGCGATAACAATTGATATATAAACATATTGTATGTTGCCAGATGGTTCCTGCTCCTGTGTTAAATCGGAATATAAATGGATGCTGGTTAACGGCACGCTGACAAAGCGAACGAAGTCGCCCTTTTTGGCCATATCATCAAAAGAGCTGTGCATAAAGCCCATAAACTCTGGCTCCGCATATTTTTTTGCGGCCTGTTTCAGGTATTTATCAATATCCTTAACCGAAATACCTGGATGGACCCTTATATAAGTTACATAAGCCATGCTCGACCAATGCGTATCGCGGCTATCCCCCAATCCCGACATCGACCTGATTAAATTAAAATGCAGGTGCGCCTGCGGCGGCATGTCTTTTATGACGCCTGTTATTTTATAATTATCGGTATTATCAATCACCAAAGTTTTACCCACCACATCGGTACTGTTAAAATACTTTTTGGCCAGCGTTTCGGTTAAAACCAACGAAAAAGGTTCTTTTAACGCCGTTTTGGGATCACCGGCTATCATGGGCAAGGTAAAAATATCAAACAAAGTTTCATCAGCAAAAAAGCTTACCGGTTCAACTGTTGTTTGATTTTCTTTTTTTACGAATGTTTTGCCATTTTCCTTCAGGCGTACTGCCTTTTCTATTTGCGGATAATCTTTAATCAACGCAGCAGCCATAGGCGCAGGTGTTTCCCTGTCAAAAAACACAGTCCCACCAATTTTTAAATTGGTGTTTACGCGATATAGGCGGTCGGCATTGGCGTTGTATTTGTCGTAACTTAATTCATCAACCACAAAAAGTATAATAAGCAGAAACACGGCCAGGCCCATAGCCAGTCCGAAAATATTAATAGCCGAATACCCCTTTTTGCGCCAAAGGTTGCGTAGCGCAATTTTGAAATAATTTTTAAGCATGGTTGTGGTTGTTAGGCACAACTAAGGTAGGGATTTTTTCAGTCCGAAAAGTCAGTAAAGACCGGAAAGTCAGTAAAGTAGAAGGAAAATTGGGAATATCCGGAGGGAGACGTCGTTAGTATCAGGGATAGTTTCGGAACATGCGTCCGTCTTTCCGGACTTTTCCGACTTTCGGACTCTCCTAATCACAATTCATCAGCAAATCGTAATACTTGTGCATCAAAACGGTATCATAATTAACAAGGGAGTTATAGGCTTCAGAAACAAGTTCAGTAAGTAAAGAGGCACCGAGCTTGCCTCCGCCGTTGGGTATGGAATTGTAATAGCCGATCATGTCTTTAACGCGCAGAATCTGGTACAACAACTGCCGCACAAGATCAGTCTGTGGGCCTGGTTGTTTGCCAGGCGGACCCCCATTGATAAAATCTAATCTATCGTTTTTATATGTCATTTCAGCAGCAAACATCCTCACCAATTTTACCGGTTATCGTTTAACTACGTTAAAGTTTAAAAAGCTTCTTTTTGTTTTAAAAAAACATCAATTAAAAAATAAGGCCCTCATTGTGAGGGCCTTATTTTTTAATTGATGTTTCAAGTTAGAATGGTTGTAAAGGTTGTGATTGTTATAAGTTGCTTTCAACTTTTATAACAATTACAACTATTACAACCTTTTCAACCTAAGCAAGACTAATTTTTCTCCGGCCTTGGCAACAGCGCTTTGCGCGATAGCTTCAGTTTACCTTGTTTGTCAACATCAAGCAGTTTTACACGTACTTCGTCGCCGATTTCGAAAATACCGTCCATGGTTTCAATACGGCGGTGGTCAATTTCTGATATGTGCAACAGTCCGTCTTTACCCGGCATAATTTCAACAAATGCGCCAAAAGGCATAATCGAACGTACTTTACCTTCGTAAATCTCGCCAACTTCTGGTTTCGAAGCAATGGCTTTTATACGGCCAACAGCTTTGTCAATCGACTCTTTGTTATCGGCAAATATCTGAACAACACCCTGGTTGCCAACTTCCTCGATAGAGATAGTCGCACCGGTTTCACGCTGCATTTCCTGGATAATTTTTCCTCCGGGACCAATTACCGCGCCGATAAATTCCTTATCGATACGGATGGTAATGATGCGTGGTGCATGCGGTTTGTAATCCTCACGTGGTTTTTCGATGGTTTTCTTCATCTCGCCAAGAATATGCAAACGGCCTTCTTTAGCCTGGTGCAATGCCTTGCCTAAAACTTCGTACGATAAACCGTTGATCTTTAAGTCCATTTGAACAGCAACAATTCCTTTTTCGGTACCTGTTACTTTAAAGTCCATATCGCCCAAATGATCTTCGTCACCCAAAATATCCGAAAGGATAGCATATTTGGTGCCCATTTCGTTGGTGATTAAACCCATCGCGATACCTGATACAGGTGATTTAATTTTAACACCCGCATCCATCAAAGCCAATGTACCGGCACAAACCGTAGCCATTGATGATGAACCGTTTGATTCCAGGATATCAGAAACGATACGGATAGTGTATGGATTTTCATCTTCCGATGGTAATACCTGCCTTAACGAACGCATGGCTAAATTGCCGTGACCAATTTCGCGGCGACCAGCTCCCCTGTTCGGACGAACTTCGCCGGTTGAGAAACCAGGGAAATTGTAGTGCAACAAGAATTTTTGGTAGCCATTGATAAACGCGCCGTCAATCATTTGCTCATCGTCCTTAGCGCCTAAGGTAACGGTGGTTAATGATTGTGTTTCGCCGCGGGTAAATACTGCCGAACCGTGTGCAGATGGTAAATAACCAACTTCGCTCCATATCGGGCGTATTTGTGTAGTGGTACGGCCGTCTAAACGTTTGCCTTCGTCTAATACCAGGTTACGGATAGCATCGTATTCTACATCGTGGTAATATTTTTTAGCCAGCGATTTGGTGATGTCATCAATCTCGCCTAAAGTTGCGATATAAGCATCGCGAACTTCTTTAAATTTAACCGAACGCTCGTCTTTTGCTGATGCAGAAGAAGCTACGGCATAAACCTGCTCATAGGTAGCAGCGTAAATAGCTTTCTTTAAATCTTCGTTGCTGTGTTCGTGGTTGTAAACGCGTTTTTCGGTTTTACCAACTTCAATAGTCAGTTCTTTTTGAATGTAGCATTGAACTTTGATAGCGGTGTGCGCAAACTTAATTGCCTCAACCAATTCTTCTTCCTGAATCTCTTTCGATTCACCTTCAACCATGTTTACGTCATGCTCTGAACCAGCTACTATAAACTCGAAAGTAGCATTGGCTAACTGGCTAAGGGTAGGGTTAATCACTAACTGACCATCAACTTTAGCAACACGAACTTCCGAAATCGGGCCGTTAAAGGGGATATCAGAAACTGATAATGCAGCTGAAGCTGCTAAACCTGCTAAACAGTCAGGCATAATGTCTTTATCCGCCGAGATCAGTGAAATCATCACTTGTGTGTCAGCATGATAATCTTCGGGGAACATAGGGCGCAATGCGCGATCAACCAAACGGGAAATTAATACTTCGTAGTCTGATAAACGTGCCTCGCGGCGTAAAAACCCACCGGGGATACGGCCTGTGGCAGCATATTTCTCCTGGTAATCAACAGATAATGGTAAAAAATCTGTTCCTTCTTTTGCTTCGGGCGACGATACTACCGTTGCCAGCAGCATGGTATCACCCATTTTAATAACAACCGAGCCATCGGCTTGCTTGGCCAGTTTACCGGTTTCAATCTCGATGGTGCGGCCGTCACCTAAATCGATAATTTTTTTAATTACATTTAAACTCATCTTTTTTGCGTTGTGGTGCACTTTTCATCTTTCGGAGCGCACCGGATTTTTATGTTGTGTATATTGTGTCAAAATGTAAAAAAGCCACCCCCTAAATTTGGGATGGCTTCTAAAGAAATACTTTGAAGGATTACTTAATGATATCCCTAAGCTGTAAGGCTTTGATGATAGCACGATACCTTGCAATATCTTTTTTGAACAGGTATGCCAGCAATGCGCGGCGTTTACCTACTAATTTTTGCAGTGATAATTGGGTTGAAAAATCATGTTTGTTCTTTTTCAAGTGCCCTGTTAAATGCGCAATGCGGTAAGTGAATAATGCTACCTGACCTTCGGCTGTGCCTGTATCAGCAGCACTCTTACCATGTTTTGCAAAGATCTCTGCCTTTGCTTCTGTACTTAAATACATTACCTGAATAATATTAAAGCGTAAATACTTTTGTTAATTGGAGGGCAAAGGTAGGGGTAATTTATGTGATTTGCAAGTGGTTTTAGTTGATTTGTTCATTGAGTAGGATTGGGTGGATTAGGTTAGTGGTTTAGGGGCAATTCCTTGTGGCCGCAATAACGATAGCCGCTTGATTGGTTTTGAATTTAGGTTGGCTAATTGGGCTATGATGCCTTTTTATCGAGCGATACTTCGCTTCATCTTCTAAGTGGCTGTGTCCCCACAGCCACCAGCCTGTATGATTTAGTTAGTATTTACACATCACATAATTTTGTACTCCCGTATAGTTGGCTGTGGGGACACAGCCAACAGTAGATGGGTTTAATTTTGAATATTGGATGGGGGGCTATGGTCATCGTATGCAGGAGAAGCGAAGTGTCGCGCTTCTATATGCGTTCAATAAAGATCAGGGCGTTGCCGGTGGCCCGCTCCGCCCATTTGGCGGATCATACTGCGCAGGCCTTATCCGCCAAATTGGCGGACGGTATCCGCTTCTATCGCTAACGCAAAAAACGGGACATCACAAACTTAATCTAACCCAATCAACTCAATCCAACATCAAACCAAATAATCCTCAGCCTTATTGTATTTCTCCAGTTGCCTGATGCCCGTGCTCGAAATGTGCTCAAATTCCATATCGCAAAAAATGGCTATTACATTAATATTTTTGTCACTTAACTCCTGCATGTAGCGGTACTGGTTTAGCTCATATTGCAAATCGGAACCGTTCCTTAAACCGCGAATAATAGTGACATCGTAGCCCAGGCCGTTTGTAAAGTCTGTTAACAAACCTGTGTACACGGCCTGTTGACGGTATTGAATGGCGGCCGGCATTTCATAGCTTGCAACATCCTTACCAGGGTTGACGCCGCGCGCAATAATTACTTTATCAAATATTTGCTCTGCCTTTTGCAAAATATTGTGATGCCCCTTGTGGAAAGGATTAAAGCTACCGGGATAAACTGCAATTTTGGGTTTGCGGGTATTTACATAATCTATTAATGTATTTATTGCGGGATTATTAATCGTTTCGTTTAAATGTTTAAGCACCTCTACCCTCTTCTCTCGATAAATGGCGTAGTCAACAAATTGAAACTCTTTAAATATCTGGTGTTCATATACCAGCAGTCTGGTAAACGGTTGATGTAGAATATTTAAATCAGCATTACAAAATACTTTTGATAATTCGGATTGAGGCTGATGTGTTTTGGTATCGAGGATGATCCCGGTGACTTCATCTTTCAGGCGCTGGTCGCCGGTAAATACCTCATTAAAATACCGTGCCGAGTCCTCTTCATTGGTGGACGCTTTTGGATCATAGATGATATCATGAAATATGATGGCAAGCAGCAGCGCGTCATTATCACCATAACCTTGTTGCTCCAGTTGGGTGCATAAGTCATCCAGGTGTTCAATTGTATGGTAAAACCGATGGCATTCACGGTAATGATCCAATATATTTTCGCCGATACCTAATGATATTAACCTGCTGCTTTTATCTGTGATTTTCATAGCGGTTTAATTAGCGGTAATTTTACAAACAATTTGTCAATAAACTAAAGCTAACTTAATCAACGTATTTAACTCAACTATTAAAAAATATGGGCGTTACATTTGGCCCTCCGCCATTAGCGCGCTAACGCAATTGCTTGAACCAGTGTTTTTAGGACTTGAGGATTACAGGATTCGCTTTCTTGACATTTTCAAATCTTCAGCTCATTTCAACATCTGCACATTTGCATATCTGCACATTTGCATATCCGCACATCCGCACATCATTTCCTATATTTGCCTGATGGACACACCAAACATCTACAGCACCTTCGAAACCGAATTCCGCGTACGGCCCGATGATATTGATATGTTTCATCATGTACACAACAGCAAGTATTTTGACTATGTGCTGGCTGCCCGGTACGATCAGATGGAACGCTGCTACGGTATGGCCATGGAAAAATTTATGGAGCGCGGTTTCGGCTGGGTAGTACGTACTGCTTATGTTGATTACAAACGCGCCCTAACCATGAGCGATTATTTCATCGTAAAAACCGGCATCGAAACCATCGACGAAAAAGGGTGCCGCGTACGGTTCAGTATCACCAATAAAGCCACCAAAAAAATATGCTGCGACGGTTATTTTGATTACACCATGATAGATATGGCTACCGGCAGAGGCGCGAAGATACCGCAGGATGTTATTGAGCATTACACGGTTTAGTCATTTCGCTGCGCCGTCATTGGGTCATTCGTCACGTTGTTATTTGGGCACTCGCTTCGCTATAGACAATGACTTAATGACTCAATGACCAACTGAATAATATTTCCTGTAAAAAATCAACCAGGCTATTCCCAAATTCAATGGTATCAATACCCACAACAGTCTGTACAATATAACCCAAAACAATACCACAAACAAGCCCATAAGCCATTGCAGGTATTTGTCCATATCTAAACGAAGATGGTACAGCAGCGTGTGAAAAAGCATGGCGATGCTTAATCCTACCAACAGCAACTCAACCGCAATTAGCGGGCTAAAGCGGGCAAACAGCCAGATAATTTCGGGGATCAGCAGGGCACAATATGTTTTAACATAATTAAAAAACCTTTGGCCATAGCTGTAAGGCATGCTCCGGGCAAACGCTAAATATTTCTCTTCAAAAATATGTTCCTGGTATATAATAATAGCGTGGGCCATCATAATCGACAGTATAGCTATACCCGCCACGCGCACATCGTGACTTACATCAGCAAACAAATAAAATACAGCGGTTATGATAAGCCATGATAATACTTTGGTGAAGACATAAGTTAATTTCATCCTGTCGAACACATGAAATACATATAAGCTAAAAAACGGCTTCTTCCAACGGCGGCTCATTTTTAGCAGGAGGGATTGGCGGCTGCCGTCGGCCAGTTGGTTAATCATTCTCATGTACCAGCCTGCTCCTA
>JABDBM010000138.1:0-1577 GCA_013288685.1 Bacteroidota bacterium | reverse complement strand
TGGTTGCTTTCGCGGTTTGGTTTGTTTACCTGTAAGTGCCGCCAGGTATAAAAGTATGGCTAAAGCTCCTAAATAATAATGGCATACTATGCCTGTAACTACAGCTATCAAGCCATAAGCAACTAACGGTAGCAAAATAGCCATCTGCACCACTGCCCAGCTTTTAAATTGTTTTGATCTGCTAAATGCGTTGCTGCTGTAAAATAAAAACTGCTGATTAACCGCAAATATTTGTGTTGACACATAATGCATGGCTTTTAACAGGTAAACAAACCAAACCGCGAAAGCAACCAACATCATCACGGGGGCGCTCAAAAACGCCAGCATCAGCGTTTTCTCATACATCCACAATCTTTCGGGTGGTATGGCGCCCACCATCACCAGGGCAACAAATAAAAATATGCCCGCATGCATCCGGTAAAAACCATTTACAAATATTTTGATGAGTATTTGGGTGAGGGGTGCTTCTTTCATGCCTTTAATTCCGCTTTATAATAATTCCCATTAAATAATATCAGCGATATCCCGAAACACACGGGTACCAATAACCAAACCAGGCCAAAAAGTATGGCGACAGATATTGCAAAAAACAGCCCAAGTATCCACGGCAAGTATCGGTTCATAGCTAACCCGATTTTATACAACAGGCAATGAAACAACATGGTAAAGCTTAGAGCTAAAAGCAGAAAGCCAAAAGCAGTTACCGGATTAAAGCTTTTAAAAAGCCAAAATACCTCGGGCATGAACAATAGTAAGTAGCTGAACAGATAATTTGCAAACAGTTGATTTAAGCTGTAGGGTAAATTGCGCGATATACCCAGAAAAGTTAATTGGAATTTATGCTGCTGATAAATGAGCATTGCATGTGCAGTAACAAATCCTAAAACGGTTAAGGCAATTAACCTCGGTTCGTGCCGTACATCGGCTAAGGAAAACATCATCCAGGTGATAATTAAATACGACAGTATTTTGGTGATTACAAAATTGAGCTTAAGCGCATCAAAAACCTGGTAAATAAACAAACTGAAAAATGGTTTTCGCCAGCGGCTGCTCAGCCTAAACACCCAAGACCTGCCCCTTTCGTGAATAAGTCTGCTAACCATATTGATATAGACTAACGCACTAATGGCGATAAGCAGCAGCGTAAAAATCCAGATAGCGAATACCATTAAATAATGATGAAAAATAATACCGGTTACTGATGCTGCCACAGCATAAAAAATAAAAGGCAAACTGATAACCAGTTGTACATAACACCAACTTTTAAACTGCCTCATCCTGCTAAATGCAACAGTGCTGTAAAACACAAACTGATGATGCACCAGCAGTAGCTGCCCGGATACATAATACCAGCTTTTAACGGTATACGCCAACCAGCCGGCGAAAAATAAAGCCGCAATTACCGGGTTGCTCACAAAATTAATGAGCATAATAAAGTTATAATAAAGCACCTGCGATGGCGACAACAGTTTTATATCTCCTGCAGTTTCAATAAAAAAACAATAACTCAACACCGCCGCAAACATAAACACCAACAAACCGGAATTTACTTTGTAAAAGCCACGGGCAAATATTTT
>JABDBM010000137.1 GCA_013288685.1 Bacteroidota bacterium | reverse complement strand
AACCCGTAATTTTTGTAAACCACTTACTTATTACACCCAACCGAACACTTTTGAGGAACGGAATAACGACTATATTGAAACCGCGCTAACTTATTCGGTGCAGGCAATAGAGGATTGTATTGTTAAAGCCGGCATAAGCAAGGATGATATAACCGACATTTTATTTGTATCGACCACCGGGCTGGCTACACCCAGCATGGATGCGCTGATTATTAACAAATTAAGGCTAAATCCGCATACTAATCGTTTACCCTTATGGGGATTGGGTTGTGGTGGCGGTGTTTCGGGCATGGCTAAAGCAAATACTTTGGCAAAGGCAAACCCCAACGCCATAGTACTGCTGGTAGCAGTGGAACTTTGCTCGTTAACGCTGATAAAAAGCGATTACAGCAAGAGTAACTTTATCGGCTCCAGCCTGTTTTCGGATGGTATTGCTGCCTGTATAGTAAAAGGTGATAATCATAAAAACACCACGCAGGTTAATTACGTGACATCGTCCAGCAAATTATACTATGATTCGCTGGAGGTAATGGGTTGGGATTTTCAGGATACCGGCTTCAAGGTGCTCTTTTCGAAAGATATTCCCACATTTATTAACGAGCACATCAGCGCCGACATTAATGAGTTTTTAACAAAACACGACCTGCAATTGAGCGATATCAAAAACTTCATTTTTCATCCCGGTGGTAAAAAAGTTTTGGATGCTTACGCGGATGCTTTGGCAGTTGAAGGGGATTTCATGAAAAACACCCGCGAAGTGATGAATAACTACGGCAACATGTCGAGTGCTACGGTACTTTATGTATTGGAAAAATTTATGCGCGAAGGTTTTGAAGATGGCTATGGCCTGATGCTGGCCATGGGGCCAGGTTTTGGTTTTTAAAAATAGGTGAATGATTACGTTGAGTAAGTTGATTGAGTTAGATTAGATTAAGTTATAAAAGCGGTAAATTAAGGAAAAAAGGTTGTAATAAGTTATTAAAAGTTGAAGAGTTTGTAACCTAATCAACTAATCTAACTCAATCAACTTAATCTCCAAACTACTCCCTGAAAGTATAACCAATGGTAAACGCCGAATAGCTAAAGTTGTAGCCAACGATGTTATAGCTGCCCGATAAACGAAGAGGGCCAATTTCGAAACCTGCGCGGTAAAAAAGGCCGAGTTTTATAGTGCCGTAACCGCCATAAAGGGAATCGTCGCTGTAATTATCGTCCGAAAATACGTAGTGCCGGGTAAATAACCCACCTCCTGCGCCGACAAATGGCCTGAATTGACTTTTTGAGAAATAGTAATCGAGTGTTAGGCACGATGACCCGAAATAGGAGAATACTTCATCGTCATATTGAGGCGTATAGCCAATCAGGTCGCCTTCAAACCGGACGCCTAATGCCAGGTTTTTTGTAAGAAAGCTATGCGGTTCAATAACCAGTGACACCCCTGGATTTACGCCATAGCCTTTTGTTGGGTTGGCATAGCCCGCATTAATGTCAACCTTAAAGTCGTCGCTGCTTGATTGCGCATTGGCAACGGCCACAAAACTTAACAATACACAAAATAAGATTATCTTCTTTATCATTTTTAGCCTTTTACAAAAATATTATGAAAGAGATAATGAAAAATAGGATAAAAGTAGTATTTGAAACGGTAGTTTTTTGGGCGTTGAAATAAATTTTAATGGCGATTTACTTCGCCATTAAAATTCTCTTTGTTGGTAAAACATTAAGTAAAAATCCCCGTGTTTAACGACTTTAAATAGCAGATTAATCTGCCAACTGCAAACCGGCCACTGCAACTTCCTTATTTCCTTCCACCGCCAATAAAAAAGCCCAGGGTAAAAGTGGCATAATTCCGTTCGTCGCCAATAATGTTATAAGTTGCCGATAGTCTGAAATGGCCGGCCTCGAAGCCAATTCGTGGGAAAAAGCCAACTTTACCATCGCCAAGTGAAGTGCTGCCATAGTCATAAGTACTGCCATTGCCGCTCACAACGGTCTCATCCAGATAGTAGCCTGCGCCTGCACCTATAAATGGCCTGAAAACACCGTTTGATAAATAATAATTAGCGGTGAGGGCATAAGATCCCTGCGCGAAAATAGTTGTATTGCCAGAGCCATCATCTGGAAACGGCATAGCGGCGCCCTCTATGCGGAAACCAAGCGCTAACTCATTAGAAAGACGAAATTGGGGTTCAAGGTCAAAACTGAATCCACCCTTTAAATCCAAATTACTGCTTGGTTGTGCATAACCAAAGTCGAGGTCGAATTTAAAAGGCTTGTAGTTGGTTGATTGGGCGTTGGCCAAATAGCAGAAGCCGGCCAACAAGGTTAGTAAAAATAGTTTTTTCATGATGTTAGGTTTTTTAGATTGAAACGCAATGTAAATAACATACCTGCTATTTACAATATTTTTATGTAAACGAGTGTTAATCGCCTTTAAACTACTTGATAATCTTTGTTAAGGATTTGTGTTGCATTAACGTTAAGGTTTTATAAAAATTATGCTGTAAGTTTGGTTACTATGAAATACGAGCGCATTAAAAATTTCATCGGCGGAAATTTTACGCCCATTGTTAGCGACAAGCTATTAGCTATCCATTCGCCCATTGATGGTATGCCTTTGACTGAGTTACCGTGTTCCGGAAAATATGATTTGGATAAGGCCGTATCGGCTGCCAGGGCCGCGTTTTTAGGCTGGAGTAAAACTCCGGTAAAGGAAAGGGTACAAGTGTTTTTCAGGTATAAATTTTTGCTGGAAAAACACCTTCAAGAATTAGCCGCTTTGGGCAGCGAAGAAAACGGTAAAACCATTGGCGAATCGATAGCTGAAATTGAAAAATGTATTGAACTAACTGAATTTGCCTGCTCGTTACCTCAACTGATAACCGGCGAAGTATTAGAGGTGAGTAAAGGTGTAGAGTGTCGCACCGAATACGTACCATTGGGTGTAGTGGCATCCATAGTTCCCTTTAACTTCCCAACCATGGTGCCCAATTGGACCATCCCTAATGCCATTGCATTAGGGAATTGTATGATTATTAAGCCATCAGAAAAGGTACCACTAAGTATAGGCCGTATAGCCGAACTGTTAAAAGAAGCGGGTTTACCCGACGGTGTATTTAACATTGTACATGGCGATGCGGAGGTAGTGAATGCCATTTGTGATCATCCGGGTATCGAAGCAGTATCGTTTGTTGGGTCAACCGCCGTTGCGAAGGCAGTTTACCGGCGCGCAACACAAAATTTGAAACGTTGCCTTGCCTTAGGCGGCGCAAAAAATCACTTAATTGTACTGCCCGACGCCGTACCGGATATGACGGCGCAAAACATAACAGCCTCCATGAGCGGCTGTGCCGGACAGCGTTGCATGGCCGCTTCAGCCATGGTTGGTGTGGGCGCCATTGACCATATTATCGATAAAATTTGTGCCGAAGCCCGGAAGCTTATCCCCGGCGAAAACCTGGGCGCGGTAATTAATAAAGCGTCACAAGAAAGAATTGAACGCTATATAACCGAAGCCGAACAGCAAGGCGCCAAAGTTTTGGTTGATGGCAGGAGAGTTGCCGTGACCGGCAAAGAAGACGGTACTTATATTGGGGCTACCGTTATTGATTTTGTAACTCCGGATATGGCTGTTGCTAAAGAAGAAATTTTTGGCCCGGTAATCTGCATCATCCGCGCTAACACGCTCGACGAGGCTTTGGCTATTGAAAATGCTAATCCTTACGGTAATGCGGCCAGCGTATTTACGCAAAATGGCGGCGCTGCCCGGTATGTAATGGAAAAAGCAAGTGCCGGGATGATTGGCGTAAATATTGGCGTGCCTGTACCCCGCGAGCCTTTTTCGTTTGGCGGATGGAACGAAAGCAAGTTTGGGGTAGGGGATATCACAGGCAAAAGTTCCATCGCCTTTTGGACGAAGCTGAAGAAAAGCACAACAAAATGGAACGCGGAGGCAGGGGTGAATTGGATGAGTTAGCCTCAGGTCATTGAATCATTAGTTATCGACGGATTTTTTAGTAATATTAATCATCACAAATATGTTAGAAACAACTATATCCGAAGCTCAGGAAATCATCCAAAATAATTTGGATCATACCCTGTTTTCGTGGAGCAAACAAAAGGGTATTGATCCTATAGCGGTAAAACGTGCAGAAGGTGTTTACCTGTACGATTATGACGGCAAGCGTTATATTGATTTTTCATCGGGCCTGATGAATGTAAACATTGGCCATGGTAACCAGCGCATAACCGATGCTGTGGTAAGGCAAATGCAGGAGGTAAGCTATATTACCCCCAGTTGTGTCACCAAAGCCCGCGGCGATTTAGGTAAAAAATTAGCAGAGATTTGTCCGGGTGACTTAAATAAGGCATTTTTTACGTTGTGTGGTGCTACGTCTATTGAAAATGCCATTAAGCTTGCCCGATTGTACACAGGGAGGCATAAAATTATTAGCCGTTACCAATCCTACCACGGTTCAACTTATGGCGTAATGGCTGCCGGGGGCGATCCGCGTAAGCTGCCCGCCGATTCGCAACAAGCACCCAATTTTGTGCATATTGATATTCCGTACGCCTATCGCTGGCAGCATAGTGGAGAAAGTTTGTTAACGGATGCGGTTAGTAATTTAGAACGAATGATTGCGTACGAAGGTCCGGGTAACATCGCGGCTATTTTATTAGAAGGTGAGTCAGGTTCGTCTGGTTGCTTTAAATATCCGGTGGGCTATTTAAAAAGCATAAGGGCTATTTGCGATAAGCACGGCATCCTGCTGATTATTGATGAGGTAATGAGCGGCTTTGGCCGTACCGGAAAATGGTTTGGCTTTCAAAATCATGATGTAGTGCCCGATATGGTCGCCATGGCAAAAGGCCTCACAGCAGGTTATTTGCCGTTTGGCTGCCTGATGGTGACAGATAAAATTGCTGCCAAATACGATGATGCCATGTTGCCGCTTGGTCTTACCTATTCGGCTCATCCTGTTTGCTGTGCCGCGGCTTTAGAGACGCTGCAAATTTACGAGGACGAAAAGCTGATTGAAAATACCGTTGCCATGGGTAAGTATATGGATAGCCAGGTGGAATTGTTGAAACGAAAGCACCCATCTATTGGCGATTGGCGCAACACCGGTTTACTGGGATGCATTGAACTGGTTAAAAATCGCGAAACCAAAGAGCCAATGGCCCCATTTAACGCCAAACCCGATGAAATGCTGATCATGAATAAAGTTGCAGCCAAAATAAAAGAACTGGGCATGTACACCTTTGTGCGATGGAATTACATTTTTGTTGCCCCGCCTTTATGTGTTACCACGGAACAGATTGACGAGGGGTTGGCTATTATTAGTGAAGCAATAAGCATTGCAGATGGGTTTGTAGTTTGATTTGCGAAAGCATAATAGAATAAAATAAAAATATATGAAAGTGTTTTGTATTATTTGCGTAGTGACAGCGCTCAATTTTCAGGTTGCCAAAAGCACAGCACATGTCGCAACCAACCAACCAGTGGTTGATACTTTGGCTATAAAAGCTAAAAAATTGAAACGTCTGTATTTGTTGTGCACCTCATCCCAGGTAAACGTAGATATTTATCAAAGACAGTTTTTCGATGAGTTTCCGGCAACGTTTAGTGAGCTTAATGATCTTTATGGCTATAGTTCAAAAGCTTCCATTTTATATTTTGACGCGGAAAAACACATTGCGCGGTTTTTTAATAATTTAAACAGTGTTAACGATACCCTGTATTACCAAAAAATTATTGGTATTGCAATTAATGGGCGTTGGGATGCTGACGCTATCAATTACTTTCAGCATGGTTTAAAGGAACATGTAGAGAACAAACCTGAGTTGACGGTGTATATTCTTCAAAAACTATCTGAAGAAAAAATGAAAAGTTTTTGGCTCTTTTATTTTGACGCACCACATCCCTCAAAAAAGATTCCGGATTCTTTACAGCGAATACAGGCTATGGATAACAACATTTATAACTTTATGATAAATGCGCATAATGCTGCACTTATGGAAAAGGAATAAAAGCAACAATCCGGCATAGCTTGCTCAAAGTTCTATTACCCGCCACTATGTCATTTCGATTGAGGCACGAAAGAGAAATCTTATACGCCATGCAAACTGCGCTATACATGGTGTATAAGATTTTCTCGCTATCGCCTATAATTAAGGCCGACTAATCTCTATCTCCCCAACGACGCAAACTTATTTTCGTACTCCTTTGCCTGCGCCTGCAATTGTTTGCTCAATTCCAACTGGTTATTAATTTTAGTAGTGTCAGCCATTCCATTTAGTAATTGAACGCCGAGTTGTACCGTCCGCTGGTCAATGCCATCCTTGTTATTTTGCAGCAGGTCGTAATTATAATCTAACTGATCGGTTATAAAATTGTCAACGCTTTTTACGTATTTGTTCCCCAATTTTTGATCATTTAGCTGATAAGCAGTTTCGGCAAGGAAAAACTTCTGGGCGGCAGTATCAATATCAGGGTTAATATCGGGCATTTTTTCGTCAAAATGATGGATGGCTTTTAAGGCCAAATCGCGGTGCCCGTCTTTCATCAAACCTTTTGTTAAATCGTTAAATGTATATTCCATGGTCAGATAAAATTGGTTGGACGATACGTTATCCAGGTATTTGGCCTTTTTATAATTGCCGTATTTAAATTTGTTCACTACGTTATTGTACATCACCAGGCTATTGGTTTTTGATAACTGATCGCGTAAAGCGCTGGTGTCGGCTTTAAACGGAATTAAATGGTATACAAAGCCTTCTTTATACAGGTAGTTTTGCAGTCCGAACATACTTTCGGGACCCATGGTGGTGGTAAAACAAATCGGCCTTTTCCAATTGTTATGAGCCAATATATCCATCATGGCCAGATTATCTTTGGTAATGTAGCTACCCGAGAATTTCCACTCTATCGCAGAGGCTATTTTATCTTTTTGATCTGCGGAAGCAACACCATTTTTTAATACCTCATCCGGGTTAACGGTTAATTTAAAGCTTTTGGTGGGAAGATAATTTTGCGAAGATCCATCCTGATAGGCAACTTTAGCCTGGTTATCATCAGATGTGATAAAATCAAAAACATCTTTCAGTTCAACGGAGCCTGCCAGGTTAGCGTCGTTATAACGGATCACATCGCGTACGCCATCTTTATATTTATCAAAAGGCAAGGTTATAGGTAGCGCGGCCGACTGGTTCATTTTTCCCTGCATCTGGTGGATATACCAATCGCCGCTAAATAGGCTTAAACAAACAATGCGCACATCGGGCCTTACACCTTCAACTTCCTGGTCGTACCATAACGAGTAGGTATCATTATCCCCATAGGTAAATAAGATAGCATCCTTTGGGCACGATATTAAAAAGTTATAAGCCATGTCGTGCGGAGTCATTTTAGTCGACCGGTCGTGGCCCTTCCATTCCTTCATCGCCAATAACACAGGTACTGCAAACAAGCAAATCACAAAGGAGCCTATTGCAGCAACTCTTGCGTTTATTTTTTGCCGGGCAAATTCGGCCAGTGCAATTACGCCCAGTCCTATCCAAATAGCAAAAGCATAAAATGAGCCTACGTACGAATAATCGCGTTCACGTGGTTGTACAGAGTTTTGGTTAACATACAATACAATTGCTATCCCGGTGAAAAAGAAGAGCAATGAAATTACTAAAGCGTCGCGCCTTTTGTGCCTGAAGTGATAAATCGCACCCAACAGTCCCAGTATTAATGGTAGGGCATATAAGGGCGCATAGTCGGTGCCGTTCACTACCGATTTCGGCAGGTGTTTGCCGCCATCAAAAATGCCGCTGGTCCAGTTGCCATTAATGGCTGCTGTACTTTGCTGCCCGTCCATTTGGTTGTAGCGGCCAACAAAATTCCAAAGGAAATAACGGGCATACATCTGGTAAATTTGCCAGTTGAACAGCCATTTCATATTATCGGCAAATGTGGGTGCCTGTCCGTCGCCTAATTGCAGCCATTGCTTGTAAAACTGTGCATTTTGGGCATAATAGGGGTCCGCGTCGGTACTCCACATCCTGGGGAGCAGGGTAGTGTGATCATACACATAATCGAAACTTTGTCCGGCTTTTTCGTATTCAGTTTTCCCTTTGCGATAAATGGCGTCACCGTCTTTTTCGTCAATAATCTTGGCATCAAAATAAGGGCCACTCAATAATGGCGTAGCGCCATATTGTACCCGGTTAAGGTATCGGTATAAGGTAAAAGCATTGTCCGGATGCGTGTTGTTCAAGTCGGTTCCGGCGCTTGCCCTTATCGGGATATAAATAAAGGAACTGTAGCCAAAATAAATAAAAGCCACACATAAAAACGCCAGGTTAAGCATCGGTTTTTTGTTGCGAATGCTATACCAGATACCTCCGGTGAGTAAGCCAATAATCAACAATAAAAACGCCAACGCCCCGCTGCCGAAACCCAGGCCCAGTTTATTCACAAAGAAAAAATCGAACCAGGCAGCAAATTGAACGGTATAGCCCCTTATGCCAAACTGAACCAACCCTAATATGACAATACTGATCACAAACGCAACCAGGCCGCTTTTAACATTGATGTTTTTATACCTGCGAAAGTAATATACCATGGCAATGGCCGGGATGGTTAATAAATTGAGCAGGTGGATGCCGATGGAAAGCCCTATCATATAAGCAATCAATACAATCCATTTATCAGCACCCCGTTCATCGGCCTGTGCATCCCATTTTAATATGGCCCAAAATACAATGGCAGTGCATAACGATGAAAGTGCAAACACAATGGTTTCAACCGCCGAGAACCAAAAGGTATCGGTATAAGTAAACGTGAGTGCGCCAATTAATCCGGCGGCAAAAATCAACAGCTGCTGCGCTTGGTCCGATAAGTCCGTTTTGCGGGACAGCAGTTTTTTAGCCAGCGAAGTGATGCTCCAAAACAGGAACATAATGGTTGCCCCACTGGCCAGTGCCGACATCAGGTTGGTAAAGTAAGCCACTTTGGTATGATCACCAAATGACAATAACGAAAATGCCTTACAAAGCATGGCAAACATGGGGTAACCCGGCTGATGCGAAACCTGCAACCGGTATGCGCAGGAAATAAACTCGCCGCAATCCCAAAAGCTTACAGATGGCTCCAGTGTTAAAATGTAGGTTACAGAAGCTATGGCGAAACTGAGCCAGCCTAACAGATTGTTGATTTTTTTGTAATGCATGGTTTTTGGGTGTTGAATTTGTTGCAAAGGTTGTAATGTGTTGAAATTGTTGTAATGGTTATAAGTAGTTGTAAAAGTTGGAGTTTCGTAAAGGTTCTGAATCTTCCAACGACACTTTTCTAACCTTTTTGAACTCTTACAGCCACTTCAACTTTTTAAACCTTAGCACTAATTTCAATGTATTTTTTTATATGACATGCGCATTTAACACCTGTTAACAAACTTTAACAAAAGAGGGGAGGAATTTAACAATTGATGTGAACCTTAATTAGCAGGGTCGTCTGAACCTTGATTAATAGGATTTAAAGATCGCCTTGATCAGGTAAGCAATTAATTGTTAGCAGGTTGTGTGATGAAAAGTTGACGGGGTAATCAGCCTATCCATATATCAAGAGGATAATGGTGCCGGCAGTATGCGTATTGTATAAAGTTTAGGGAATAATATAAACGGAATTTAATTTTTAATTAAGCCTTTCACCTTAAACTCTTCCATTTTATCATCTATTATCTTGATCGATTTTTCAAGATTATTAATAAATGAATCTGTTCTTTCGTTTTCGGGTGTATTCCTCATTAAATAATTAAGAATTTCCGTTATACGATCCTTCGATCTTAGAAATTTATTTAAATCAGCCATTCGGTAAATGTTTTTGTTTGCTTTATACGAAATCAATTGGCTTTGTGTTCCACTTTTTTTCAATAAATTGAAAGAAAGTTTTTTGAAGGAAAGAGAATTATTATGAGTACCGATAATTTGTTTAACCATTCGTTAAGCATATCTACACTGGCGTGTTATAAAGAGTTTTTAAGTCCTGATGGCCGTTATTACTTCCCCGGCTTTGAACCAATTACGGGTCAGCTGAATGTGATGAAATTTATTCAGAACGAGGGCATCACCATGAGCGCACAAACTACCGGTGCAGGCCGTTCAACCAGCAACGATCTGGCCTACACTTATGGCAAAGCACGCATAAAAAAAGGCGAAGTAGTAAGCGACTATAACTATGTACGCGTTTGGCAAATAGACGCCACTCATAAATGGGATATCTTACTTGAGATATTTTCGGCTATTGAAAATGAATAATTGAGTCA
>JABDBM010000136.1 GCA_013288685.1 Bacteroidota bacterium | reverse complement strand
ATCCCTACTGAATCTCCTTGCTGAATTTCGAAATTGATGTCTTTTAAACTCCATACGATATCGCTTTGGCCTTTAACGGAGCGGTCATTTACTTCGCCTATTTTCAGGAAGGGATCACCTTTGCCCCGCATTTTGGCCCAAAAACGTTCCAGATCGCGCGATATGGTGCCAGTGCCTATTTCGCCTAACTGGTAGGCCTTCGACAGATTTTCAACTTTAATTGCCCTTGCCATATTTATACAGTATCGATAAAAGTGCGCTCAACCTTGTTGAAAATTACAATTCCTATCAGCAGGATGATGATAGTGATTATAGTGGTGATACCCAAAGATAGCATAGTAAATGTACCCTGCCCCAAAAAACCGTATCTGAATGCTTCGATGATAGATGTCATTGGGTTATATTCAATGAGCCATTGGTATTTGGGATATTTTTGCTTAACTGCTGATAATGGGTAAATAACCGTGGTGAGGTACATCATCAGTTGGATACCAAAAGTGATAAGGAAAGTTAGGTCGCGAAAATATATATTTAAACGGCGCTATCCTGGGCATGCGCAAGTCAGAAATCAAGCAAAAATTTGACGAGATAGTCGATTTTTCCGGGGTTGAACGATATGTTGATACACCTGTAAAGCGCTACTCATCAGGCATGTACGTGCGGCTGGCATTTGCGGTAGCTGCGCATTTAGAGAGCGAGATTATGATTGTTGATGAGGTACTGGCCGTTGGCGACGCAGAATTTCAAAAAAAATGCCTGGGTAAAATGGGCGATGTATCGGGCAAAGAAGGGCGCACGGTGTTGTTTGTAAGCCACAATATGGGGGCGATTAAAAACCTGTGCCACAATGTTATTATGCTTAACAACGGCACCATTGCCTTTAACGGAAACGTAAATGATGGCATAAAGGCTTATACCCAGGTACCTGGCAAACTCAATGCATATAAAAATGATAGCCCCGAAAAAAAGTTCAGGGAGATAACTATTGAGGGAAATGATAATGAAGTAAAGTCGGATTTTGGGTTTGATGAAGATATTAAAATCAGGATAAAGTTTATAGCAGAGCGGCAATACTTTCACGCAAACATAGGTTTTAAAGTACTGGACAATTTAGACAGGTGTATTTTCACATCCGAAAAAGAGATAAAGGATATTGTTAAAAGCGACGGACAATCGGCAGTTTCGGTAACCATTAATTCGGGACTGCTAACACCCGGACAATATAAAATTTCTTTCGCCATGCACATCCCCAACGCCCAAATAATAGAATTGGTACAGGATGCCTTTAACTTCGAGATATTGGAGACAGGCACAAACGCTTACCAATATAGCGGCGCCGATTTAGGTTGTGTATTTTTCAATAACGAATGGATACCTTTATAGATAATTTTTATGGAAATTAGGATACCTGTTTACCAGCCATCATTAACCGGCAACGAAAAAAAATATGTAAACGAATGCCTCGATTCAACCTGGATATCATCGAAAGGTAAGTTCATCAGTTTGTTTGAGCAGCGCTTTGCCGATCATATCAATGTAAAATATGCGGCTTCTGTTTCAAACGGAACAGTTGCTATTCATTTGGCATTGGTGGTATTGGGCATTGGCCCCGGCGATGAAGTTATTGTACCTACCTTAACTTACATAGCCTCGGTTAATGCAATTACTTATACAGGCGCAAAAGCTGTTTTTGTTGATTCGCTTGCCGATACCTGGCAAATGGACCCGCACGATGTAGCGAAAAAAATAACCATAAACACCAAAGCCATTATGGCCGTGCACCTGTACGGTAGTGCTTGTGATATGGACGCACTGAAGGAATTGGCCGACAAACACAGCATTTTTTTGATAGAAGACTGTGCCGAAGCAATAGGCACGGAGTACAAGGGCAAACATGTTGGCACTTTTGGCGATATAGCAGCATTTAGCTTTTTTGGCAATAAAACCATTACCACCGGCGAGGGCGGCATGGTAGTAAGTAATAATCAAACCATTTATGACCGCTCCATGCATTATAAAGGGCAGGGGTTATCAAAGCACCGGTTTTACTGGCACGACGTGGTTGGCTATAATTACCGCATGACCAATATTTGCGCCGCCATAGGTTTAGCACAATTGGAACAAATAGATGGTTTTGTAAAACGTAAGTGCGAAATTGCTGCGCTTTACCAACAAAATCTGGCCGGGCTGCCGGTAGCGTTTCACCAGGCGGCGGCTGGTGTTAAGCATTCATATTGGATGTGTTCTATTTTAGTGGATCGCCCGGTAACACGCGATCCGCTGATGCAGTTTTTGGGTGATAAAGGCATTGAAACCCGGCCTTTGTTTTACCCGGTACACACCATGCCAATGTATGCACAAAAATTTCAAAAACATCCGATAGCCGAAAACCTGGGCTGGCGGGGCATTAACCTTCCCAGTTATCCGGGCCTTACAAATGATAATGTGCTGGAAGTATGTTCAACTATAAAATTGTTTTTTGAGCAAGGGAATTAAGCAAGTATTCAATTTTTAAGCCCGAACTGGATTGAATATACTATACTACATACCCGATATTAACCAGCAGATGGGCGGCTTGCGGCAATATGCAGTGGCACTGCTAAAAATATTGCTTAAAGACAAAGAGAATAAATATTTTATTTATCACGAGATAAATGACCCCGAAATAATGAATGTGCTGGCTAAAAACCCCCACCACGTTTTAATAAAGAGGGATAAATGGGAATTCGATAAAATTCGGGTAAAAAGAAAAGTAACGGCCAAAACTGGAATTTCGCTTGAAATAAACGACAATAAATTCATCGACAAAATTTGCAGCAAGTTTAAAATCGGCATTGTTCATTGCCCCTATCAGTATTTGCCCGAAACTAAAATACCGAAATTGATATGCACCATGCACGATGTGCAGGAACTGCATTTCCCTGAATATTTCACGGCCGAGAGCCGTGCCGAAAGGGCCGTTAAATATTTAAAGTATATACGCGGCGCGGATAAAATTATAGTAAGCTATACGCATGTAAAACAAGATATTATAAAATATTTTAACACGCCGGCCAATATCATAACAGTGTGTTTACTGGAAATGGATAACCTTTGGATTGATAAGTACACTGATAAAGACATCATATCATTACGACCACTTGGTATTGACGGCGACTTTGTTATTTATCCCGCTAATACATGGCAACACAAAAACCATATTAAACTTTTGGAAGCTTTGGCCATTTTGAAACAGCAAAGCTATAACAACATAAAACTGGTTTGCACCGGACATAAAACACCCTATTTTGACGATTGCCTGCAACCATTTATTGAACAAAATAATTTGGAGAACCAGGTAATATTCCCCGGAGTTTTGGATGAAGTTACTTTATACAGCCTGTATAAAACCTGCCTTGGTGTAGTGGTTCCAACAATTTACGAAGCGGGTAGCTTTCCGGTTATGGAAGCCATTCTTTTGAATGTCCCGGTAATCTGCTCAAATGTGACCTCCCTCCCCGAAACTATTGGCGACGATAGCTTTATCTTTGACCCTCTGAACGCCCAGGATATAGCTAATAAATTATTAAAACTTTGGGGCGATGATGAATACCGGCAGCGAAGCATCGCTAACGGCAGTAAGCAGGCCGGTCGTCTGAGAAATACGGATGCATTAAACGTTATTAAATCCGTTTATTCGGAGTTAGCAACTACAAACTAATTGTTTTGAACAGCATTGATCATCCCTTTTTTTCAATCATCATTCCAACTTATAACTCGGCAGCCACAATAAAAAAAAGCCTGGACAGTATCAAGCAGCAAAATTTTAACAATTACGAGGTTTGGATAATCGCCGGATACTCCGGTGATTTAACGATCGAAATAGCAAGTGGTTACAGCAACGAAATTAATCTGCATATTGTTTCAGGGAAAGACCAGGGCGCTTACGATGCTATGAATAAAGGCATTGCGTTAGCCAAAGGCGAATACCTTTATTTTTTGGGTAGTGACGACACATTATATAATGAAAATGTGCTCCACAATATTGCCGGAAACTTACTGCAAAACAACGCTTCTGTTTTGTATGGCAACGTAATGTTACGTGGCACAAATAATTGGGTAAAAACCGAAGGCATACATGGCGGTGAGTTTAACCTGAAGAGGTTATTAAGTAATAATATTTGCCACCAATCGATATTTTACCACAACAGCGTTTTTAAAAAGCTGGGTGGCTACAATTTAAACTATAAAGTATTTGCCGACTACGATTTCAACCTGAAATGCTTTGCAAATTATACGTTCAAATACATGGATATTATTATAGCAAACTTTCATGTTGGCGGCATAAGCACACAGTTAACTGACGAGGAATTTAATCGGGACAAAAACAAAAATGTTGTTAACTATTTCTTCAAAAAACTTTTTACAAAAGCCTTCGTTGATAGCCGTTTGTATGTGCAACAAGTCGCATTATCGAAAAATACAGGTATTGGATTTGGAACCAGACTGTATTGCCTGCTGGCTTATGTCAAATTAAAAACGCAGTCGCTGCTACATTGATCTCCTTAATTATTTGTTCAAGAAGCAAAAGCATATCACCGGCACTGCAGGCAAATATCGAGTTGACTATAGGCCTGCCATACCAACTGGTTGTTATTGATAATTCGGCCAACAGTTACAGTATATTTGAAGCTTATAATATCGGCGTAAGCAAAAGTACTTTCCCCTATTTATGCTTTATGCATGACGATATTGCCTATCATACCCAAAACTGGGGGCAAAAAGTAATTGACCATTTTTACAACCAACAAGTTGGCGCCATAGGCATAGCCGGAACACCTTATGCGGCAGCGATGCCGGGCTCGTGGTGGGGTGGTCAAATGGTTAATATATGCCTTTTAAAAGAGAACCCGGGTGATGATCCGGATATCAGAAAATACCCACCAACCGGAGCCGGGACGAGCGAGGTGGTATTATTGGACGGGGTATGGCTTTGCATCAGAAAATCGTTATTTGATAAAATAAGTTTTGATGCTGTTAACTACAAGGGGTATCATTTTTACGATGTGGACATCTGCATGCAAATAGCATTGGCCGGCTATAAAATCTTTTGTGTTTTTGACATAATGATACGGCACTATACCCAGGGCAACAATATGAATGCAAACTGGAACGATAATGCGTTGATCTTCAACCAAAAATGGAAATCGGTTTTACCCCGGTCGAGTGTAAAATTAAACTATGCTGAAAGATGCAGTGCCGAATTAAAAACACTTAAAGAGTATATATACAATTTAATTTATAACGGGCACACCAATAAAGTGGCTCATAAAATCGCAATTATGCGAGTTTTGAGCTTTCGCAAAGGTTATTTATATCATGGCACTCCCATTCAACTGGTAAAGTATTTGGTGAAATACTTTATCGGAACTTCAAAGCGATTACATTTTGGACGACGATAAAGGTTACCAATTAACCGGACTTTACGGTTATTTCGATAGTGATATGAAGCCAATTGATACCATTGACGTGTCTGCAAAGGTTAAACAATTTATTAATGGCGACATTATAGCACTTCCAAATACGCTCAACTTCAACAAAATATTTGGCGGTATTAAAGAAAAAGGCGGATCCCGTTACCTGCAAATTAACGCCGGCCAAAAAAACTACAACATTGCCGAGGACAAATACATTCATGACGTCTGCATAAACCTTAACAGCCAGGTAAATCATATCAAAATTGTTTATTACCTGTACATTAATCCGGATTCAAATTGGCAGGCAATAGCTTCAGGGCAGCTGCGGCAATTAAAAAGCTACGGCATATTGCCCGAGGCCGATTTGTATATACACGTTACCGATTGCCATAACCTTGCTAGCGCCGTTAGCGAATTATTAATGGAAATAGTGCCATCCGCCATAGTAAGCTTCAGCTTCGAAAATCAGTACGAATATCCCGGGATAAAGTTAATTCACGATCTCGCGCTCAGGTATCCTGATGCAAACTTTATTTATTTTCATGCTAAGGGAATGTCCCATAATTTACAGGAAAGATCGGCAGAGGAAGTAGCGCTTTTTACCGGCACATTTCAACACTGGCGAAAAAACCTACAGTATTTAAAACGAAATGGCATACAAAAAATAGGACTATTTCCAGGTTTGTTGCTCGACAAGGTTGCCCGGCCAGGTGATATTGGCGGCTGGATATGGTATAACTATTGGTACGCCACAGGTAGCTATTTATCCCGCTGCCCCGAACCACTTATAAAAAAGGACAAATATTATTACGAGGGCTGGTTAGCCTTGCACGAGGCCGAAGATACTTACGTTACTAACGATTCCATTAGCTTGCACAAAATAGCAGGCGTATCTAAAAATTACTTTAGCCCGGTTGAGGCCGATTATCATTTAAGATTGATAGCCGAACAATTGACATCGGAAAGAGGGATACGATTGAAGCTGAAAACCCCTTTTATTGCACATTATTATTTGATAGTAAGGCGTTATTTATCAGGTTTAAAAAGAAAGCTGCGAACTCAATAACGCTCGGGCGACATGGATAACACTTTAAAAATTGACATTATTATACTGAGTTATGCTAAGGATGATGCCCTAAAAGCATTAACTACTCAAACTATAACTACCCTGAGGCAGTCGGAAAGCGAAAAAGAAATATCGTTTAACATTATTGTTATCGAATCGAATAAAAACTTAAAACCCTGGCAGTTTGAGCATTCAACCACAATTTATCCCGATGTTGAATTTGGCTTTAACAGGTATTTGAATATTGGTGCACAAAATACTAACAGCCCTTACATTTGTTTTTGCAATAACGATTTGATATTTCATAAAGGCTGGGCATCCGAGATATTAAAATTAATGGCAACAGATGCCAGCATTCTAAGCGCTGCCCCATTTTGCCCGGTAACCCACGTCCGTGATGGCTATCCTTTTAAGGATCCTTATTTGCCTATTTACCATATCTTTTCAGGCTGGTGCTTTTTTATTAAACGGGACCTGCTAAAAATCACGGGCCCGTTTGATGATAAATATAAATTCTGGTATGCAGACGCCGACTATTTAAATACCCTTAAAAAGCACGGTATTAAAAACTATATGGTCACCGAATCAAAGGTTACCCATCTTGGCTCAAAAACAAGCGATAAATTAGAAGCAGCACTATACAAAAAGCTAACTGCCCTGCCCAACGCGTATCATAATTATAAATGGACGGATAGAAACTATCCCTACTATTTACTTAAAAGGTTGTATTTGCAAACTTTAATAAAGCTAAAACTGCTGTAATGATTGGTGTTGATTTGGCAGGCGGATTAGGAAACCAACTATTTGAATATGCTTATATCTACGCGCAAGCAAAAAAATTAAACACCCGGTTTTTCCTGGTAAAAAGCGGTGGGCCAATAGAAATTTATAAATATTTCGAACTCGAAAAATCGTTTTTTTATTACATTGATCGGCTTTTCTTTAATCACCAAGGCTTTAGGCTGTTCTTCAGTCATTATTTAAGGGGGGCGTTTTACAATGCAATTGGCAAGTGGTTTATCGATAATAATATAACTGTCGACAATTTGGATGATCCGAATAAAGCGGTGCAAGCTATTGAGGATAAAACTCATTATCACGGTTATTTCCAGTCAGAAGTTTATTTTGAAGACCATATTACGGGTTTACTGAAAGTGCTTTCGCTGAAATCGCAATACACCGACGCCTACGCTAAGAAATTCACCTGGTTGGCAAAAAAAGCCAAAGTGGTGGTGATGCATATCAGGCTTACTGATTTTAAAACAGCATTCGGTTATTTGAATTTAGGGGGTGAAGATTTGAGTTTGCCATTGAGTTATTATCATAAAGTAATCAGGCAGATACAACATCAGGATAATTATTATGTGATTATATCCGATGATATTGAGCTACTTAAAACCGAATTCATTTATCTGGAAAACAAGTTTTTTTCGGATGAAAGTGAGATCATGGATTTTCAATTGATGATGAATGCCGACGTATGTATAATAGCAAACAGCACGTTTAGCTGGTGGGCAGCTTATTTAAATAAAAGAGCTAATAAAGCGGTTTACTGCCCGCAACATTTTTTGGGCTTTAAAAAAGGGTACGATTATCCTAATAAAATTTACCCGCAATCTTGGATAAAAGTACTTGTAAATTAGATGACTGATAAGTGTTTTTTTACTTATGCTACTGGTAAAAAATATCTTGATCTTGCTTTTGCATTGGCTCGGTCTTACAAGTTTCATAACAACATCGCAATACCGTTTTATATCGCCTCAAAATTTGATTTCGATTTACCTAATGATCTGGCCTGGGTTGGTAAGATTATCCCACCGCCGGAGGTTTCTGGTAATGGCCTCGAGTTTAAACTGCATCTGCTTGAAATTTCGCCGACGCCTGTTTCGGTTTTTATTGATGCCGATACATTGATATATGATGACATCAGTTTGCTGTTTGATAAGTTTAACCCTATTATGCCCAACGTAATTGGATTAAAAATAACCGATGGGAATTGGGTAGATGAAGATGCGGCGGCAGCTTGCGCAGAGTTTGGCCTTAAATATATGATAAGGTATTGCGGCGCCTTGTATTACCTGGTAAAAAACGAAACAGGATATGCTGTTTTTAATTATGCGGATTCGCTTTATAAATCAAGCAGGCCTTTTCAGCGTAACGAACATACCATGTATGATGAGCCGATAATGTCAATAGCCCTCTCAAAATTTGAGGCCGATCCGCTTCCTGATGATGGAAATATATGGGGCGACCTGGTTCATTTTAATGATGATACACCTTTAAATGTTTTTAAAGGTCCGCCCATGTTCAACAATAGTCCTGGTAGTTACAATTTTAAATTCTGGTTGCCTGCGGGCGAGTATCAGCCTATGATGCTGCATGTGGGCAGCGGTAATCACAATAAAAACCCGTGGCTATTTGATGATATACGGTTAAAGCTGCATTTTAAATATCATCTGAGTATTACGATTGCCAGTCTACTAGTCAAATTGTTTGTAAGGCCAGCTTATTTTTTCGGCCGTAGGTTAAAACGAATATTAAAGTGAAACAAGTTAAAATAAGCTTTCGCAACGGTTTAGCATTTGAAGGTGGTGTTGCGGAAATTTTGAGCGATTTAACCGGCGAATTTGAATTTATAAACAGCGACGATCCTGATTTTATTGTTTTTGGCCCTTATGGTAATAATGTACCCCCAAAGGGGAAATACACCAGGGTTGGCTACTACTGCGAGGCTATAGCACCCGACCTTGAGATTTGCGAATGGGCATTTGGCGTTCCCCGCGAGGAGGAAATTAAAAATGCCAGATACAAACGTATTCAGTGGCATGGGCTAAACCCGCAAGTGTTACTTAAAAACATAAATGCAGAAGAGGTTTACAAGCAAAAAAATAGGTTTTGTAATTTTTTATACTCCAACCCCATCTCTTATCGCGAAGAGTTTTTTAGGCAATTATCCAAATATAAAAAGGTGGATGCGCCCGGTAAGTCGATGAATAACATGCCGCCGATAGACCAGCAATACAAAGGCAATACATGGGAAACAAAACGGCAATTTTTAACGCCTTATAAGTTTACCATCGCGTTTGAAAGTTATTCGTACCCTGGTTACCAAACCGAAAAATTGTACGATGCTATGCAGATGAACAGCGTCCCCATTTACTGTGGAGACCCGCTGGTGAATGAGATATTTAACCCCGAAAGCTTTGTGAACGCTGCCGATTACTTAGCGGTGCGGAATGCGCCGTTGAAAAACCTTCTGGAAAAATACGGCCAATATACTTTTAAAGATTTTCGCCCGGGTACCTTCACCGGGCTTAACTACCGGGTAAGGCGCAAACTGAAAACTATTGCCAAACGTCAAAAAATGAGGCTACAGGTAAATAAACTTGATTTTACACCGCTGATAGACCGGATAATAGAACTTGACAAAAACCCCGATTTATACATGACCATGCTTAAGGAACCCTGGCTTAATGATAATAAGGTGCCCGAAGATGCATCCGTTGCCAATAGGTGGCGCGAGATTTTTAGTACCGTAAAAACAGATGGATAAGCCTTTTATACCCATTAAAGGATTGGATAGCAGGAAACCCCGAGGGAGATTATTAGAATTAGATTGTTTAAGAGGCATTGCAGCTACGTTCGTGATGTTTTTTCATTTCACTGCTGGCCAGGCCGGTATTGCTTATAAGTGGATATTCATGGGCGGGTGTACGGGGGTGGAACTTTTTTTTATCATAAGTGGCTTTGTTATTTTCCTTACCATCGAAAAAACAACCAGTTATAAAACTTTTTTGATAGCAAGGTTTGCCCGCCTGTTCCCTGCCTATTGGGTTTGCGTTACCCTAACCTCATTAGTTATCATTTCGTGGCTGCTGTTCACTAAACAGACTATAATTTTTCCTAACGTAAAAGATTATTTATTTAATCTAACCATGCTGCAGTCGTATTTTCATGTCGATAACATCGATGGCGTATATTGGGCCATGTTTGAGCAATTGCCGAAGTAATAGCTGCGGAAATATATTTTTGGGCGTTGTAAAGCGGGATAATAACTGAAA
>JABDBM010000135.1 GCA_013288685.1 Bacteroidota bacterium | reverse complement strand
CAGAAATAGTACTATGAACGCAGTTTATTGGATTGAGCATCTAAAACTACAACCACACCCCGAAGGCGGCTATTATAAGGAGGTTTTCCGGTCGGAACTGGAGGTACTAAGGCCTTCCTCACCAATTATGAAACAAGCATGTACTTCAATTTATTATTTGTTGGAAGGAACGGATTATTCGGGTTTTCACCGCCTGGCATCAGATGAGTTATGGTATTTTCATAAAGGCGAGCCTTTGTTAATTCATGTTATTGATGAACAAGGTAATTATACGGCCCATAAACTATCTGACACGGTTGATGGTAGCCTCTCGATAGCTATTGAAGCAGGATTATGGTTTGCCGCTGAAATACCGTCGGGAAATGGATTTGTACTGGTAAGCTGCGCCGTTGCGCCAGGTTTTGATTTTACAGAATTTGAGATGGCGAAAAAGGAGGAGATGATAGCTTTATATCCTCAATATACAGCGTTGTTGCATAAGCTTTGCCGGTAAAGCTTTTTTTATCACAAAGAACACAAAGCTTTTCACAAAGGACACAAAGAAGAAGACACAAATAAACTTAGTGCCCTTTGTGCTTCTCACTTTGTGCTCTTTGTGGTAAAATAAGCCAGCCACGCCAAAAAGGTAAATCCGAAATCGAAAATCCCAAATCCGAAATTACTTCCCCATTAAACCATCGTTAAACTGAGTCAGCAAAGTGAATAGGTTTTTGTACTCGTTTAGCGGGAGCGTTGCGCTGATGTCATAAATATCATGATAGGCTTTTATCCCGCCAAGGGTATAGATAAAAAATGCCGGCACGCCTTTTTCTGTAAACAGGTAATGGTCACTATTGGCGGCTTTGCCCCGTGATCCTATTTTTACCAGGTATTTCCCTTTTTCGTTGAGTTGTTTGAGCATCGCAAGTTCCTTGGGGTAAACCGTTGCGTTAACTACCATAATGCCTTCTATACCTGTACCTTCCAAATCGAGATTGACTAAAAATCGAATGTTTTTTAATGGGATAAGCGGGTTTTCGGTAAAATATTTTGAACCTAATAAGCCTGCTTCCTCGCCGGCAAACAGGATAAAGGCCATGGTGTAGGGCTGCGGATGCGCGGCATAGTATTTAGCCATGCTTAATACCTGTGTAACCCCGCTGGCATTATCATTAGCGCCGGGGAAATACGTATCGCTGCCCATGCCGCCTAAATGATCATAATGTGCCGTGTAAACAATTACCGAATCGGGTTTCGTAGTTCCTTTTACTATGCCGCAGATGTTGCCTGTTTTAAATTCGGGAACCATTTGGTTTTCGACGTTTACTTTAAGGGTAGCAGGCAAGGTTTTTTGCAGCTTTTTATCCAGTTCAATCACCGTATAATCTAAAACCTTTTGCTCGGCCGACCAAGTGAGCTTATCTTCCAAAACCACCACAATCCGGTTTTTATGGTCGACAAAACTTACGCTGTCGCGCTGCTGCAATGTCCCTTCGCCGGTAACGCCACGGCTATCAGGACTAACAATAAAATCGCGGCCGGGTACTAATTGTACCCCGTTAATGGCGACTTCCATTTTGCCCGGATACGTATTAACAGGGTAGCTGAACGGCTGTATAAAATCCTTACCGTCCATTGGGCTAAGGCCATAGCTTTTAAATTGTGCGGTTAAAAAATCGGCAGCTTTAGTCATTCCATTTTTGGTATAGCCCCGGCCCCAAAAATAGGGAGATGTTAAGGTGTCAACCAGTTTGCGCGCAAAAACGCTATCCTGGGCAAAAACCAGTTGACTCGCGAATAGCAGAAATATGATGAGTTTAAGTTTCATTGATATTTTGGTTATAACGGTTAGAAGACCAAATAAAAAATAGTTTTGTTAATTTTTAACGCAGAGAAACAGAGGAGGCACAGAGAACACAGCGGTTTTAATTGCAAAAGCTTAGTTATCATAATAGCTCGCTACCCTAAGTTTTCTATTCTCCGTGTACTTTGTGACTCCTTTGTGCCTCTCTGTGGTTAATTTTACAACGAGTAATTTATAGAGCCTACATTTAGTATTGTGCCCGGTAAAAATGGTTGCTATCATCCAGTTTAATTGGGTTGGCAAGATACCACTTTACAAAACTATCCCATTTGGTTTTATTGGAGGCCATCCAGGTGTTAAATGCATCGTCGTCGCCTTTCATTAGCAGCCAATGGTTGTAAGCTTCCATATTGCCCGATTCTTTGATCATGTTTTGATAGGAAAATAAAGCATTTGGGTAATCTTTATTAAACTTGTCCATATAAAATTTCAGAAAATTTTGCCTTATCCGATCCATCGAATTGAGATCGATAACCGATTCACCGGCAACGGCAAGCCCCATAGTCGGTTCATAAATCATGCTGTAAGGCAGTTTTATCTTATCGCTTCCGCCAACATTAATCACCGCGTTTTTACTAAAGCTGACAGAAATTTTACCCGGTGCGGTAAACTTTATCTGGCTTTTATAGGTGTCGAACAGCAGTTTGCTCATTTCTTGCGTACGCTGGCTATTGCGTTCGAGATTCATGAAAATTTCACCATAAATCATTCCCCACATCGAATCGTCAGAAATGCAATATAATTTTGCTGCGCGGTAGTAGTTGGATGGGAAATCGGGCTGCGCTTGAATGCCTTTTTCAAAGTAGTTTAAGGCCTCGTTATAATTTTTTTTGGCGAGTGGCATAATACCTCTCTCTAAATATAAGGCGCCTGATTTTGGAAATTTTTTTAGGCCCTCCTCATAAATAGCAATGGCTTTATCTGGCTGCTTCAATTCGTCGTAAGCATTGCCCAGCAACTCGTATAATCTGTCGAAGCTATCTGGTCTGTCTTTCAATTTTTCAAGGTTATCAACCACTTTTTGAAACTGTTGCTGCCCGTAGTAGCAATAAGTCATTTCGTAGGGATAGGAAATGTTATCCGGATCAAGCTGCTGCGCCTCGGTTAATAGTTTAAGGGCGTCATCAAATTTGCCGTCATCTTCTAATTTTACGGCTTCCACGCCTTTAGTGTGGGCTGTTTCGGCGGGTGTTTGTGCCCTGGCGTTAAAGCTAAACAAGGTTAGGGTTGCCGCAATTGCCAGCGGATAGAATTTTGAAATCATAACGAGGTTTATATAGCGATAAATGTAACCAATAGGAATAAAGAATCAATATATTAGAGGTAAGAATATTAATAAATGTAAATACTGCGATATGAAGGGATTTATCATCGAAACAGCTGACCATAATGTTATCCGCTTTAGCTATTATAATGAAGACGCGCCGGTAACAACTGCGGCATTTGATGCACAATTGCCATTTACCCAAACTTTTTTACATGCCAGGGTATCAGGACATGAAATATGGACAGATGCGTCGCCACGGCTTGATATTATACAGGAAAATGCCTCCGTATTTGCCGAACCCGGCGAAGTTGTTATCGGTCCTTTAAAACCCCTGCGGGCAAAAACTTCAAATTGCATGGGTATTTACTATGGTGAAGGCCGGGGGCTGGATAGCTGCAATATTTTCGCAAAAGTTTTTGATGAAGATATGCCATTACTTAAAACTTTAGGCGAAAGTATTTGGAAGCACGGTATGCAGGAATTACTTTTTGAACGGCTTTGATCTAACCTTATAAAAGCAGAAAAAGCAGGGGTGGCCTTGCGCTATTCCTGCTTTTGATTAACTAACTGTTAACTGACAGATTTTGAACTCTGTTAATTGATATCAAAAATACAAAATTTATTTCTAATTTATAATTTATCGTTCTAATTAATAAAATATTAACATTTTCCTAATTAAAAGCCTTATTGATGTTATTCAGTTCGGCAATCATTTCATCAAGCTTAGCCAACTGCTTTTTCTGTTTGGTGAAACGGCTCCAAATTGTGGTTCCAAATATGTAAGCGCTGGTAATTGCAATTGTGGTTGCTTTAAACATTAGGGTTCCCCTTGCAGTAACCTCCAATTCGTACATCATAATAATGAGCCATAACAAAACTGCGTACACCAGCGACCAGGTGGTAATAGTTTTACGCTGCCAGCTTAATTTTAACAACTGATAGTTTATATAATCGGTGCTCGAAACATCGAGGTATTCTTTTTTAAATGCATAACCGCGCCAGCTCACCATTAAGTAAATAATGAGCAGGAGGTACATAGTGCCGATACTGGCAGAAAATTGCCAGCCAAAATCACTTCGGTAGGCGAAATATACCCACCCCACAACTGCAAAAACTACGATGAAGCTTAAGGTTAAAAAAATGTTTGTCAGCATTAGCTTACGCTGATGTTTTTGCCATTTGCTTTGTAAGTCCTTTTTTAGCAAAGTGGTATCGGTTAAAGCGTTTACTGGTTGCGATTGCCAGTTTTTTTGCAAATCTTCAAAGTTCATCGTTGTATTGTTTTGAGTTTTCCATCAGTTTTAACAGCCGTGCCTTAATCCGGCTTATTTTTACACCTACATTGTTGATATTGCTGCCGGTGATTTCGGCAATGTCCTTATAGCTTTTATCCTCCAGCACCAGCGAAATAATTAATCTGTCCTGTGTTTCCAGCCGACTGATGCAATAACGTAATTTATTTAACTGTGCTTCCTGGGCCTGTTTTTCGGGCAATGTTTCTTCGTAAGCCGGCTGAAAAAAATCGGGCATTGGTAAATGCTGGTGGCGTTTATTTTTTAAATTAAAATTAATAGCCGTGTTAACCGCAATGCGGTATATCCAGGTACTTACTTTTGCCTCGCCCTTAAAAGCTTGGATACTTTTCCAGGCCTGGTACAAAATTTCCTGGTACAGGTCGTCGGCCTGCGAAGCATCGTAAAGGTAAGCCCTGCAAATACGGTATATGGCGGCATGATTGTCCTTAACCAATTGGTTAAATAATGTCTCCTGTTTGTTCGATAAATCCGTCACCGTTTTATTTTTTATTTGGCTGCGATAAAAGTATCAATTTGACTGAAATACCATTCGGGCGCATCGTACATAATAAAGTGTTTTGCCGATGGTGTTACATGCACTACACAGGTTTTGCATTGCTGATATTGGGCCTCGTAAGCTGTTTGAACATAAGCCGAAGTAAACTGCGGATAAAGCGGATTAGCTGCAAATGCGCCCATTACCAATACCGGTACCTGTATGGCGCTAATATTTTGACGAATATCATTGCCCAGCATTTCGCACATGCTGTAAGCCATGGTTTTGCGGTCGGATTTTGCGCCCCAGCCGGCAATCATCTCCCATTTAGTCGAATCGGCACACAAGCCTTTGGCAACTGCTATTTGCGCTGCTTTAAGTTGTGGCTCGTCCAGCTTGCTGTAGTAAGCCAGCAAACCTTTAGCCTGTTCCTCGTTAAATCCATTTTTAGCATCGGGGTTGCGCATTGCGGCAAAAAAGGGCAGTGCGTCAACCACTATCACTTTTTGCAGATGGTCCTTTAACTCGGATGCAATCCACAATGATAAAAAGCCGCCGATGGAGTGGCCCACCAAAATTACATGGTTCAGATGGTTGTTGTTGATATAAGCGATGATTTGGTTTTTGTAAGTCTCCAGATAGGGTGGGTTGCTTAACGGCGCCTGGCCCGCGTAGCCCGCCAGGGTAAATACATGGCATTGATAGGTCTTACTATAACGTGCTGCAGTTTCATTCCACTCGTCACCGCTGCAGGTTGCCCCGGGGATAAACAGCATGGGCTGGCCCTTGCCGGTTACGGTTACTTTAAATGCGGATGTTGCTAAATCCTGGGCGCAGGCAGTTGCACCAATAAACACCAGTAGTGCTATAATTAAAGTTTTAATAAAATTGATGGTTTTCATTTTTGTTGTTTTGAGGCATTAGTAAGGCGCCCGCCAATTTTATTACACCTTCAACAAAAGTTTATTTTAAAAAATGAAAATGGATAGTTTTCTGAACACTATTATACATACCAATATACAACAGTTATTGATTTCAGGGCTTATTATTATTGTGAAATAGGCCCGTGACTGTAATTAATGGGATTTTTATAGCTGACACTATTATGGCACAATGTTAGCATAAAGCTTTACAACTAAAACAAAATTAATTAACTATGAAAACATCAACCACCTCCGCCACAGTAATGTTAAAAGCAATTGATTTGGAATTGAGAGCAATTTTGCTTAGCGATTTATTTGTGTTTAAAACCACTAAAGAAAACAAACGGGGTACCCTTAAAAAGGCAGCCTGACCATCATATACATCTACCTATGAAAACAGAAAGAGTTCCTTTGGGAACTCTTTTTTTTTGTGGCGGCACACGGCCGATTGTGAAGTGATGATGGACCTTGGATGTGTTACTTCAAATCTTCAAAAGCCATTACCGAAGTTTTTGCTATTTCTGTCTTGATACTGATAGATGCTGGTTTTAATCCATCAGCCTGTACGGCAAGCGAAATATTCCCGGGCAGTTTGCCTGCCCTAACTACTGCATAAGCGTGCCCGTTAAACGCTTTGCGATTGTTTAGTTTAAATGATGCATCATCGCGTTGGTTACCGTTATCAACACCAATTAAATTGCCGTTCCCGGTTACCGTAAAATTAATCAGGTTATCCGCATTTGGTACTATGTTGCCTTGATCATCTACAACATCAATGTACACCATCGCTATATCTTTTCCATTGGCACCAATAACCGCAGTGTCGGTTGTTAAGCGCAACGCTGCTGGTTTGCCGGCGGTGTGGATTTCATCAACAATTACCTGTTTGCCATTTTTGCGGCCGACAGCTTTTATGGTGCCTGGTTCGTAAGTAACATCCCAGGTTAAATGCAAATCGGCGGTGCTGCTATTTACATAGGGTTGAGCGTATTTGTTCCAGCCGCCCGAGTTTCCCTGGCGCGGAAATTCCTGTACTTTGATCCCGTACGATTTTCCGTTTACAAAAAGTTCGACCGTATCGCAATTGGTGTAGGCCAGTACCGGGATAATCTGCCCTTCGCGGCCCGGCCAGTTCCAGTGGGGGAGGAGGTGAAGTACAGGTTTGGTTGTCCATTGGCTTTGGTAAAAATAGTAGCCGTCTTTGGGGCGATTGGTCATATCAATCTCGCCCGAAGAGGAGCCTTTGCCCGGCCAGCGGGCCTCGCCTAAGTAATCAATGCCTGTCCACATAAAATCGCCGATAACATAATCGTGCACGGCAACAAATTTCCAAAGTTGTTCGGCGCGGATCATCCCGCCAGGGTAATTAGGCCGTACTTTGCCCATATCAGCGCCAAGCGAATATTCGGGCGGGTTTCTTAACGATTCACTTTCGGTACCAATCATTTTCCAGGCAGGGTGATCGTAATGGTCAAGGCCATAGAATAGTTCGCGGCGTTCGTGCCAGCGGTCCACATAATTATAGCCTACAATATCTTCGGCATCCATAAAAGGAATTTTTGTGGCACCGTTATCAGCGGCTATATCATCGTTAGCCGTGGTTACCGGGCGGGTTGGGTCTTCGGCATGATATACTCCCAATATATTTTTTATCAGTTCAACGCCCCGGTCCCTGGTTTGATCGGGAATTTCGTTACCGGCGCTCCATAATACGATGGATGGATGATTGCGGTCGCGGTGGATTTGGTCGGTTACATCGCGCTGCCACCATTCATCAAAATACAGGTGATAATCGTTTTTTACTTTGCCGCTTTCCCAAACATCAAAAGCTTCATCCATTACCAGGAAGCCCATTTTATCGCACAGATCCAAAACTTCGGGTGCAACCGGATTGTGTGACGTACGGATGGCATTACAACCCATTTGCTTTAGCAGTTTTAATCGCTGCACCCATATTTTTTCGGGAACGGCGGCGCCAACACAGCCACCATCGTGATGCAGGCAAACGCCATTCATTTTTATATGCTTGCCATTCAGCATAAATCCGTTAATGGCGCTGTATTCAATTTTGCGGACACCAAAAGAGGTCTCGGTTTCGTCGATGATCTTTTTGCCGGACGTAATGGTAGAGTGCAGCGTATACAAATGAGGCGCATCAACCGACCACAGCGCCGGGCTGTTAACAGTCAATTGCTGCACTAACTCAACAGGCGCATCGTCTTTTATTGATATAGGCGTGTTACCAGAAGCAACTTCGTGTCCGTTTTCATCAGTTATTGATGAATTTAGTATTTTATTGGCGATGTCCAGCCTGGTATTATCAATTTTTGTTTTTACTGATACAGTTGCCGATGCATCAGTAACCTCGGGCGTAGTAACATAAGTGCCCCATTGTACAATGTGCAATCCATTAGTAATATTTAGCCATACGTGGCGGTAGATACCCGAGCCTGAATACCAACGCGAATTGGGTTGGTTGGAATTATCAACCTGTACGGCGATAGTATTTTTGCCTTTTACTAAGAATGGAGTCAGATTATATTCGAAACTGATGTAGCCATTAGGCCGTTTAGCCAGGTAGTGCCCATTGATCCACACTTCGCTATTCATATACACGCCATCAAATTGTATGCTTACCTGCTTGCCGCCAACCGGGAATGGCAAACTAAATTGCTTGCGATACCAGCCTATACCGGTGGGTAAATAGCCGCCTTGTCCTCCTGTAGCCGCATCTTTGCTAAATTCTCCTTCAATGCTCCAATCGTGTGGTAAATCGAGCGTTCGCCAGGCTTTGTCGTCGAATTTTTCGGGCGACGCGTTTTTATCATCGCCCAAAAAAAATTTCCAATCGCGATCCATTAACAAATGGTAACGGGGCGGTAGAGGCGATTTTGCGACAACAGAGCCGCCAATTAGTAACGTTGCAAGCGCAATAAAAAATACTTTTTTCATCATGATCAGGGTTTTAACGATACGGTTTCTACTTCAATGCCAAAAGGTTTATTGTAATCGGCAGGATTCAGCCCGTTCCCCGCTGTAATTTCCAGTTTATCGAGATTGGAAATATTCAATCCGTTAAACGAACCCGCTTTAAACCACAAAGGCTGAAAACCGGGATACGGCCTGGGCAGTAACAAGCTGGCATCCGGTTTAAATGCGGCTAAGGGGATTTCAATATCTTTAAAATTGCTGGTTAACTCAACTTGTGCGGAATAGGTTGCAGCATCGGTATTGATTAATGCCAATGTTAATTTCCCTGCCTGTCCGTTTGTTAAGCGTGCCCTTACAACAACTTTGGTAAAAGCGGCAATCTCCGGGAGCCGGTATTTGAGTTTATCAGCAACGTACAGCTGAAAGCCCATTACCTGCCCTTGTTTGATGGCGGGCGAAGAAGCTTTGAAACTTTGCTGCCCGGTTTCTTCGCCCGCAGCAAATTGCGCACCGCCGCTGCGGGTAAAGGTTGGGAAGTAGGTGTTGGTGCGGCCTTTATCAACACTTGCATTAAACAAGCTCAAAGCACCATTAGGGTTGGCAACAAATGTTTGCCAGGTATCGTGATTAACGTTGTCCCATTGGTACGGATCGCCTTCGTATCCGCCGGGGAAGGTGAAAATTTTGTTTTTGTTATGGATAATTATCGTGTACGTTAAAATGCCCTGCGTAACTTGTGCGGCAGGAATTACGCCTTCATAATTATAGGGGGTAAGGCTTTCCATGTGGATAACAGCCGGCTGGCCAAAACCCTTATTTACCACCAAATCAACCTTGGCATCGTGGTTTATATTGATGATTTTGGCGCTAACCGTAAAAGCTTTCCCGGCGCTTATTTCAATTGCCGGTGTAAGGCTCACATAAGGGTCCTTGCTTACCGGCTGCGGGGCAACAAATTCATTGAGGGCTAAATTGCCCGCCATTTTTTCACCGGTCCACTGTGCAGTCGCTTTGCCCTTTTTTATTAATAAATAAGCGCCGGGTTTTATGGTAAAGGAGCCATTGGCGGCGGCTGTTTGATAACCGTTATCAGTATTGATACCCTTTACATCAAAATCAGCACCCAAATCCGCAAGATTTATCTGCATGGGCTCATCATTCCATGCGATATGTACCACTTCTTTTGATGGTGAAGCTTTTTCAAATGGATCACGTATGGTGATGGCATCGGGCATCACTTCCAGTCGCCAAATGCCGCTTTCTAATTTATCTATAAAATATGCACCACTGCCTTTGTAGGTTACGATTGCCGAATTGCCCACTCCCGCTATATGCGCTAAACTTTTCGGGTCGACAGCCGGTGTGCTGGTATTGCCCGAATAATAAAATTCTTTTGCGGTATTCATTTCGCTTAATGACTGGGTATAGCTTACGTGATAAGCATCAAAAACACTATCGGCAGGGTAGGAGCCGTAATCCTTATTTCGCGGAAGCAAATGAAAAACCCGGTTGGCAATTAAAAAGCTGATAGCTTTTGCAGGAGTATAGGCCAGGTTTAAAAAATGCGTCTGATATTCAGTATTGCCATAAGCTGTAGCCAGGGGATCGTAAGCAAACTGAGTTACCCATTGAAAGCCTGCCAGTTTGTAACTACGTGCAACAGCCGGGTACATGCAACTTTGCAATACATCGGCGGCATCAAACTCGTACACCATGCGGGCCTTGTTTTTAAATTCGGGGATGGTATCAAATGGGATAGCATAGTGGTCTACATTGGGTAAAAAATTACCTTTTTGTTCGTGGCCGGCCACTAATCCTGTAGGGTACCATTGAAAACTAAATCCGTTAACGTCTGCTTTGGCCACAGCATCGGCATAATAGGGAGACTGGCTGATATTATAAAAAAGCGGTTTACTCCATCCTGTACTGCGGGCAGCCAGAGCCAGCCGGTTGATGTAGGTGGTTACACTTGCCTTTGGCCCGCTGTGGCTGGGTTCGTTGTTTAATTCGGCGGCTATAATGTCTGGCTCATCGCGGTAATTGAGTTTGGTGTAGGGATTTAGGTGCAGTAACAGCTGATGCAGGTAATTTTCCTGCGCCTGTATGGCTTTATCGGTAACAGTAGCCTGGCTTTTATTGTATTTGGATGAAAAGCCGGCGGTTTTTTCGTCGCGCTGCGGATAGCCATTACCCCAAAAGGCAATGGGGGTGATAATGATTTTGATATTGCGCTGTTTTAAGCGATAAACCAGGTAATCAAACAGTTTCAGATGTTCATTTTCCAGCAAATTGCCAAGGGTGTCGGTTATTTCGGTATCCCAGA
>JABDBM010000134.1 GCA_013288685.1 Bacteroidota bacterium | reverse complement strand
ACACCAAAATTGATGCTGAATATGCCGATGGCGTGTTGAAATTGGAAGTAGCTAAGAAAGAAGAAGCTAAAATTCAATCGAGAGAGATTTCGATAAAATAATTAGTCCGGAAAGTCGGAAAAGTCCGAAAAGAAAAAGTAGGATGTTCAGACTAAGGTAAATCGAACATTCGAAATCCGAAATAAAAAGAGTGTTTTTTCATAATAAGTTGGTTTAGTTTGATGAAGGCCGTCTCTGTAAGGGGGCGGTCTTTTTTATTTTTGGGGATTACGGCGATTGTTTTTTGATTACAGTGATTGATGATGTAAAAGTACCTTGCAAATCATTTTTTCAAAATCACCGTAATCACCGCTAAAATCACTATAATCCCAAAAACTAGTCTCTCATATTGATATACTGCAATGGCTGCCCGAAATCATCGCTGCGGCAAAGGCTAATCACCGCTTGCAAATCATCAATTTTTTTGCCCTGTACCCGTACCTGGTCGTCCATTATAGAGGCTTGCACTTTTAAACCGCTGTCTTTTATTTTTTTTACGAGTTTTTTTGCGGCTTCTTTGTCAATGCCTTCTTTTATTTTTATCTCCTTACGGATCATATTACCCGAAGCATACTGCTCCTTGCCAAAGTCCATGGCATTGGGATCGATGTGCTGTTTAACCATGCGGCTCACTATCGAATCCTGTATGGCTTTCAGGCGCATGTCGTTTTCGGTAACTATTGTTAGCGTGTTGGTCTTTTTGTCAAGATCGATGGTGCTTTTTGAGCCGTTAAAATCATAACGGTTTAATATTTCCTTTTTGGCGGTGTTGATGGCGTTATCAAGCGTCTGTCCGTCAATTTTGCTTACGATATCAAATGTTGGCATAGCTGGTAAATTGGTAGGGCAAATTTAGTAAAAAAGTCCATAGTCCACGGTCGATAGTCCATAGTAAAAAAGTCCAAAGATCATGTTGATATTACAAAGATCAAAGAAAGGTGCTTTTATGGCCATACTGTTTTATATTTGCTATGGTTCAACGACTATCTGACAACCTCCTTCTTACTATGGACTATGGACCATGGTCCATGGACTTTCTGCTAAGAACTAAGAAAAAATACCACCGAGTTAATATTAACTTAACATTTAAATAAGCAGATTTGTAAACGTGGTCGAAAGGCCTGCTTTTTTGTATATGGATATTAAACACATACCCTTAATTAATCGTGAAATTAGCTGGCTATACTTTAACGACCGTGTTTTGCAAGAGGCCGCCGATCCTACGGTTCCCCTGATAGATCGTATCAGATTTCTGGCTATTTTTTCTTCCAACCTGGATGAATTTTATCGTGTAAGAGTGGCCACATTGAGCCGGCTATCTAATTTGAACGAAAAGGCCAAGGAAATTTTAGGGTACAATCCCAAAAAAATCTTAAATCAGATAAAAAATATCGTAGTAAGGCAGGAGCGTAAGTTTAACAACCTGTACGAGAATATAATAGTAAAGCAGCTTGCCGAAGAGAAAATATTTATCCTTAATGATAAACAGCTAAACGTAAGCAGAGGCGAGTTTATTAAAAACTATTTCAGGGAAACCTTGCTGGCTACCCTGGTGCCTATTATGTTGGACGAAAGTTTACCGTTGCCCGAGTTAAGGGATCGTGCCATTTATTTTTTTGTTAAGCTTACCAAAGATAAAAAATCACGGCTGGCATTAATTGAGTTTCCCGATTCGCTTTCGCGCTTTGTGGTTTTGCCCGAGACCAATAATCTTAAGTTTATTATCCTTTTGGACGATATTATACGTTATAGCCTGGAAGATATCTTTTTCATTTTTGAGCATGATACGGTAGAAGCTTATTCGTTACAGCTTACCCGCGACGCAGAGCTGGATTTGGATAAGGAGGTGAGTGAAAAATTTATCGATTCTCTGTCGAAAAGCTTACAAAAGCGTAAAAAGGGTAAACCCATGCGTCTTTTATATGATTCGGAAATGCCGCTGGATATGTTAAAATACCTGGTGCATAAAATGGGTTTGCATGGCGAAAGTTTAATCCCGGGCAACCGGTACCATAATTTCAAAAATTTTATTGCTTTCCCAAACGTGGGTCGGCGCGAATTGGAGTACGAAAAAAATAATCCATTGCCGGTTGATGGCTTATCGTTTGGCAAAAGCCTGATGGGGATGATCGCAAAAAAAGATTACCTGATCAGCACGCCGTATCAATCGTACGATTATGTAATTCATTTCTTGCGCGAGGCAGCTATCGACCCCAAAGTAAAAGAAATCAGCATCGCGGTTTATCGGCTTGCCGAAAACTCCAGGGTAATTCATGCCTTGATTAATGCAGCAAAAAATGGGAAAAAAGTGACCTGCCTGGTAGAGTTAAGGGCCAGGTTTGATGAGCAAAACAATATAGGCTGGAGTCGCAGGTTGGAAGAGGAGGGCGTTAACGTACTGTATGGTATCGACGGTTATAAAGTGCACTCCAAAATTTGCCTGGTTATGCGAATGGAAAAGGGCAAGCCCGAATATTATGCTTGTTTGTCGACTGGTAATTTTAACGAAAAAACGGCCAGGTTATATGCAGACCATACGCTGCTCACTGCTAATAAAAAGATAACTGCCGATTTGGTGGAAATTTTTAAAGCATTAAATAAAAATCTGCTTCCACGTGGGCTAAAAACCTTGATTGTTTCACCTATCGACGCCCGGCCTGCGATTTATAAGTTGATTGATAACGAAATTAAAAACGCAAAGGCAGGCAAAGAGGCTTACATGATATTAAAGATGAACAGCCTGGCCGATGAGCAGTTGATAAACAAACTGTACCAGGCCAATAACGCCGGCGTTAAAATTCAACTGATTATCCGTGGCATGTGCTGCCTCATAGCGGGAGCCAAAGGCTTTAGCGAAAATATTGAAGTGCTGAGTATTGTTGATAAATACCTGGAGCATTCAAGAGTGCACATCTATTGCAACGGCGGCGACGAACTCATTTTCCTGACATCGGCTGATTTTATGACCCGAAATATTGACACCCGTGTGGAGGTGGGGTTCCCGATCCTTGATGAACGATTGCGCAAAGAAGTACGGGACATTATTAATCTTCAACTGGAAGACAACACCAAATCGCGAGAGATAAATAGTCATAACACCAATAAGTATCATAAAACCCACTCGGGAACACCCCACCGGGCGCAGATTGATATTTACGAATACCTGAAAAATAAAAACAAATAGTGAGATACGCTGCAATAGATATAGGTTCGAACGCCGTGAGGCTGTTAATAGCTGATGTAATAGAAAACAATAGCTCAATTTCGTTTAAAAAAAATACGTTAATACGGGTGCCATTGCGCCTGGGTGACGATGCATTTTTAGATCACCGGCTTTCGGACAGGAAGGCGGCTGACCTGGTAAAAACTATGCAGGCCTTTAGAAACCTGATGGATGTTTACAAAGTTGTTGATTATATGGCTTATGCTACTTCGGCCATGCGCGAGGCAAAAAATGGTGAGGAAATAGTACAACGAATAAAGAACGAAGCTAACATCGATTTGGAGATTGTGCACGGGCAGAAAGAAGCCGGAATGATTTATGCCAGCCACATTGAGCAAAGCATCGACAAAAGCAAAAACTACTTGTATATTGACGTAGGCGGTGGCAGTACGGAATTGTCATTATTTTCGGCAGGCGAGCTTTGGGCGTCTAAATCGTTTAATATCGGTACCATCAGGATGCTTGATAATCAGGATAAAGAAGAAACCTGGGAAGAAATGAAGGATTTTATCCGCGAGAATACACGGCAGTTTAAAACCATATCGGGTATTGGCACCGGCGGAAATATCAATAAGCTATACAAATTATCCGAGGAAAAAGACAAAGCCCCGCTAAGTTTTGGCAAGCTCAAAGCGCTGTATACTTACCTCAATTCATTTTCGCTTAAAGACAGGATCAACGTGCTTGGACTTAACCAGGACCGCGCCGATGTGATTATCCCCGCCTGCGAAATTTACATGACGGTGATGAAGTGCGCTAATATAAAAAACATATATGTTCCAACTGTTGGTTTGGTAGATGGGATCATACAAACGTTGATTGAAAAGAATTTTTCAAAGCCCAGTTAAATTTATTTTAAAAAATTGTTTAAAAATTAAAAAACTGTTCATACATTTGTAGTGCCCTCTCAAAGGGCATGTTTTTCATAGGTAGATGTAGGGTCGAGTATTTATATTCGACCCTTTTTTATGCCTTTAACTTTTACCGGTACCATTTGTTGACACGGATATGAAGAAAAAGATTGTAATTGCGGTTACCGGCGCCAGCGGTTCTATTTACGCCAAATTGTTATTGGATAAATTGCAAGAACTTAAAAATCAGATAAATGAGATAGCAATTGTAATGTCTGACAATGCAAAAGAAGTATGGCGTTTGGAGCTGGATAACGAAAAATACAACGATTATCCATGCAAAATTTATGCGAAAAATGATTTCATGGCGCCCTTTGCATCAGGCTCGGCGAAGTTTGATACTATGGTAATTGTGCCTTGTTCCATGGGTACTTTGGGGCGGATTGCCGCCGGAATATCCGATGATTTAATAACCCGCGCCGCCGATGTGGTACTAAAAGAACGCAGAAAGTTAATATTGGTGGCCCGCGATACGCCGTTTAATTTAATACACATCCGCAATATGGCTGCTATTACCGAGGCAGGCGGTATCATCTGCCCGGCCATACCATCGTTTTACAGCAAACCCAAAACCATTGAAGATTTAACGATGACGGTGGTGAATAGGGTGATTGATTTGATAGGGCTGGAGAGTGAAGGCTTTAGATGGGGGGAATGATTTCGGATTTATTTTTGATTTATTGAAGTGATGACAAAAAAGAGCAGACAGGGGCTATTTAGCGTAATAGATAGTTTTGCAATAAAGCGAAGAAATGAATTTTATTTAATCGGTAGTCTGATAGAGGGAGAGGTTTGTGAGAGATGGTTTGTTAATATTCCATTTAATAAATCCCTGTCATTGTCGCTACGGATAAAGCAAATAGAAGATTTGGAAATGTCGAGCGAGAGTGGGAAATATAAACTCTTGATTGTGAATGGCAATGAAAGCGGCGATGATGACTTGCTGAACTTATTATTAGGCTTGAAAATTGGAAGTGAGTTATTGGATATAACGATAACCGGTGAAGATTGATGCTTCTTTACGATCAATACTAAATCAATAGTCAAATTCTAATCCCGAAATCGAAAATCCGAAATCCCAAATCAAAATCCTATCTTTGCGCTTTTAAAATGAAAAAAGTTGCATTTTATACCCTTGGCTGTAAACTGAATTATTCGGAGACTTCCACTATTGGCCGGCTGTTTACAAAAGCTGGTTTCGATACGGTTGATTTTACCGATACGCCGGATGTTTATGTTATAAACACCTGCTCGGTTACAGATCATGCCGATAAAAAATGTAAAAAGGTTGTTAAAGAGGCGCTAAAAATATCTCCTAACGCATACGTAACCATTGTTGGCTGCTATGCACAGCTAAAACCAAAAGAAATTGCCGAAATACCCGGCGTGGATATGGTTTTGGGCGCCGCCGAAAAATTCCAGATAGTTGATTACATTACTGACCTCACCAAAAATCCTAAGGCACTGGTTTATAATCAACCGGTGTCTGAAGCTAAAGAATTTATCTCCGGCTATTCGTTTGGCGACCGTACCCGTACGTTTTTAAAGGTTCAGGATGGATGCGATTACTCCTGTTCGTTTTGTACTATACCGCTGGCTCGCGGTAGCAGCCGCAGCGATACCATTGCGCATGTTATTGAGCAGGCCGAACAAATTGCAGCTTCCGGTGTAAAGGAAATTGTGCTAACGGGCGTCAATTTGGGCGATTTTGGCATCAGGGATGGCGAACGCCAGGATAAGTTTTTTGATTTGGTGCAGGCGTTGGATAGGGTAGAGGGTATAAACCGCATCCGGATATCCTCAATAGAACCTAACCTGCTAACCGACGAGATCATTGAATTTGTAGCACAATCCAAACGCTTTGTACCACATTTCCATATCCCGCTGCAATCAGGGTCTGATAAAATATTGGGGCTAATGCGCCGCCGCTATAAACGCGACTTGTATACCAATCGCGTAGCTAAAATTAAGGAATTGATGCCACATTGCTGTATTGGTGTTGATGTGATTGTAGGCTTCCCCGGTGAATCACGCGAAGATTTTGTGGACACCTACAATTTTTTGAATGATTTGGACGTTTCATACCTGCATGTATTTACTTATTCCGAAAGGGAAAATACACCGGCTGCCGAAATGAAAGGCGTTGTTCCCGGCTCAACACGCGCCGAGCGGAGCAAAATGCTGCATATATTATCAGATAAAAAACGCAGGGCATTTTATCAAAGTCAGCTAAATAAATCGGACGAGGTATTGTTTGAGGGTGATATAAAAGACGGCTTTATGCACGGGTTCACCCGTAACTATGTAAAAGTGAGGACGAAATACGACCCTGTGCTGGTGAACGAAATAAAGACCGTGTACTTAACAGAAATTTCACCCGATGGTGATGTGGAAATAACTGAAAGCGCAGAAATATTAGTGCATTAAACGCTATATTGGCCCCAAATTACTAACGACTAAAAATGTTCCCAACCCTGTCCTCGCTCATTCAGTATCTTACCGGGCTTAATATTCCCTTACCTGTTCAAACTTTTGGCTTTTTTGTGGCCTTTGCATTTATCGGAGGGTATTGGGCCTTCACCCAGGAATTTAAGCGCAAAGAAAAGTTGGGATATGTACATTCTTTCGAGAAAACCATAACCATCGGCGCACCATTATCTCCCATTGAACTTGCCGGCAATGCCATTTTTGGATTTTTATTAGGCTATAAGATATTAGACATGGTGTTTAATTACAGCGCCATGCTGGATAATCCGCAGGATTTTATCCTATCAGCCCGCGGCAATTGGCCGGGAGGTATTATTGGCGCTGCAATTTTCGCTGGATGGGCCTATTACGATAATAAAAAGCAATTGTTGCCCGAGCCAAAAACACAACGGGTAATGGTGCCGCCAAGCGATTTAATGGGCAGCATTTTATTATGGGCAGCTGTTTTTGGTTTTCTGGGTGCAAAAGTATTTAATGGCCTTGAGAACTGGGACGATTTGGTTAAAGACCCTATTGGAATGTTGTGGGGTACCAGTGGTTTTACCTTTTATGGTGGTCTAATATGCGGCGGCGCAGCGGTGCTGTACATTGCGCGTAAAAATGGCATTAAGCCATTGGATATGCTGGATATTGGCGGCCCCGGTATGATGTTAGCCTATGGCGTTGGCCGCATTGGTTGCCAGATGTCGGGCGATGGCGACTGGGGTCTACCAAATTTGTCGATGAAGCCGCATTGGTTAAGCTGGATGCCCGATTGGATGTGGTCGTTTAAATTCCCTCATAACGTAAATAACGAAGGCATTGCCATGTTTAATTGTGTGGGCAAGTTTTGCCACGAGCTACCTGTACCCGTATACCCTACATCGTTTTACGAATCGGTAATTTGCATCCTTTTGTTCTTCTTTTTGTGGAGCATTCGCAACAGGATAAAAATTCCTGGCGTTATGTTTGGTATTTATATGATATTAGCCGGTGTTGAACGTTTTTTTATAGAACTGATACGCGTAAATACAAAATACCACGTTGCCGGGATAAACTTTACACAAGCCGAATTGATTTCACTTTTCATGATAATTGGTGGCGCTGCTTTAATTTACACCGGATTAGTTCATCATAAAAAAGTGTTATCAGCAAAACATGACTAATATACCCCTTAGCCATAAGCTACTAAAAAATCAGGTTATCAGGTTTGTACTCTCGGCGGGAGTGGGTTTCCTGGTGGATATTTCGGCGTTTTACCTTTTTTATCATAACCTGCTTGTGCAACCAACCTACGAGATTTTTAATCTCACTGTTCGTAACTCCACTGCTTCATTAGCCATATCTTTTTTTATGGGGGTAGTAGTTAATTTTTTAATCACCCGGTACTTTGTTTTTTCCGAATCAAAATCGCGTCCCGTTAAACAGTTCGTCAGATTTGTATCTGTAGCTGTCATCGGTTTTTTTGCCAATTTGGCGGTGTTAAAAATCTTTATCCAGGATTTGCATTTTTATCCGCCGGTTGCACGTATAACCGCTGCTTTAAGCCTGTTTTTTGCCAGCTATTTTGTGCATAAACTATTTTCGTTTAGCCTTTCGTTAAGACATCATCAAGTGGGCGAAGGAGAATAGTTTGCAAATTTAATAAACACGAATTTCACGAATTAGCCAAATTTTCACTAATTCGGTTTCATATCCCTTGAGTGGCTGAATTTATGCCCTTTTAAAATTCGTATTCATTCGTTTAATTCGTGAAATTCGTGTTTTATTAAATTCGCATCCTATATGATTAATAGTGTAATTGAAATAGCCAAAGAAGCCGGTGCCTTTATCCGCGAACAGCGAAAGACCTTTAGCGCCGATAAAATTGAGATAAAAGGGCTTAACGATTTGGTATCGTACGTTGATAAAACTGCTGAAGAAATCATCGTTGCCGCATTATCAAAAGTATTGCCTGAAGCGGGTTTTATCACCGAAGAAAAAACCATTAACCGCACCGGCGAACGCTATAATTGGATTATTGATCCTTTGGATGGTACCACCAATTTTATTCATGGCTTGCCGGTATATTCTGTGAGTATTGCTTTACAGGAATATGATGAACTGGTATTGGGCGTTGTATATGAAGTAAACCAGGATGAGTGTTTTTATGCCGAAAAAGGGAACTCTGCCTATCTGAATGGAAACGTAATAAAGGTGAGCGATAACCCAACACTAAGCAAAAGTTTGTTGGCGACTGGTTTTCCATATTATGATTTTGAAAAGCAACCGGCTTATATAGCGTTATTTACTGAATTAATGCAAACCTGCCACGGACTTAGGCGATTAGGTTCTGCGGCGGTTGACCTGGCGTATACTGCCTGCGGTCGTTTTGATGGTTATTACGAATATAATTTAAACTCCTGGGATGTAGCCGCCGGTATTTTAATAGTACGGCAGGCAGGCGGCCATGTGGTGAACTTTAAAGGCGGTGATGAGTGTTTGATTAGCAGGGAGTTATTGGCCACTAATGGGGAGATAACAAAGGAGATGCTATCGGCTATTCAAAAACATTTTAGATAATTTGTGATTACAATGATTTAAGAAGGTGATTACAGTGATTAAATTTCCCAAATTAAAATCACTGTAATCAATTCCCAATCACTGTAATCTCTTATAATGCTTCCGATACCACTTCGGTAACCTCAGGCACCATTCGTTTCAATAAATTTTCGATACCGGATTTCAGCGTTACCGTTGATGACGGGCAACCGCTGCACGATCCGCGTAACTCAACAGTTACAACACCTTCTTCAAATGATTTATAGGTGATAGCGCCGCCATCCTGTTCAACAGCCGGGCGAACGTAGTCATTTAATATTTGTTGTATTTTAACTTCGGTATCGGTACCTTCAAAATCACCTTGTTCAGCTTGCTCTTCATCCTGCACTTTTAACTCCGATTCAACTGCGCCTTTTACAAACTCTTTTAGTATCGGCATTAAATCGTCCCAGCTATCGTTTTCGAATTTTGTTACGGTAACAAAGTTACTGGCGAAGAACACCCCGTTAACAAACGAAAATTTGAACAATTCTTTTGCAAATGGCGATTTCTCGGCGGCTTCCTTAGTCGCAAAGTCAACACTGCCGTTTATCAGCAACTTGTTCACAATGAACTTCATGGTTGCAGGGTTCGGGGTTGATTCTGTATATACGTTGATGTTCATTTTAATTCTTTTTGATTATTTGAATTAACAAATTTAGATAGCTTTTTGATTTATCTGCTATTATTGTTTTGTTATGACGGGGATTTGACGATGTATTTAGCGATTAGATGTAAGAGGTTAGAAATTAGATTAGAAAAGCGTTTTCCTTATCTCTAACCTCTAATCACTATATCCCCGTGTAATTATGCGGTGTTATCAGCTTCAATTCTGCTTTCACAGCTTCATTCACATCCAAACCATCCACAAACACAGCAATTGTTTCTGCATTAACGTGCGTGTTGGTGCGGGTAAGTTCCTTCAAAGCTTCATAAGGATTTGGGTAACCCTCCCTTCGCAATACGGTTTGTATCGCTTCGGCAACTACGGCCCAGGTGGCTTCCAGATCGGCATGCAGGGCATCGCTGTTAAGTAATAATTTATTCAATCCTTTAATGGTTGATTTTATTGCGATAAGCGTATGGGCTACAGGCACACCAATATTACGCAGTACAGTTGAATCGGTCAAATCGCGTTGAAGCCTCGAAATAGGCAATTTGGCGGCAAAATGTTCAAACAACGCATTGGCTATCCCCAGGTTGCCTTCCGAGTTCTCAAAGTCGATAGGGTTTACCTTATGCGGCATGGCCGATGAACCAATTTCGCCCTCTTTTATCTTTTGCTTAAAATAGTTCATGGAGATATAGGCCCACATATCCCTGTCCAAATCAATCAGGATATTGTTGATCCGTTTTAACGCATCGCATTGAGCGGCAAAGTTATCGTAATGCTCAATCTGAGTGGTGAATTGCGAACGGCTTAGGCCTAAAACGTTATTTACAAAATTATTACCAAAGGCTTTCCAGTCGATACCCGGATAACCCACATGGTGTGCGTTAAAGTTACCGGTGGCGCCACCAAATTTTGCCGAATAGGGCACGGCGGTTAAATGTTTCAGTTGGTTCTCTAAACGCTCAATAAAAACTTGTATTTCTTTCCCCAGGCGGCTCGGCGATGCCGGTTGTCCGTGGGTATGGGCCAGCATGGGCACCAGCTCCCAATCGGCGGCATATTTTTTTAACAGGGTAAGCAATTCATTAAAAGCAGGGTAATAAACCTCGGTTAAAGCAACCTTAAACGAGTAGGGGATGGCCGTATTGTTAATATCCTGAGAGGTTAAGCCAAAATGGATAAACTCCTTATAGGGTTCGAGGTGAAGTTTATCAAAAGCTTTTTTAATAAAGTATTCAACTGCCTTAACATCATGATTGGTGGTCTTTTCTATCAACTTTATGCTTTCAGCATCGCTTTCGTTGAAATTTTTATAAATGTCGCGTAACTTTTCTGTAATATTTTTATCAAAACTACGTAACTGCGGC
>JABDBM010000133.1:58-12003 GCA_013288685.1 Bacteroidota bacterium | reverse complement strand
GGTATGAGTTACCCGGAACTTTCAAAAAACATTGCCGAACACGCCGTACTGCTCTTTATTCAAAACCAGGATGAGCGGTTGTACTATCATAATCTATCGCGTACAGCCAGCCTGGTTGAAGCGGTTAAAAAAATTAACGCCTATCATCAACTGGATGAACGCGATAGCTTTATTGTTAACACCGCACTTTGGTTTCATGACACAGGTATCCTTTTTAACGGGCTGCCGTCCTATCAAACCAAAAGCGCTGAACTTGCCGCAAATTTTTTAAAAAGTATCCAGGTGGATGATGCCGACATTGAAGCTGTAAAACGCTGTATCCTCGCAACACGTGCTCCTTTCGGGGCTGTTTCACTTGCCGAAAAAATTGTTTGCGATGCACAACTGTTTTATTTAGGCGATAAAACTTTTAAAGACGATAACCGGCTGATCAAAAAAGAAACCGAAGCCTTGACCAACGCACCTGTTAACAGCGACGAATGGCGTGTTCAAACAATTGAATTATTAGAAACATACGAGTATCAGACTGATTACTGCCAGTTGATTTTAAGCAAAACAAAAAGCGAAAATTTGGCCGCCATAAAGTTTAAACAAAATGCGCAAACCCAAAAAGAGAACCTGTTGGCTAAAGAAATTGCCGAGGATGTGTTGGCCGGTAAACCGGTTGGCTCCGACGATTTGACAGGAACTTACGTATCACAGTTAAAAAAGAATAAGCACCATTTGCAGGGCGTACAAACCATGTTTAAAAACTCGTCGTCAAACCATCAGCGGCTGAGTTTAATGGCCGATAATAAGGCCTCTATCATGATAACGGTAAATTCAATTATCATATCGGTAGCGGTTGGTTTATATGTTGGAAAATTCACTCAAAAAACAAATATGCTTTGGCCTACTATGCTGCTACTGGCCATAAGCGTAGTAGCCATTATTTATTCGGTATTGGCCACCCGGCCCAACATCCCGGCCGGTACGTTTACCCCCGAGCAAGTAAAAAAGAAAACGGTAAACCTGCTTTTTTTTGGTAGTTTTTATAACATGGAGCTAAAAGACTTCGACCACGGCATAAGGGAAATGATGAACGACAGCGAGTTTTTATACGGCAGCCTGATAAAAGATATTTACTGGCAGGGCAAAATATTGGGCCGCAAATTCCGTTTGCTGCGTATTTCGTACGATGTGTTTATGTACGGCATAGCGGTTTCGGTACTGGCTTATGTGGCAGCAGCGTTTTTATAGGGAGGGGGAAGTATTTGATTTAAATAATTACCAGGGGCGCCTATAATGTATTTCGCTGATGCTTGTAATTTAAATACAAGGTTTATTGATTAGACTTTTCTGCAAGGGCCGGCGGCCAGAAACATGTTGTATCCAGGGGTTTTAACCCGTGGGGAATCGCCGCACGAACAACAAAAGTCCCATCGGCACGGCCATATTTCGCAACAAATTCCCGGCAGCTGCAATTTATTCAAACAACATACAACGCTTTTAGAATATGGGCCGGTCCTACGGATCTCAATCGCTTTTTTCTTTTCGTTCCACGGGTTAAAACCCGCGGCTACAATATGGGCCGGGGCTACGCCTCTATTTTACAGCAATTTTACAAAAGCAAAATATACCTCAATAACAGATTTGGTCTCGCGTTTTAACGATATAATAGCGGCACGTTATTCCTTATGATGCTTGTGCTTCTTTTTCTTCTTCTCATCCACATCCAACACCAACTTTTCCGATCCACCTTCGCCGCGGCGTTCCAGATCATCAAATAAGCCTTCGTCCGAGAGATCGAGGGTGTGGGAATTTTCCCAGTCGTGATGGGCAATTTTTTTAAGGCGTTCTATTACGTGCTCGTCGTGCACTTCAATTGCCAGTTCGCGACGGTGGTCAAAACTGCCGGGGGCCAGGTTAATAGAGCCAACAATAGCGCGGCAGCCATCGGCCAACAGCATTTTACCATGCAGTTTCAGGTGTTTTAGCTTATGTATTTTTATGCCTATATCTTCCATAATACGCAGACCGCCAACACCTTCAACCAGTTTGTCTTTTTTAAGCGTATGCGGTGGGGCCGCCATTATATGCACCTTTACGCCGCGGCGGGCGGCGCGAACTATACGCTCTATAATTACTAAATCCTGGAAACGTTCATTTTGTATAAACAGGGTATGTACTGCCTGGTCAATAAAATGGGCTATTTTCGCTCGTCCGTTCAGGCTGCACCATATCAGTTGGGCATCATCGCCGGGCTCAAACTCGGTGCGGTGCCAGTCGGCTTCAAAGCAAAGGATAATTTCCTCCACCTCTTTGTGGTGCCAGGTAATAATGGCGTAATCCCTCGTTTCCGTCAAATTTTTGGTTTCCCAGTTTAATGATTTTACAAAGGCAAGCTTGCTATCAATCACCATTGATTTTTCATGCGTGATGATAAAACTTGGATTGGTATCGCGCACTTCAATTCCGGCGGCTTCAAGCAGGGCATTGGTATCTTCATTTTCATCTTCTCCGCTTCGCCGGGCCGGGTTTAGCATCACCTTTACCTTAACGCCACGGGCTTTTGCTGCTATAACCGCCTCCAGCAATCCGGGGTCCGAAAAAAGGAACATTTTTATCAGAATGGTTTTTTGGGCGCTATTAATAGCATCAAGTATGGGTTTTACTGTATCGTCAGGAAAAACAATAATTGAACGGTGAGACATGAGGCTAAACTACGAAATAATTTTATGATGTGCATGTTTCGAGCGCGATTGAATTTTATACAACTCTGCATAAATGGCGCCCCGGTCCATCAGGTCGTCGTGTGTGCCCTCTTCGGCTACATATCCGTCATGCAGAACGATAATTTTATCGCAATCGCTAATAGTACTCAGCCTGTGCGCTATGGTTATTACGGTTCTGCCTTCCATTAACTGCTCCAATGCTTCCATCACAATTTTTTCTGCTTCTACATCCAGTGCAGCCGTAGGTTCATCAAGCACCAAAATAGGCGAATTGCGTACAATAGCCCTGGCAATGCCAATGCGCTGCCGTTGCCCACCCGAAAGGGTAAGCCCCCGCTCGCCCACCAAAGTATCATAACCATGAGGGGTTTTGCTGATAAACTCGTGTGCGTTGGCCAGTTTGGCGGCTTCTATTATTTCATCGTCGGTAGCGCCGGGGCGGCCGTAAGCAATATTTTCGCGTACAGAGCCATAAAAAAGTACGGTGTCCTGTAAAACAAAGCCAATTTGCGACCGCAAGCCATCGAGTGTAAAATTGGTAATATCTTCGCCATCAATCAGAATACGGCCGCCGTTGGCATCGTAAAACCGGGCTAACAGGCCAACCACGGTTGATTTACCGCAACCCGTTGGCCCGCAAATACCTATACGCTGCCCGTTTGTTATACTGATACTAATATCCTTTAAAACCGGCGATGCATGATCGTAAGCAAAGGCCACATTTTCATAAACAATATTGCCGCTCAGCCTGCCCGGATCAACTGCCCCGGGTTTCTCAGATACCATTATTTCGGTATCCAATATGGCTTGTATCCGCTCGAGCGCAACGGTGGCCTGGGCAATGGTGCTGGTCATTTTAGCCAGATCCTGCACCGGCGAAAAAAACTTGTTCAAATACCACAAAAAAACGGTAAGTGCGCCAACCGTCATGGCGCCTTTAAGGGCAAGGTCAGTACCCTTCCATATAACAATAGCTGTGCATACCGATACCGTAATGGTAATGACCGGATTCAATACCGATTTTACCCGCCGGGCCTTTAGCGCTGCGCCAACGGTTTCCAGGCTTACTTTTTTCAGCCTTTCTTCTTCCAACTCCTGCCGGCCAAATGCATTTACCGCGCGAATGGATTCGAGACCCTGCTGTAACACGGCCAACATGTTGCTTTGATCCTGCCGCACTTCGCGGGTGGCCTTTTTCATCACCTTTTTAAAGCGGTTTACAAACAGCAGCAAAAAGGGGGTAACTCCAACCGCCACCAGCGTAAAACCAGCATTTAAGTAAAACATTATGCCCAGCATCCCCGCAATGGTTAACGTATCCACCACAATATTCATTAAGGTGGATGCGGCAAAATCCTGTATGGTTGACACATCAGTAGTAATAGTGCTTAGCAATTTGCCGGTTTGGTGGGTATCATAATATTCCAGCGACAGACGTTGAAGGTGATGGTATATTTTTTTGCGAAGATCGTTGGCTACGTTTTGGGCCACGCTTTCGGTAAAATAATTATTTACATAGCCGGCAATTGAGCCTACCGCTGCAATCAATATCAGGCTAACCGCGGCTACCGCGGCAAACTGCATTTTATTTTCGTTAATAAAAACATCGTCCATATAGCCAAACCACCCGTGCAGCTTGTGGTGACCTATCACATTATCAATTATTATTTTCAATGGCCAGGGCGTAGCCAAACTCACCGCAGTTTCAACCACCATGGCGATAAAAATAATAACGAGCCATTTTTTGTACGATCCTACTAAAATCCAGGCCAGCTTTGCCAGATTTTTTGAGGGCAGATGTTTTCCGGATGCCGCATCAGCAGGACTATTGGTATCGGGGAAGGGAACTTTCATTCAGGGTGCCTTTTTGTTAAATGATGATGAGGGTGAAGCTGAAAAAGTAAATATAGAGAATGAATTGAATAACCTGGGTATCAAATCACGATTCGATATCCTAACACATGATATATTTCCCCATCTGCTCCTTTATAAACCTGTGATCATCAAATAAAAGGAAAATTAACTAACCTAAACCGCTGTGTTAATTAATTTATTACCTATTTTTACTAATCCAATTAATTTAGTGTTTTGTAATTACGTATATATAATAACGTGTGTGTTTAGCCCTAACCTAAACCCATATTAAATTATTTTAACTATACAGCTTAAATTTCGTCTTTTCGTACCGGCCATTTGTACAAGAGGCTACCAAATCTTACAATAGAACAAATATGATAAGCGAAAAATATTTGAGAGAGCTATTCAAACTTTCCGTTTCGCCGATGATGATTTTGCTACCAGACGCACCAATATTTTCGGTACTGGAAGTGAATGACGCCTGGCTGCAATTAAAGAAAGTTTCGGAGCAGGAGGTTATGAGTAAAGACCGGGCAGACTTAGCACTTTATGTTACACTGTCAGAATGGGATGATTCTTTACAAAAAGTTCTTTTGCAAAAAAAAGTCGATAAAATTGGGCCGGTAGCCGTTAAAGCAGGTCGTCAAAAGGAAACAACCTGGTGGGAAATTACCAATACCCCTATGCTAAATGAGGATGATGAAGTTGAATTTATTTTTTGCTCAGTAAACGATGTTACACAACAAACTATTGCTCAAAAAAATACAGAACAGGCGCTGGCGGATTCGCGTAGTCAATTTAATTCTTTACTGCAAACCATAGAAGGAGCCGTTTGGGAAGCTGAAGCTGATTCTTTACAATTTACTTTTGTGAGCGACAATGTCAAACAAATACTTGGCTTTTTGCCCGAAGAGTGGTTAACGCAGCCGCATTTTCGCGAAAACCATATTCATGAGGCCGACAAGGAAGAAGTTTTAAAATATCGTATGCTTAAATTTAAAAAGCATACCAGTTACTCGTTTGAGTACAGGATGATTAAAGCCGATGGAGGGATTATATGGATTAAAGACATCGTTTCGGTAATTAGCGAAAAGGGCAGACCCCTAAAATTGAGGGGCTTAATACAAGACATTACAGCCGTCAAACGATCGGGCGCGCTTGAACACCTGGAGCGGGATGTGCTGGAATTAAACTCCCGGAATGAGGTGACCATTCAGCAAGTGCTAACACACTATCTTACCGAGGTTGAAAGGATGTTTCCCAAAATGCAGTGTTCCATACTTCAGGTTAAAAACAACAGGCTACACAGTTGGGCGGCGCCATCGCTACCTATAGCTTATGTAGCGGCAATTGAAAACTTGTCTATTGGGCCTAACGTAGGCTCGTGTGGAACTGCAGCATTTTTAAAGGAAAAGGTTATAGTAAGCGATATTGAAAACGATCCCAGGTGGGTGCTTTACAAACACATTGCGCTGTCGTTTAACCTGCGCGCCTGCTGGTCGCATCCGATAGTTAATTCGGACGGCGAGGTGATGGCTACCCTGGGCATGTATTATCAACAGATACGCAAGCCCGAGGCCGAAGAATTAAAAGTGATTGATCGGGTTACCGCCCTTTTGCAAATAATTTTAGAGAATCGTCAAAAATCAGAAATACTGGAGGAAACCCGTTTGCTGATGATTCAGGGCCAGGAGCTGGCTCACTTTGGCAATTGGAGCTGGGATGTGCAAAATAATGTGGTAAGCTGGTCTGACGCGCTTTACTCCATATATGGGGTAAACAAGAAAGATTTTAAGGCAACGTTTGAGGGCTATCAGGAATTATTACATCCTGCCGACCGGCAACGGGTATACAAAATTATTGAAACCGTGCTAAAAAATGGGAAGGATATCGAGTTTGAGGAAAGAATAGTACGACCGTCGGGCGAAATAAGGCATTTAAAATCGTGGGGGAAGTTAAAAACAGACGAAAACGGTTTACCAGTAAGGATGATCGGCGCATGTTTGGATATCACTGAAAGCAAAGCGGTACACGAAGAATTACAAACCAGCCAAAACCGGATGAGGGCTTTGGCCGATGCCCAAACTAATTATGTTACCCGCCTGGATCTTGATGGGAAGTATATTTATTGCAACAAAAAATACCTGGAAGATTTTGACTGGATTTTACGCGATAAAATTTTGACCGATACCGACGCCACCATCGGCGTACAGCCTTATCATCATCAGTTGGTTGCCGATATAAAGCAAAAATGCATTGAAAACCCCGACAAAGTTTACCAGGTTGAAATAGATAAATTGCAGGAAGACGGCAGCGTAAAGCCTACTTTATGGCATATTGTGGGCTTATCAGGACCAAACGGAAAAACCGACGAAATACAATGTATTGGGCTTGATATTACCGATTTAAAGAATGCAGAAAATGAACTAAAAATAAGTAATGAGCGATATGAGTATGTAAACAAAGCCACCAACGATGCTATTTTTGATTGGGATTTGATAAACGATAAGGTTACGCTGGGCAACAGCTTTTTCAGATTGTTTGGATTTGACACTAATATGCAGAATTTATCTTTTGGCAAATGGGGCACACAAGTGCACCCCGCTGATATAAAAAAAGTAGAAACTGATTTAGGGGCCATATTTAACGACCCAACAAAGGGCCGCTGGAGTGCAGAATATCGTTTTAAAAAGGCAAATGGCCACTACGCTTATATTGAAGGCAATGGCTACATCATCAGGAACGAAGCCGGGCAGGCTGTTAAAATGATTGGCGTAATGAAAGATATCTCCGAGATGCAGGAACATATCGGGGCAATTGAAAAACAAAATCAAAAACTGCTGGAAATAGCCTGGATGCAATCGCACGGGGTTAGGGCGCCGCTGGCAAAAATTATGGGGCTGGTTGATTTGATTAAAAATTTCCCAAACAGCGATATTGAAAAAAGCCAGTTACTGGGGCACCTCCTGTCATCGGCCTACGAACTGGATAATATCATCAAAACCATATCCGAAAAAACGGAACATATTGATTCGAAAATGGCAAGAAAATTGAAACGGTAGGCTGGTGCTACTCCTTCTTTTTACTTTTGGTGGTTGGTTTGGGTTTTAACGTGCTGGTATAAGCATAGCTAATAAAAAAGTAAGGTTTCAGTTCATCAGTTTTTTTCAACAGGCTATCGGGCACCATAACATACTCTTTTTGTACAATTCCATATTGCTCCACCAGTTTGGTTCCGTATTTCTCGATAAACTTTAACCGCTCATCAGCCGGAAGCTTAAGCGCCATAAAATTATCTTTTGTAAAATAACTGTACATGTGACCGTTTAACGAAGTATAAGGAATTGTATCGCCTTTTCGTACTGCATCCGGATGAGTGGCAACAAGTTTGTCATAAAACTCTATTTTTTGCGCTCTTAAATTTATCCCATCTTCCATACCTGTAACATTTATTATAATTTATTTTAACCCATATACCGCCACTTTATTTGAAAAAGTAGGCAAATATACATGCCCGTTGGCAATGGTAGGCGACGAGAACTTTGCATAATTGCCCGCACCATCCGCAGGTAGCTGGTTATTGTTCCAAAGTTCCTTAGTAATATTATTGGCATCAAAGGCCCTTAGTATGCCGGGGCTTATAGTATGTTCGGCATCGCCGGTTGCCGCGTACGAGGCCCAAACAATACCCGTGCCATCTGCCGAGCCGTTAGACGAAACAGATATTACCGCTCCATTTTGCCCCGTAGGCCCGTTTGCCGATGATACCAACTGACTACTTACATCAAAAGTATTGCTACTTCTGTTAAACGGAAATGCCCTTAACTGGTCATTTTCGGGCCAAATATAAGCGTATTCAACGGCCGATCCTTTGTAATAAGCTGCCTGGCAATGCATATTTGAATTAGCGCTTAACGGAATTATCTGCTGTACCTGGTTTGACGACGCGGTAAATCCACCCATATTATCCTTATTCAACACATAAATATTGCCGTCTTTACATCCTGTAAAGTAGCAATTGGAATTTGGCACTAAAAATGCACCCAAACTACCATAATCCAGATCATTGTCCTCCAGGAACGAATAGTTAAACGGTGTAAAATAGCTCGTTACCTTCAGCGTAGAGCCATTGGGCGTTAACTTCATGGCGCTTTCGCCCCTGTTGGTTAAATTAGTCGGATCATTATTAACGCCCACTGTCCCGTTTCCTACAACCACGTATAAGTTGCCCTGGGCATCGGCAGCCATACCCATACCGCTTTCCCAAATGCCGCCATCAGAACCGGTTGGCGTATCGTTATATACTATTTGCTGCTGTAATGTTTTTGAATTATAGCCCAATATCCATCCATGATATGGCCCCCAATCGCAATGCGAAGAAAACGTAACGTACACAATACCGTTAAGCAGCGTTAATGCAGCCCGTTGATTATTACGCTGAGGGTCGAAACTCAATGTGTTGTTGACGCTTCCGTCACCATTGCCTGTATAGGTTGCAGTAATCATAACAGGGCTTCCGGGCTGTTCTGTTCCGTTTGCGATATTTACAGCGTGAAGGTACTGCACAAAATTAGTTCCATCGGTGCTCCTGGCAACGAAATAAACCGTTTGCGCGGCAGAGTCAATAACAGGTGTGCCTACAATGCCAATGTTGCCGCTAAAATCCTGGTACGATCCTCCGCATGCTCCGGTCATATCAGTATTTTTTGTAGGCCGCATACCGGCGGCACTAAAGTTTTTTTGCCAGTATAAACTACCGCTATCCCCATCATAGGCGTAAACCGAATTATTTACCGTAGCAATAAGTACCACATTATGCTTGCGGCCGCCAATTGCTAAATTACCGTACATTAAAGGTTGGGCGTAAACCTGGTCATCAACACTTAATGTAAACAACAAACCAAATGACTGACTATTAACATTACTGGTAGTAAGCACCGTTTCCTGGTTGTTCAATCCAGCCCTTGTATTATCATTATGCTGGGTAAGTACAGAGATATGCTGCGCGTTTGGAGGTGTATTAACGATATTGGTTTGTTTGGAATCAGTCTTTTTTTTGCAGCTAACACACAATAGTAGCGCAATAACGATGTACGGAACAGTTGTTTTAAACATTAATTTAAGATTATTTGGTTGCGTAATTTACAATATTTAAGCAACCGGGCGGATTTTTTACATTTTATTGTAACAAATAAAATACGTTTCTTATTTTTGATATACCATTATAGATCGCGAGAAGTAAGCTGTTTTATTGTTTTACTTTAAAAGGATTTACCATGTCAACATCTGCCTCCCCTAAATCAACTGTTGCCGAGCCGTTATGCCCTTGCGGTAAAACAAGCCGCTCTGCTTTAGATCGTGTTCCGCGCGGCGTCATATTAAAAACCTATTTTTTTTGGCTGCCGATAAAAAAATATAAATGTTATCGGTGCATGCGGACGAAGTGGGCGTTCAAATAAAAAACGCGCTATAACACTATGCCTTCTTCAAAATAAAAGACGGTTTTTTGGGTCCCGCAGTATTTGGTTGCGCCATAACTAAAATGATGCAGATTTATTGTTAATTTGACATCGTTATAAAACGTAGTAATAAACCCATGCACCGACGGCATTTTGTAAAACTATCAGCCACTACTATGGCTGCCTTGTTATTCAGCAGGATTACCCACGCACAGGGCAACCATTCATTAATAAACACACCCGATGAAGTTTGGGGCCAGGCAGATGGTGATTGGTTCCGGCTGACGTCAACCGGCGATTCGCTTTTTGTGCACAAGGACACCGAAGTAAGTTTAAAAACAAACGGCGATGCAAAGGGTGTTTACATTCAATCGCCGTTAACAGCATTAACGGCCGTACGGTTAAAATGGAAGCATCCGGTTAGCAGTACCACCAAATCATTAGGCGATCATTGGGAGCGTACCTATGGCGATGTAGCCTGGAAATCGCCTGCACCGGGCGTTAAAAATCCATGGTACGTTCTATTATATGACGACCATCAAACTGCCTGTTTCGGCGTAAAAACCGGATGTAATGCCATCTGTTTTTGGACAGTTAACCCGGATAGCATTGAATTAACGCTGGATACCCACTCTGGAGGTATTGGTGTACAATTAGGAACGCGCAAACTTCATGCGGCCGATATCATCACCACCCAAAGCACAGCGGCCGAAAACCCTTTTGCCACGGCGCAACGTTTTTGCAAGCTGATGTGCCCCAAAGCACGCCTGCCCAAACAGCCGGTATACGGCATAAACGACTGGTATTTTGCTTATGGAAATAACTCGCAAAAGCTTATCAATGAAATAACCGGTATAATGGCCGATTTGGTTACCGATACCGGCAACCGTCCGTTTTCGGTAATTGATGCGGGCTGGGCCGAGTATTCGCCGTTATGGCAGGGCGATGCCTCCTGCTGGTCGGAAGATTTTTCGAAGCCGAATGATAAGTTTACCGATATGCGCCTGATGGCCGATCAGGTTAAAGGCCTGGGAATGCGACCCGGTATTTGGACGCGCGCACTATGTGCCAGGCACGATGAAAGCCCTTCTTTACTGGCCCCCCAAATAAAAGGCCGCGATGATGTCAGGAATCCGATACTTGACCCTACCATAACCGAAAATATTGAAAGGGTAAAACACAACATTAGCACGTACAAGCAATGGGGGTATGAAATGGTAAAACACGATTTTAGCACCTACGATATTACCGGTCGCTGGGGCTTTGAAATGACTGACAGCATTACCCAACCCGGATGGAGTTTTAACGACAAAAGCAAAACAACGGCCGAGATTATTAATCATTTATACCATGCTATTCGGGAGTCAGCAGGCGATATGTATATTATTGGTTGTAATACCATGAGTCATTTGTCGGCGGGGCTGTTTGAACTTAACCGCATTGGTGATGATACCAGCGGGCAGGAATGGGCGCGCACTTTAAAAATGGGTGTAAACACCCTTGGTTTTCGCTTACCGCAACACAATGCCTTTTATGCCGTTGACGGCGATTGTGTAGGTCTTACCAACAAAGTACCATGGGAAAAAAATAAACAATGGCTGCAATTACTTACCGAAAGCAGTGCGCCGCTTTTTATATCGGCCCAGCCCGATGCACTGGGCGCCGAACAAAAAGCTTCAATTAAAGAAAGCTTTGCCAAAGCAGCCAAAGTGCAGCCTATTGCCGAGCCTTTGGATTGGTTAACCAACGCACGGCCCGCAAAGTGGAAATTAAATAATAACGTGGTGGATTTTGATTGGGGGTAGGATAAGAAGAAGCAAGACGGAAAGACCCAAGAACCAAGACAACAATCAATAAAAACATAAACTTATGAAAGCGAACGTTTTCCGTATTTACTTGCTAATGTTTGCAACAT
>JABDBM010000132.1:10211-12004 GCA_013288685.1 Bacteroidota bacterium | reverse complement strand
GCCGTTTAGGGCGTCTTCATAATAAGAACGGGCTTCAGCAAAGGAATCCCAATAGAATTTTCCTGCAATTGCTTCATACGGTTTGCCTGCGACTTCTAAAAACTTATCGTTAACGATTTCACTAATCAGCGTACCAGCATCTAATATGCAAATGCCAATAGGCGCGTTTAATACGATATTATGGAGGTCCTCCCCGTTTGTAATTTGCATTAGAATAAAAGCATTTTCTTAAATGTGAATATTAGGTGAATGCTGGCTACAATGTTATACAAATTTACGACCAGAATGTTTGCAGCTTTATGCTTTTTTTTAAAATTTAGGGGGTTTAACTTATAGAATAGGCAGAATTAACCACCGAAACAGCGAAGGCGCAGAGCGCACAAAGAATAAAATGAAACGGCCTTAATAAAAAAATCGTTGCCCGTTTACCATTAAAAACTCAGCGTGCTCTATGCGCTTCTCTGTATCTCTGCGTTAAAATTAAAATTTACAAAAAAGAGCGTCTTTCTTTGATGCGAATACTCTTTAATTATAAAACCGGAATTATACTGCGTCTGACAAAGAGCTGAATGTAAAATCCCTCAATTTCATCGGCGGAATTAAATAACTCCGATAGCTCTCCACACTGATACTCCTTTCTGGCTTGCCCAGGGCATCCACATTGTTCAGCATGATAACCGGGCTTTCGTTAAACCGGAAGTTTTTTATCGGGAATTTGATCTGTCCGTTTTCAATATAAAATAAACCATCGCGGGTTAAACCGGTAAGTAGTAATGATTGCGGATCAACCATCCGGATATACCAAAGGCGCGAAACCAATATACCGCGCTCGGTGCTTTTTATCATATCTTCGATAGTAGCATCGCCACCCTCCATAATGATATTCGACGGGCCGGGCAACGGCTTAACCCCCTTTTTATCTGCCCAATAACGCGAGTAGGAGAGGTTTTTTACTACGCCCTTATCAATCCAAACAGTTTTTTCGTGTGGTAAGCCATCGCCGCTCCAGGTTGAGGCCGGCAATTCGGTGTTGAATGGGTCGGAGTAAATGGTTACTTTAGGGTCCATCAATTGCTCACCCAAGCGGGTGCCACCTCCTTTTTTGCTCAAAAAGCTGCGACCTTCCTCGGCCGAACGGGCATCAAAACGAAACATGTTTTCCAGCATGTAAGTTGCGGCAACAGGTTCTAATATCACGGTATATTTTCCCGGCTCAATGGCTTTGGCATTTACCGAAGTCATGGCCTTGCCTGCGGCAATTTTGGTAGCCGAGTAGGTGTCCAATTTCTTAACATCGGTAAAGCCGCGGGCAGCATAGCCCGATGCAGTACCAGCTTCGTTGCGGGTAGTAACCGAGAATGTAACGTCAGTAGTGGTTTCGTATGCAAAAAGGCCTTTGGAGTTCATCATAGCCGAAAAGCCTGTAGCATTTTCCAGGAAGCCTGCCGCGGTAAGATTTGCCTGTTTGGTAACCTCTAAACTTTTCCTCACCAATTCGGCGCGGGTATCCGGCGTCATGGCTGCAGTATCAGCATTATAGGTAATGCCTTCGGCAAAAGTTTGCGGACCCAGCATGGGCATATACTCCGGGTTGGCGGGGGCAAACTGTGCCAGCTCTTCCGATCGTTTTACCACTCTTTGCAATGCGGCATCATCAAATTCATCAATGGTTGTTGTTCCAGCCTTTTGACCAAAAACAGAGGTAACCGCCAAACTCATTATGCTGATATCGCCCGCTGTTGAAACAGCATTTAACGCATAACGTATATTGCCGCCTTCGCGGCCGTTTAAAC
>JABDBM010000132.1:0-10201 GCA_013288685.1 Bacteroidota bacterium | reverse complement strand
GAAAATGCTACAGGCTTTTCGGCTATGATGAACTCCAAAGGCCTTTTTGCATACGAAACCACTACTGACGTCACATTCGTCGGCTTTTGAATAAGAAAGCACCTTTTTTAATAAAGCCTGTGCTTCGTCTTTATTTAATAATGACATAATTACCCGATTTTTCTTTTGGTGTTGATAACATTAACTCCTTTAAATAACGCTGTTGATGACCCGTGCGACACTGCGCTTGATTGGGAGGGCTGGCCCTTGCCATCATTGAAAGCTCCGCCCAAGCGGTAATCGCTTTCGTCGCAAACCTGTGCGCACGAATTCCAGAACTCGCGGGTATTGGCCTGGTAGGCAACATCGTTTAGCATACCTGCAATTTTTCCATCTTTTATTTCGTAGAAAAGCTGACCGCCAAACTGAAAATTATAACGCTGCTGGTCGATGGAAAATGAACCGTCGCCAATGATATAAATTCCTTTTTCTACATTTTTAATCATATTGTCGACACTTAACGGCGTTTTACCCGGTTGCAGCGAAACGTTTGGCATACGCTGAAACTGTACATCCTGCCAGCTTTGCGCATAGCAACAGCCTTGCGACTCCTTTAACCCGATAATATGTGCCTGGTCGCGAATGGCCTGGTAATTTACAAGGATACCGTCTTTGATGATGTCCCATTTTTTACACTTAACACCCTCGTCGTCATAACCCACACCACCAAGCGAGCCAACCTGGGTTTTATCGCCCACAATATTTACCTGCGGACTACCAAAATTGAAGTTACCCGATTTCCATTTATCCAAAGTTAAAAAGCTCGTTCCGGCAAAATTGGCTTCATAGCCAAGCACGCGGTCAAGCTCGGTAGGGTGCCCTACCGATTCGTGGATGGTTAACCACAAGTGACTTGGGTCAAGCACCAGATCGTATTTGCCCGGGTCAACCGTTTTGGCTGTAACTTTCTCGTTGGCCTGCGCTGCGGCAAATTTCATATCTTCCAAAATATCGTAGCGCTTTTTGTAACGCGGAGTAATGCCGGTTACTTTTTCGCTGTCGAGCGGCGTAAGGTATTCATAACCCATGCCCACAGGCGAGCTTAATGAACGCCTGGTTTGGAAGGTACCGGATGCTTTGTCGATTTTAGTAACGTTGAAGCTGGGATAGATCCGGTGAACATCCTGATCGATATACGAGCCGTCTGTCGAGGCAAAGTATTTTTGCTCGTTTACTGCAAATAATAGCGAGTTTACAAAGTTTGCACCACCCTGCATGGCAATAGCGTTAGCGCCTAATAGTAAATCAACTTTTTCTTTAATGGGCACTTCGAAGGCGTTTTTTTCGATAGGAGTCTTCCAGCTTACTTCGCCATATCCTTTTTGAGGCGCTAATTCAACAGGAGCACCGCCAATTTTGGCGTTTGCTTTTGCTACAGCCACCGCTTTTTCGGCGGTTTTCGCAATGCCTTCTTTGGTTACATCGTTAGTGGCGGCAAAACCCCAGCAGCCATTGGCGATTACACGGATACCTACGCCAAACGATTCGGTATTAGCCACGTTGAGCACCTTATTTTCGCGGGTAATCACAAATTGGTTAAGGTATCGTCCGATGCGTACGTCGGCATAACTGGCGCCTTGGGCTTTGGCGGCGTTTAAGCCTACATCAGCCAATTGCTTTTTTAGTTGAACATCCATACCGTCCAAAGCCTGTAGAGGGTCGATGGGGCGGCCGAGTCCGGATAATCCGGGTAGCATCAATGCACTGGTGCCGAGGCCCGATAAATAAATAAAATCTCTTCGTTTCAAGGGTGTTTCCTCCTAAGGTTTTATAGTTTTTGTTTTGTTTTTGTTTTAGCTTTTGTAGATATTTTTATATACTACAGGTGGTACCTATTTGTAGAAATATCAAATATCAATTAAAGGAACAACAACTCCGTGCTGCCCTGAATTGCAAGGCAACCGGTATGGTTATTTAAGGGTAACCCTCTACCTTGCACAAAAATATATTGCCTTTATCTTTACATAAAAGTACTCCCGCTGGGGCATTACAAACCTGATACCTTCTTTAACTTGTAAATAAGCAATAACTACCGACGACGAGCAACAGGAAAGAAATTCTCCATATTCTCTATTTCGGAGCCATTTTCCCTTCTGCCCATAAAAATGCACAGCATAACAACAGCAAAGCATAAAAATATGCTTTTGATACCGGAATTCTTACTTTCCCGTGTATCTGTTTTGTTACACCCGATAATGTGCTATCCGAAGCATATTTTTGCGTGGCAATAATTTTGTTAACCGCTTTTATATCAGCCCAATCGTTTTTATCATAAACGTACACTGGCTTTTCAACAGAGCCAGCAGTGTGTTTTATAATATGCCAGCCGGGCCATAATGGCCACCAGCTACTTTGCCATTGAAATGGCGATAAAGCATTTTGTATAGGCGATGCACGTTCATTATCCATTAGTATCGCGCCCGGTTGCGTGGCGGTTTGCAATTGTATGGTTATACGCGCATTAACAGTTGGAAATGGGGTAACCACCGACCAATTTTCGCTTTGCGGAGCAGATTTTGCAGCCTTTGCAATTAATAACGACCAATATGCCGAGTAATCGTCCTTATCACCAGCCAGCATCCATTTGTAGGTTTCGTTTAGTGTTGTACAAACTACTTTACCGGTACCGCTGATAGTCATCGCGGCCAGCACCCGGTGCTGAGCATCGCTGGCCAGTGTTTGCATATCTTCTTTATCTGTAATAAACTGCTGGCCAGTAATAGGGATTTTAGCAGTTAATTTTGCGTTTTGAATTTGCGGGGATAGGGGTTGGTCTTTGTCTGCAGGCTGATAGATAGAAAAATCATTTTGCAACAGAACCGGAGTTTTAAATACAGTATCTGCCTTTATAATCAGTCCCAAACCATTTTGGCTAACCTGCTGCTTTAGAGATGCGCTTTCAGTTTGGTTTAATGATATTAGCGCGGCTAGATCGGATATTAAAACATCAAATTTATCAGGCACTGAAGCAGATAACTGCGTTAAAGGTACCTGGGGTGTATTTACAAATTGCGTACTTATTTTATCCTTACTGATTGTTGATCGCACCGCGACCTCGAAACCCTGCTCGCTAAGCCAGTTCTTTAAAAACTTACTTTCAAACCCGGGAGATGAAGTTAATACCAGCACTTTTATATGAATAATTGGCTCGATGAGGAATGGTAGGGGTTCATTTTCCAGGGTATCCTTGCCGGCGATGGCAATCAAACGATTAATTATTTTTCCAGTGTTTTTGGGCAGGCTGGTTAGTTGAAAACTTTCTATTCCTTCGTGCTCAACCGTTGTTGAATCAGTTGTGGTATTTAATTCCTTTAATACCAGTCGTACCGGGTTCCCATTAGTATGATTAAATTTGCCTTGCACTACAAAATGTTGTCCCTGTTTTAACTTTTCGGGCCAGTTAGCTGATGTAATTCCATACGGCACGGGCGCGGGATGAAATATGACGGAGACATTATTGATTTGACTCAGTTCATCCGGAGACAGGCCATAGCCTAACAGATGTACCGCGGATAGGGTCGGGGTGATATTTTTCAGCTGGCTAACAGTAATTAATTTTGCTTTGGGATAAAGCTGTTTGATGGTATCGTTAAAAGTGTAAACGCTGTCGTTTTTGTATTTGGTTAAGCTGTCCGCATTAAAACCAGCCGTCAATAAAACCGCTTCATTATCGTTACGGCTTGTCTCACTCCAATAAGTGATGGGCAATGTTAACGCCGCCAAAGCGGCTATAGCGACTATTGACGCAACCACTCGTAACCATAGGCGTTGCTTGTTTTTGCGGCGATATTCTTTTATCACCGAAAAAATAAATGCCAACACACAAATTAGTATAACCAGGTAGTTCCAGTACATATCAGCGGTTTGTGTGTTTAAGTTTTAAAAAATAAGCTTTGGAAAACCCCATATCTGAAGCTGATGGTTGAGCTTGTGGAGCCGGTTGAGCTGCCGGCAGCATTTTTTGAATAGCTGTTTCGACCGTGGCGACATCAGTAATTAAGCTCTTTTTGTCGCCCGCCATTATTCTACGCATGGCTTTCGCCGCATCCAAGTAAATGCCGGGTTTTACTGCAGCCTGGTTATTTATTTGCAAATTAGCCGCCTGCAATATCCTGTAATCATTGCTGTTTAGGCTATTTAATCGCGGTAGCTGTTGTAAAAGGCTTGCCGCCGATTTCAATAAAGAAAAATTATCGTGCTGTTGTTTAATATCCTGATGGTCTGCCGGTTGCATAATTTTATCTAAATCGCCGCTTAAACGTTTTTCCATTTTTAATGGCGACGGGTTGAACGCCGTTTTCGCCACATAGGAACGTGATTTTTGTTGTAAATCTTTTAACAAACGCAAAGCCTTATAAGCAAAAGGCAACGCCTCCTGTGGTTTGTATAAGCGTAGTTGCAGTTCGGCTTTCCACATTTCGGTTAAGGTAGCTTTTAGCTGGGCTTTTACTGAGGGATCAAAAAACTGAGCATCTTCGGCGTTATCGTGTTTATCGGTATACTCATCTTTGATTTTAGCGCCGTTGCCAAAATCCGTTGGATCGGATAGGGTGTTGCCTTCCAATCTTGGGTCGGCAATATTGCCTTCAGCTTCTTCGCCCAAAAACTTTCCGTAACGCAGGCGCAATAGTTTTTGATCGGTGCCGAGGTCATTGCTGCGGTCCCTAAAATTAGCTTCTTTTAGTGTGTCTTTTGCTTTTATTAAAGCCTCGGCGTCTAAAATAATTTGCCGCTCGCTTCTAAAATATTCGGGTTTAATGTTGATGCCGGATAGGATGCCGTCCATGCTCATCAATTGTGCCGTATCCTGTATGGATACAATGTAAACATCGGTACGGCTTAATTGAGCATGATTATCGCGTGCTTGGATATAAAAATAAAGTTCGTCGCCCGGCTCCAAACCCAATGCGGGAAGGTCGATTGTTTTTTGCAGATTGTAACTGCGCAGGGTTTGATTAAACGATGTCGAAAAACTGATTTTCTGTTCCTTAAATTTAACCGCTTCGCCACTTCCTTTGGCAACGGTGGCGTATATCATGGCATCGCTTACGCCATAATCATCTGTAACCAAGGCTTGCATATTTACCTGTGGCTTTTCGCCGGCATCGATGTAGGTATATTGTTTTGGTGTTCTAATTTGGATAACAGGTGGCGCGTCTTTAGTTACTTGTACCTGGTAAAGGTCCGATGGTTTATCATCTATGATTACCTGGTAGAAGCCCGAACTGTCGACGGTTTTCCATGCAGTCCATTTCGATTGGCTGTCATTACTGTTCGTTAGTGGAAAAACTTCCTTGCCATTGAATACCAACGACACTTTTTTAACGGGTATATTAGTAGTTAGTTTCCAGGTCACCGTCGCGCCTTCTACGGTTTCAATGGTAAATTTGTCCTGCTCCTGCTTCGCCAAATGGGTGTAAGATGGTGGCGTTATGGTTACGTTAACCGACCTGACCTCGGGCAATATCACTTCCTTTACGGGATTTTTGCCAGTATTATTTTGTATAGATAGTGTTGAACTTTTGCTCCAATGTACATTTAACCCGATAATCGCGAAAGCCAAAAATGATACACTTACAAGGAATATCGCGCCAAGCCGAAGACGTTTTGTGAAAGCCTGGTGACTGACCGGGATCTGGTCTATAGCCGCAGATACTTTGTTAAGCTGCAACTGTTGTAATAAATTCAACTCTGTAGCTTCCATCAACAGAAGGTTACTGCTTTCCTCCAGCTCCGGATACGCTGAATCTAAAAATCCGGCAACCGCTGTATCGTTAATTAACCATAAACGGCGGTTAATAATAAACAGCCCGAAGATGATCAAAAACACAGGTACTGCGTAAAAAAAAGAAGCACCAAGAAGTATATTTAAAACCAATACTGCCCCGATCGTTATTGTCGCTGCAACACAAGCATCAGCCAGCAAATGATAAAGTACATACCGCTGCCTCACCTGCTTTATTTTATTTAATGCCCCACTATTCATCCAGTAACTCCTTCCGTTTTTTTATGAGCCAGCCATCTTTCCAATACAAATAGCAATACAAGTAATAGCCAAAAGTAATGGCTGAGATTAGTAGTTAGATGATAAGTACCCCGAACTTTATCTACTGCTAAAATAGTGGGTTGCAGCTGTTTATTATCAATCACCCTATTATCTGTCGTCAAACTGTTTTCATACTGGTTGGACGGCGTAATTAATTGTTGCATCAACAGCGGAAAACTGCTGTCCCAAACAAGGTTATTCCAGGCCGGGTTAAAATGGGTATAAAAGTGGTACAATTTAGTGTTGCCTTTCGCTTCTGATGTTAAAACAGCATCGCCAAAGCCATCCTTCCATAAGGTTTGGGCGTTGTGGCCGCCCGGGTTGATCGACTTATATAATGGTATCGTTTGGCCGTTTGCGTTGGCTGTATTCATCCAGGTATTAACTGGAATAACTTTTCCGCCCTCATAAATCAAGATATTTTGGTAATGATTGAAAACTTCATTGCCGGGTGATTTGTCCGACAGCCAAAACAACCAATCCTTTTTTGCTGATGAATTTTTATCGTAAGGCTGAACCTCAATATTTCGCTGTGAAAACTGAGCTGCCGTTTGTAATGCTGCTTCAACGTAATTGGCATCCTGTGGATTTGTATCGGCAAGCACATCGATTTTTATCGACGTTGTATCAACTTCAATAGGCACCAGTTTACCGTTTTTTAAATTGACAACTGCCTTGCCCCCGGAAATATTAATATCATAAACCGAATTTTTTCCAGTTGCCGTACTTAAATTTTCGGAGCGAGAAAAAACGCCAGATGGTTGGCTTGCTGCTGTTACTAAGTGTACATCTTTATTAGCAGTAAACCATGCTTTTTTGATCCAGATTGTAACAGAATCGGCAGGTGTGTACGTTTGCCAGTTAAGTTTTAGGGAAACATTGGGTCGATCTCCGCTGAATTTGTTTAATAAACCGGGTGTAATTATGTAAACCCGCTGCGGAGTGGGCATCGATCTGTCTATTTGTTGCAGCAAATCCCAATAGGGTGTTGTATTTGCCAACGCTGCTGTATCAGCCAGGGCCTGTTGAAGAACAACTTTTTTAAAGCCATCATTAAAATAATGCAGCTCGTATCCAGCTTTTATTAGCGAATCGGCTTTTGGCTTAAACTTTTGGTAAGCCTCTTTAAAATTCTCTTTTGGGATCAACAGCCAGCTTCTGCCCGTATTGATATCTTTTTGTTTTATATAAGGCAGGGCCAAAACAAAGGCAAGCATCACCAATAGCAGGCATCGCAACAGAAGCAATAAAATATCCAGCAATTTAAAACTACGGCTGCGTTTGCGCGATGATGCTTTAATTAACGCTATGCTGCCTACTTTAAGCGTTTTACCCGGCCGCACGTTCCATAAGTGTATTAATACCGGGATGCTGATTGCGGCGATGGAAAGCAGCCATATCGAAGATGAAAATCCCATTAATACCCTTTGTTTCTTTCAGTTAAAAAATTACGCAGCGCTTCATCGAGCGGCCTGGTAGTGCTCAGTATTTTATGCTGAATACGTTTACCCAGTAAGTTCATTCGGATACCGGCCAGATAAGTGTCCAGTTTTTCTTTGTATTCGGTTTTGGTTTTTTGCGCATCAATTTGTATGGTTTGGCCGGTTTCCAAATCTTCCAGTGCGGCATATCCCCTAAAATCCATATCCAACTCGTTTTGCCCCATTAGCTGGAATACAATTACCTCATGTCGCAAGGCCGCAAGGGAGTCCAACAGACTGTAAATTTCGTTTTGCTCCTGGTACATATCGGTAATAAACACCAATAACTCTTTTTTCGCCTGGCCCGAAAATAGTTCTTTGTAGTGCACTGCTTGGGTAAACTTTCCCTGCGGTTCAAGCACAGAAAGCTGGTAAAACAACCGCTGTAAATGTTTGGGATCGGGTTTTGACGCTAAAGAGAACAAGCCTCCGTTTTCAAAAACATACAGCCCAACGGCATCGCCATGCAAATTGGCCAGATAAGCCAATGAAGCCGCCAGCATACGGGCATAATCAATTTTCTTTATGCCGTTGCTGTCTTCATGATTCATAGACGCACTTGCATCTACCAAAAAGCGCACTGAAATGCTCGTTTCCGTTTCCGATTCGCGAATGTAGTAACGGTCGCTGCGGGCGTACATGCGCCAGTCGAGCCAGCGCAGGTCGTCGCCGGGCTGGTAGCTGCGGTATTGGCTAAATTCCAATCCGGGGCCTTTTATACTGCTTTTATTATACCCCGTCATAAAGCCATCTATAACAGTTTTCGCCAGTAGTGGCAAATCTTTGATGGTCATTAATATTTTAGGGTCTAATTGCATTATTCCGGCTAACAGTTTGTTTTAATTATTTCTATTTCAAGGTGTTTATCCCGCACACACGCCCATGCATTTTAATCGATGTAAATTGCTGATAATTAGCAACTTGATTTTTAATTATAGGTTAATTTTCCATAACCATCTAAAAATGAAGTGTTTAATTTTTAAGGTACTTTTAAGTAGTGTTTACATTGATAATCAATATATTACCGGTGTCTATTCCGGAAACATGGTTAACGCCAATAACGGCTGTTTACAAGCTATTTAAGGCCCGTTTCTCTCACAATTTCCTTTATCAGTTCCGCGGTCACATTATCCGCCGTAATATTCTCCGCCTCGGCTTTAAAGTTTAATAAAATGCGATGTCGTAAAACGGGGTAAGCCATGGCGTGTAAATCTTCCATCAAAACCGAATAGCGGCCTTTTAACAAGGCCCTTGCCTTTGCGGTTAATATTAAAGCCTGCCCCGCGCGTGGACCGGCACCCCAGCGTACCCATTCTTTTATATAATTTATAGGCGTGGTATCGGGCCGGGTGGCACGTATAAAGCTGCTTACATATTTTACCAGGTCGTCGCTAATAGTTACCTGCCGTACTAAGCCCTGGCATTTTAATATTTCTTCGGCAGTGATAACGGCTGCCACGGCGGCTTTTTTTGTGCCGGTGGTACGGTTCAGTACTTCAATTTCTTCCTGTTCGGTGGGATAGCCAATTTTTATCAGCAATAAAAAGCGATCCAGCTGTGCTTCGGGCAGGGGATAGGTGCCGGCTTGCTCAATGGGGTTTTGGGTAGCCAGGATAAAAAACGGCTTATCCAGCGGATAGGTTTGGCCGCCATAAGTTACCTCAAATTCCTGCATCGCTTCCAAAAGGGCCGATTGTGTTTTGGGCGGTGTGCGGTTTATTTCATCCGCCAGTATAATATTGGCGAACAGCGGACCTTTATTAAATTTAAAAAAACGTTTGCCGGTGACATGGTCTTCTTCCAATATTTCGGTACCCACGATATCAGTGGGCATTAAGTCGGGTGTAAACTGTATCCTTCTAAAATCGAGGTGCAGGGCCTGGGCCATGGTTTTTACGATGAGCGTTTTAGCCAATCCGGGGACACCTTCGAGCAGGCAATGGCCGCCCGCCAGAAATGCCACCAGCAATTCGTCTAATATCGCATCCTGCCCAACTATTACTTTTTGTATTTCGGCTTTTAATTGCGGTAGTTTGGCCAGCAGTGCCTTAATTTCTTTTTCCGTGGTTTCCAAGCAGTTGGGATCTTAAATTATGTGTCGTTAAATTTTGCTTCCAATATATCATACTTTTAGCTATTTATCACTTTTTTTGCCACAAAATAAACAAAGTATCTATTTTTTTACCAAACTAATAAATATATAATGGCTAATTATGAAGCTGCTGGTAAAGTTAACTTTGCTAAAGCGCTAAAAAAATCCCACTTGAAGGGTGATTTTGGAGTTCATCATGATGCTATTGTGGTGTTTTAACACTAATGGATTTTGATCTGTTTTTAATGACCCCGAGGGGCTGCCGCTTTGTAGAAAAAGCCAATAGAAATATATTGCCGCATAACGGCTACCCTTAATTAATATACTGGCGAATAATCTTTTCTATCCATAGCTTTTGGTTAAAATCGTCATTCCAGCGTCGAAGCCGCAGCGAAAAAAATGTATGTGGGCAAAGGATAGCCGCTCTGCCGCTATATAAAAGATGCTACCCATTTTCTACAAAGCGATAGGCCCTCCGGGTCAAAAAAAAGCAATAGGGCCGATTTTCTGACTATTTTTTAAATGTAATTGACACAATTTCCA
>JABDBM010000131.1:10092-12032 GCA_013288685.1 Bacteroidota bacterium | reverse complement strand
TAATGTAGCCGTATTAGTAACCCCGGCAGCCGGGATAATTTGAACCGGCGAAATAGTAAACCCTGTAAGTTGAACCGGGGTAACCGTTAAAGGCACCGGATAACTGGTGGTTACAGGTGCATTTTTTACAAAACCCGATACGATCAATACATAAGTATCATCGCCCTCCGGATATATTTCAACAGAACCCGACAAGTTTTGCAAAGATGGCCCGTTTACCAAAGGCGGCGAGATACTGACGAATGAAACACTCTGAATATCCCAGGTCAATGTAACTTTATCCTGTTGCCATATTCCAGTATCGGGACTTGCGGTAAAAGTGCATGTAATATCGTTAATATTTATGGTGGATGTTTGCTGGTCGAAATTTTGCACGTTATAGCCATAGGCATTAAGCGTAAAGGCTGTGGGTTCAATTATCGGCCCCAGGTTTATACTTCCCTGTTGAGGGGTGTTGCTGCCGCTGTTTAAACCGGGGACATCAACGTCCTTATTATCGGTAATGCCAATGGATTGGGTAAACTGGTTACAGGTCCAAACCAGGGTAACATTTTCGCCGTAGTTTACGCTGGTTTGCCCGCCTATGCCGCCAAATTCCACAATGCCGGGGTTAGCAACAGCTATGGTCCACTGGGCCGATAAAATAACGCCGGGGGCATAAGCATAAAGCGTATAAAAAGTAGTGGCCGGAGGGGCAACCTCCAGCGAGTCTGAAGCGAGGCGGTGCTTACTATCAACCGGGCTGATGATGCAGTACTCAATGTTATCGCAATTCCATTTAAGCGTTGTGGCTTCGCCGGGGTTAATATTCGCCTGATCTGAATGAAAGCTAACGATAGACTGAACGGCTGGGGCGATATCCACCAAATGCGGTATGGTGCTGGTGGAACCATCAGCAAAAACCACAGCCGCAGTTACGGTTGCCGAAGCCTGGGTGATGGCGCTGACCAATGTTACCATTTGCAGGGTAAACAGCCAGGTGTCGCCGGGATTCATAGTAACGTAATTACCGGAGGCCGGTGTGGCATCAAATTCACCGGTGTTGATTTCGGAAGGGTCGAAACTCCATAGGTTTGCCGCGCTTGCAACCTGGTTGATGCTGTTTAAAGTAGCCGCAGGTGCCAAAGCGCCAGGCAGCGTTATGGCGAGGCTGTTAACTGACAGCCCAACCGGACCGCTGTTTTTAAGCGTTACCGCGATATTGGCGTAACTGGAATGATCAGAATTAGCGGTTATATAAACCGTTCCGGGGGTGATGGTAACCTGTAAGGAATTATCGTTGCTAATCGCTTTTTTCATTGTTGTGATTCAATTTAGTGACAATCATTTGGGCGTTTCTAATGCAGCTGGCGGCGGAAAACCAAGTGTCACGTTACCCCATATCGTAATTGTACCCCTGTTAAATGGGGAACCATAAAATACAAAACTGCTGTTGGGCACAACCAGGCTATCAAACACAGAAGTCGTATTAAGCAATACCCGCGAAACCTGTGGGGCCGGTTCGGGGTTCTTGCCGTCAATTGCGCCAAATATTATGGCCCAATAGCCTTCGGGCGATGTGGAGGGGTTAAGATCGGACAACTTATCCGGATTTAACGGGCTAAAGAGTGTCCAGTTATTATCCGCATCATAGCTAAACTGGTCAAAAAAGTACGGCCCGCTTAAACTGCTTACCGAAACCTGTTTACTCAGCAATTGCGGATTTTGAACAGTGCCGGCCCACAGCGTATAAGTTGTGCCGTCCTGCAGCATATACAACTGGTACGATGTTAAGCCGCTGGTATCAATGCTGATATCGGTGTGAAATTCGAAGTCGTATGAAGTGTAGTTAAGAGATAACACCTGCGCTTGTGCGTCCCACGAGAATTCGGCCGAGTTCACTGCATTATCGGGATCAATTGAGGAAGGCGAAATATTAAAAGTATTGAGCAAAACCGGCG
>JABDBM010000131.1:0-10082 GCA_013288685.1 Bacteroidota bacterium | reverse complement strand
ATTAATATAACCGGTTACATTTAATGGATAGGTTATATCGGCGGCGGGATTAACCACAACCGAACCGGACAGGTTTTGTAGCGATGGGCCGTTTGTGACAGTTGGCGATAAATTTACCGCTGTGGCATTTTCAATATTCCAGGTTAGGGTGACTTTATCTTTTTCCCATAATCCGCTGTCGGGGCTTGCGGTTAGGGTACCAGTAACATTGTTTATATTTATAGTTGGGTTCCATTGGTCGTAATGCTGCTCATCATTACCGTAGGCGGTAAGCACAAAGGTTGTTGGCATGGTTAAAGGGCCAACCGCAATGCTGCCGCTTTGCGCTGTGTTACCGTTGGTGTACAGATTTGAGGGAATAGTTACCCCGCCATCGTTTGTTAAAACAAGGCTTTCAGCAAACTCGTTGCAGGTCCAGGTAAGCGTTATATTGCTGCCTAAATCAACACTTGTTTGCCCATCGGCGGCGCCAAACTGTATAATCTGCGGATTATTTACCGATACTGCCCATTGCGCCGATAAAATAACACCTTCTCCATAAGCATACAAAGTATAAATGGTGGTGGACAATGGGTTTACCGTAGCAGATCCTGATTCGGGACGATGTGTGACGTCAATCGGACTGATGATACAATAACTGATCAGCTCGCATTGCCAATTGAGCTGTGCAGCATCGCCAGGGTTGATGTTGGCTGGTTGCGAATTAAATGAAGTTATGCTTGCTACAGCCGATTCAACATTAACATTGAGTGGCGTTGAAGCTGATGTGCCATCGCCGTAGGTAACTGCTACGGTTACATCGGCCGAAGACGGGACAACCGTATTATTTAAGGTAACCATTTGCAGTGTAAATTGCCAGGTGTCGGCTGGATTCATGGTTACATTGTTGCCCGACTGTGAGTCGGCGTCAAACTCGCCTGCATTAACTGAAGATGGCCCGAAACTCCACAGGTTGGGTACGCTGGTAGCCGGATTAATGCTGCCTAAAGCAAGGGGAGGCGCCAGCGCAGCAGGCAGGGTGATTGCTATCGTGTTGATCGATAAAGGATCGGTACCTGCGTTTTCGATTGTTACCACGATGTTGGCGTAGCTGGATTGATCGGGGTTTGTAGAGATATATACCGTTCCGGGGGTTATGGTTGCTTGTAAAGAATTTGTGCTATCGGCTGTCATTGTGCTTTTTATGTTTTAATAGTAATATTTGACTGCTTCCCCCAAGAGCTGCGGTATGCTTTATTCTTAGTTTTCCGAAGCTACAACTTGGTCAATATTTCTTCTCAATCCCAAAGGGATTAAATGTTTATAGAAAAAATATGCCCGATTGTACGACCCCCATGGGGTCGAATTGCTGGCCTACATTCGCTATAAACATTTGAACCCTTCGGCTTCGGGTCCGCAGTCGTTTTTTACTTTAGTATTTCTTAAAATAAATAGACACCCCCGCGCTGCCCTTTTTTCAACTCTCTGTAATTATAGTAATCGGTATCGTCTGCGCCACAGCACCGGTTCCATCCAACACCGCCAGCGTTACCACCTGCGTACCCGAGCCGTTGAAGGCATAGCCCGCACTGTTTAGCGGGACGCTCACCGAAGCCCCTTTGTCAATAGTTAAAGTAGCCGATGCCCCTTGTGCCGCCCAGCTCAATTGCGCTGTAATACCGGCCGGAATGGTATAGGGCACCGTAAAATTATTTACCCCAAAAAAATAAATGGACGGCTGACTGCCCAATGCGCCCGTTAGCTTCAGTTTTCCTTCACGTATGGAGGGGGAGTTGATAGGTAACTGCACAGCGGCAGTTTGGTTCACCAGGCTGGTTACTTCGGTCCAGGCCAGTTCTTCTTCCACCTGTGCCGGTTGCAGCCAGCTCCATTTTAATCCCGCTCCGGCGGGTAATGGCACCTTCCAGGTTTGGGTATCCATAATCAGCGGACCTGTTTTAAATTCCAGCAGCATGTTGTTCATTACGTCGCCCACATATAAATCGGGCAGGATGATTTCCAAAACCGGCAATATGCCCGAGCTGGTATGGATTGAACCACGGGGATCGAGCAATAAGGTGATATACGATGGCGATTCAGCCAAAAATTGCAGCTTCGTAAAGCTATTGACCACGTATGGTGGGCTTGCAGGCGTAACCACTTCGCCATAATGCACTGAGTTAAACTGACTGTAGTTATCGGCATTAAAATAACCCATTACGCCATCGCCGGTCAAATCAATGTTGCCTATTTGGGTATCGAACGAATACTGAGCAATGTTGCCGTTATAATTTTGCCCGGTTTTGGCAATGGTTAAGTCGGTTGCCGGGTTACCATACAACTCGAGTTGCAGCGATGCGCGGATAACGGCTATAGGTCGGCCAATTAATATGGAAAGATTTTGATTATCCCGCTCGCCCAAAGGGTCTACCGACCACAAAGTTTCATCAATGGTGAGCATAAAATTGGCTAAAGCGCGGCCGCTCCATGCCGAACCCTCATCGTTTCCGGTATTGCCTAATAGCCCCTGCACAAAGCTTTGCAGGTGAGCATTGGCAATTTTCATTGATGAAACACCAATAAGCGGTGCGGCCACCCATTGTGCATGTTGTGCCCCGGTTGCGCCCATTAGGGTTAACTCGCCTAATATTTGGCCGGTATTGTCGTATACCGAAACGCTATCGTCAATATGGTTGGGTAATATCCAGCCGCATATTGGCGTAGTAGCCACATCCTGGTTACTTAAAACGGCATCGTTATTGGCTGATACGAAATTAAAATCCAGCCTCGAGCCTTGTATAACTCTTGGTGGTAATTGAAAATATTGCGGAAGTTGCAGGTTCAGCGAATAGCTGCCCGGTTCAAAACCGATAGCCGGGATAGGTGGCATTGGGTTAGGAACACCGCCACCACTGCTGGTGCTGGGGTTAAGGTCATACACCTGTCCAAAATCATCAACTACCCAAAGCTGTAATATTTCAACAAAACCAGCGCGTACCGGGTAAAACGGTGTTCCATTCATTACAATGGGCATTCCGTGTCCAACGGCTTGCACTTGCGTGGGATTGCCGGGTACATATTCCATTGGCTCTGCATATTCCGGCGTAGTTGGGATATAGCCAAACTGCTGAATATCCCATTGTATTAGCTGCATGGTTAACCCTTTTAACGTCTGCGAAAGCACATCCCAATCGCCAACCCCATTTAGCACATCCTTTAAGGGGATATATTCATTGGGCAGCATCTGGCCTTTATAGGTATTCAAAAAATCCTGTAACTGCGATTGCAGGGTTACCGCCTGCACCGGCGTTAATAAAGAACGGCCCTTTAGAGGTTGCTGATTTTGATTGTTAACCGGGATGTTTCCGCCTCCCCAACTGTAATCCGACCCATCGAAAACCCACTGACTTAAACCCGTATCAACCGCCTGGTAAAAATTCACCTGCCATTCCAGGTAAAGCGGGTTCCAGGGCTGCTGCCATTGCCAAACGCCAATTTTTGAAGGTACATGAAACAGTGGATCACCGGGGTTAAATCCTGAAATTTGTTCTAATGTACGCTGGTCGAGTGAGCTGTCCAAAGCTGCATTCCATATAAGCGTTTGCTGCTGCTGTATGGTATTGATGATACTTTGCGGCGGATTGGTTTGCTGCATCGCAATTTGCGCAATGTTGTTGGCAAAAGTGGTGTCCAGCAAATAGGCTTCTGTCAGCAAAGCAGGTATTTCCTTTGGCACCTGGTTGGTAATCAGCAGGGGCGGGCAAACTACACTGCCATTAACAACTACTTCCGATGTCCCGGTGTTTACCTGTAAGCTCTTAATAAACTGCCCGGTGAAGCGTACAAAAAGAGAGTCATTGTCTTTACTGTAAATAATGTCTTCGCCGCGCTTGTAGCTGCGTTTTGCGTTGTTAACTAAAAATACAGGGTCATTGGGCGTATAGAAACTGTTGCCAGGTTTGTTAATTACTTGTAGGTTAGCAGTACTTAAATCAGCCACTAAGACAGCATGTGCTGCGTTTATTAATGCTTCATCAGCGCTAAGCTGGGCTATCAGTACGTTAACTGCTGCCAATGTAGCGGCCAGCTGTGTTTTTATTGGTGCGATGGGGTCCAGGTTCATTTTCATCCAATCGGCATATAGCTGAACTTGCATGGAAATCAATTGCCTGCAATCTGCGTCATAAGCGGCTTGCTGTGCGTTTAGGTTTGCCAAAGCGGTGGCCTGCTGCGGTGTTAATGATGCAGGGGCGTTTGTATTTGGCTGCTGATTACTATCAAGCGTTGATTTGGCTTTATCATTATTGGGTTGTGTTTGTACTACCCAAATAGTGCCGCCGGGCAATTTGCCGAACCAGGCATTGTGCATGGCATTCATTAATTCGGGCGTATCCATTACAGCGCCGGGCTGGGGCAACATTTTATAATTGAATGCTTCCAGTAATAATTCCACATCACTATCCTGACCCGGATTGTGCGGGTTGGGGTTATTATAGTTAAGCTGCCACTGCATAAACGCGGCCATACAATCGGTAGAGGTATTGCCCGCCGCTACATAAGGTACGGATTTATCGGTGGAGTTAAAGACGGGCACATTGCTCGGCGGTTCCACATTATTACCGGGCCATTGTACATCAAATACCAGCCCGTGGCAAAGTGATTGTGCGCAAAGCGTGCCTAATAAGCCGGGTAAAGGCGTAATACCCTGCGCTGCCAGCCAATTGGCTGCAGCCTGCATCGCATTGGTTAAATCAATATTATCCGCAATTGCCTCGCTACCGACAGACCATTGCAGTTGCGTCATCAAATCGAGCCAGTCCTGTTCGGTTGTCCACCCGGTAACGCCGGGAATGGGTTGATTATATAAAGGATCGTATTGCGGATTGGAGTACCAGCCGCACACCATGTAACTCATTTCCGCGGCATTGGCATTGGTATAAGGATCAACAAAGTTGAATACGAAAGCGTTATTTCCCGCGTAAGCGGTAAACATCGGGTCGGAGTTGCCAACGGCATTAAGGAATAGTTCACTGTTTTGGCCGTTTTCGGTCCAGCTATCAAAATCATAAGCCTGACCGATAATGGATATCTGCGGATTGCCGCTGTCGTCGGCATTGATGAACATGGAATTTACCAGCCTGTTGTCTGATGGTTGATTACTTCCAAACCAATAATCGCTTTCCACTATCCAGGCGGCGCGGGGTACGCTTGCATCGGCGCTAAAGCGCACAATCATCCAGCGGTTCGGCAAAAACGGGTAGTCCACGTTGTTGGCGCCCTGCTTTTTAATGCCCTGCGTCATGCCATCTGGCAAGGCCCAGTTTAAATACACGCCCTGTGCGGGCTGCCCCGAATTAACAAAAGGCTGCGGACTTATAATCCCAAAGCGCTTATACTGGCTTAGATGTAAAGCCTGCACCGAAAACAAGGTTGCGTTGCTGGCGGCAGTAACTACCAGGGCTTCAACCGTCATGGGCACCAGCAGCCTGGGGCCTGCCCAAAGAACATTATTGCTCATGTTAATTATTTAAATAGCGTTTGGTTACTGAAAGTTACTTCTTCGGGCGTTTTAGCCAGTTGTAGCGCAAATTCCGATGGTGAAAGGCTGCCCGTTAACGCACCTGCAGCCTGCATTTGAGTGGCCAGCGTGCCCATAATAGTATTTACATTGAGCACCTGATTGCCGCCTGCACGGAAAAAACTGGTATCGGTTGAGCTGAATGAAACCGCATCAGGTTCCTTATTTACCACTATTTCGGCCCCGGTAGCAAAGCCACCAACGCCAATCCCCCTCAGGTAAATGTCAAATTCAGTTTCGGTATTGCCGTCCATCACACCAAATACCAACGCCTGCGATGGCTGTTGGATCACCACACTTTCGGGTATGCCGGGGAAGATGATCAGGATCATATCCCCGCCAATTTTTTCGAATCTCAATGGGACGGGGCTTATACTTTCATCGGCATAAGTGGGTACAATATGCAACCCCGGCCAGTCGGATACGATAGATGAACGAAACAACAGGCCCGACATTAGTTGGTTAGGATTGGGTAATACGCCTGCGGCGTTATCCGGTTCAATGCCCAATAATCCTGCTCTTATTTGTGCGGCAATGGCGGTGCCCGCTACTTTTACAACTGACGCCATTACTTCGGTAAACATCAGGTCGAGTGAGGTATCGCTGCCAACGCTTAATGCCCCATCCATCAGGGCATCGATCCACGTGGGATCTACATAAAAAAAACGCAGGGATTCGGTTGGGATAAGACGGGTATCAGCAATAATGTTTTGGAACGGTACATCCGTAAGCAGCATCAGCCGGCCGAGCCATTGCTGTACCTGGCCCTCGGGCAGGGCAATATCCTTTAACAACGCCTGTACTTCGGGCATGTTCAGGTAATTTTTTAGCTGGGTGATATTTGGTTGGGTGTTCATATATCTTTTGTTTTGTCGATGTTTATGTTTTAATGGCTCCTCTGTTCAATGCTAAGTGAAGGATTTCTTCCCCCTCTTTGCGCAGCAGAGAGGGGGTGGCCGAGCGAAGCGAAGGTCGGGGGTGAGTAAATAGGCCGCACGGGCGCTGACCTCGCTCACTTAGTTGACTCACCCCGGTCTGCGCTTCGCTCGACCACCCCTCTCTACGAAGTAGAGAGGGGAAAAACGTCGTTCTTTAACCATTAGCCGCGTCTCAACTTGTTAATAATCATCACATAAGGATCTCTTCCTGTAGCTGATAATTCCTCCAATTCATCCGGCGACAACAACCCCGGTAAGTGTTTTTCAGCAGTTTTTGGGTCATTAAAATTGCTCAGCTTAGAGGGATCGCAAATACGCACCGGCGAATCAATATCCTTACCAACGGCAACAAAATGCTTACCTAAAGATGCCGACAGGTATTTCACAAACTTTTGATGCCCGGCCTGTGCATCCAGCAAATCGATGCGGATGCTATCCCAATCAATGGCTTTGCTTCTTGTCGTTTTGTTTTTTCGTGCCGAGAACCGGGTTGCTTTTTCTTCAGTTTGTGAACCGGCTAACAGGTTACTTAGGATTTGCAATAATTGCATCCCATCGCGTTTCCAATTCCATATCGCCATGGATGCTGTTTTGTTAGCCAGCGTAAGCATCTTACCGGTTTCGAATGCGATGGAATAGGATAAATCAAAAACACCATTTACCTGGTCGTATATAATCGCCTCGTCAGCTGTTGTTAACGGTGTATCGCCGTTATCGGTAAAACCGGGCAGTGTATTTTCAATCAATACAGGTACGGTGGGGTTAAACGGACCCCGGTACCAGGCGAAGCTGTTTTGACCTAACCGGGTGGTATAATTGAGCGCCACATAACCATTGTTGTAACGCGATGTTATTTCAGTTTGTACGGCTGCCGGAGCGCTCCATTGCTGCGGCGGGTTTAGCGGCAGATTAAGCGGCGTTACAGACAGGTTTTCTACCAGTTGCAAAAAGTCGGCCCCTTCGGGATCGTTGGTAAAGGTCCAGCTGTCCAGGCTGATCAGGCGGGCCGCTTGTCCGGGTGCAAAAGTTTGCGGGGTTATGGCGCCCGGTAAATAGTTTTCCCAGCCCTCCATCGAAACTAAGTGTACAGTGTATTTATTGGGTGTCGCTGGATCGGGCAGGCGATTGCCTACCAGTACCGAATAATAGCCGTTGACGTTTAAGCCATCAATGGTTTGACCGCCGGTGTTGAGCTGGCGCAAATGAGCCAGGTAAGGTAATTCGTTTAGCTGGGGGGCCAGCGTTTGGAATGTTGTTCCTAATACGTCAATGGTAACTGCCGATAAATTGGTGAGGCTTTGCTCATAATCATCTAATGTAATAGCAGGGCCAATGATATTCCCTTCGGTTGGGTTTAATATATCGGCTATAGGCCGGATGGTTGAAAGCGTTGGATTAGGCTGTTGAGGCAGGGCAGGGGGCGTGTAGATAATTTCGCCGGGTTTAAATATCATTAGCGCCAGCCACGATGGGGGATAGGGTAAGGCGCTGCCACCATTTAAAGTACGGCTCCAGGGCAAATGCTGATCGTTAAAAATCAGGAAGGGCAGGTTTTCGTGAAAATCATTTTGTGAATTAGGAACAGGGAAACGGCTTTGCACGGTAGCGGGCGGCAGGGCAAACCTTGGTCCTTTAACCAAAAACAATTGCTGTGCGCCAAACGGGGTATCGATGCCGTAGCTGGTATCAGTAATGGTATGTGTTACTTCAATCAAATACTGGCCCGAGGTTAGCGCGGGTACACTGTTATCCAAAAACTGGATATCGCCGACGGCTATTGAATTTTGATCGTTCATGTCTTAATACTCGTTTATAATATTATCAAGCGTAAGCCTTGTAAACTCATTCATATTTTTGTAATTGAGGGCAGATTCGTGTAAGACAAGTTCGTGGTACACTTCTTCGGATAGCGTTTCCATAGCCTGCTCCGTTCCGGCCACACCCGAAATCCTGGTGTTATTAGTGGCCTGTACCCATACACTAAAGTCATTCGCATCGATGCCATCCGGGATAATAAACTTATGCCAAAACTCATGGCCACAGGTACCTGCAGAATGTTTGCTTACCGGGATAGCCTGCTTTTTACCTGCAGCGTTTTTATAAATTATCCGGACATCGAAATTGGCGGCAGAAGCCCCATTGCCGGTTAAACGACCGGTAACAAATACCTCTTTTACAGTAGATGGGAACAGGGTTTCTATCCAGCCATATACCAGCGCATTGTTTTGGCAATAGCTGTTTTTTGATACCAGCCTGCTGCCTAAACTAAGCCCGCTGCCATGCGTAAACTGTTTGCGGCCCGTACGATGCGAACTTTGCGGACGAATTAAACAACCCTTACCCATCAGGTATTTAGGGTTTAATAGCGGAAGTTTGGCGTTTTCATGCCAGCCCAACAATTTATTGCCATGGGTGGTGTCCATGCCTCTTATAACCAGGTGGGCCGCTTTGGCGGGTAATATTAGCGTACCGGCATCACCTTGCGGGATAAGCTGATCCAGAATCAGTTCGATATGCTTATCAAAAAGTATGATCCTTAACGGCAGTGAGCCATCATAACTAAACTGATCACCTATATCTCCGTAAGCTAATTCCCAAATTAAAATTTGGCCGGGCTGAACGGTAAATGAACCGCTGCCGTAGGTAGCATTGGTTGGTTTTATCCATGGCGCTTTTTCGCGATGACTGCTCTTGGTGAGCATACTTTGGCGTAAACGGCTGCTTGCTGTCGGCGCGCCGAATTCGTAATTGAAAATTTCGGTAATGAGCAGGTGTTTTGCAGGCTCATCAATAAATTCGGTGATGGCAATGATGGTTTCTTCTATTACAATAATTTCCGTATCAGTGGCAGCAGCAGCCGGCATAATAGTGGCCGATTGCGCGAGCATAGGCGAACCCTGGAATATATCATAGGCCGATTGTGCCATGGTTTGCAGGCTGTCGTTTTGTGTGGCCAGCGAACCCACCTGTTGCAAGGCAGCAAACAAAGGCGAGCATTGATTAGCGCCGGTTAAAGTATTATAGAGTGTATTGGCTATAATGCCCAGCGAACCTTCGGAACTTAGAGTAATGGTGGATGCTGTGCCTTCAGCTATTGGCAGGCCCAGGGTTTTAACATTAGTATAATCAAAAATCGAAATTGGGAAGGGACCTGGCCCCGTTAAGGTTGCCGGACCGGGGGCTGCCGAGGTTAAGCCGCTGGTAATATTTTGAACTGATGCCGATGAGGGTGTTTCCGAACCCGAATTGACGGTTGCCCATAAGGCTTGCGGCACATTTTTGGGCGATGTTGAAAATTGCCAGCTGGCAACGCTGTAGGGCAGGTAACCATTACCGTCTTCGGCTAATTTGGTGAGGGTGAGTAAATGCAGCGAGTCTTGTCCGGTTAGGGTAATGCTACCTAACGGTTTTACACCAAACGAATTACAGGATATAGATGGCGGTGCGTCGCCGCTCCCGCCCGGGCCTGGTGCAAAAGTTATTTGGGTAGCAGGTACAGCGCTATCGGTATTAAAGGCGAAGCTGGATGGATCAACAACCCAAATGCTGTTGCCCTGGTAAGTAAATGTATCGGTAAGGCCCGAATT
>JABDBM010000130.1 GCA_013288685.1 Bacteroidota bacterium | reverse complement strand
GGCTGGGCTTTGCGCACTGCTTTTAAATATGCGGCGGCTCAAAACTATGATTACGTCATCACGATAGATTCGGACGGCCAGCATTTTTCGACTGATCTGCCTGCTTTTATCATTAAGCTTGAAGATACACCGAATGCTATTATTGTAGGTTCGCGCAATATGGATCAGGATACTATTCCCGGTAAAAGCAACTTCGGGCATAAATTCTCCAACTTTTGGTTCAAGGTTGAAACAGGTATTAATTGTCCGGATACACAATCCGGGTTTCGTATGTACCCCGTTCAGTTGCTTAAAAATTTCAAATTCATCACACGAAAATACGAATTTGAAATTGAAGTATTGGTACGCGCCGCATGGAAAGGCATTGCAATTGATTCGGTACCGGTAACAGTACATTACGAGCCAAAAGAAACAAGGATATCGCATTTCCGTCCCTTTCAGGATTTTAGCCGCGTAAGCGTTTTAAATACATTTTTGGTAATTATTGCCTTTGCCTGGATAAAACCCCGCGATTTTTTCAGGACGCTTTTTGATAAAAAAAAAAGTAAAAAAATGTTCATGGAGCAGATACTTGCCCTTAACCAGCCCGATCATACCAAAGCAGCGTCGGTCGCTTTGGGGGTTTGTATGGGTATTATGCCAATTTGGGGATTTCAGCTAATAGTAGCACTTTTTTTCGCGGCTATTTTCAGGCTCAACAAATTGCTGGTTATGCTTTCGTCGCATGTCAGCCTTCCTCCAATGATCCCTATAGTGATTTTTTTAAGCTATAAAACCGGTGAGTTTTGGATGGGTAGCAAAACCGTAAAGATGGCCTTTACCAATCACATAAGCATCCATTCCATAAGCCAACACCTGGAGCAATATATATATGGCAGCATATCGCTGGCAATTATAACCGGTTTATCTGCCGGATTAATAACATTTGTATTGCTCAAATTATTTAAAAGAAAAGCGATACCGGCGGTATAAGCCAAACAGGATATGGAAAAAGCCCTCCTTAGCATTTACAGCTATTTTTCAAGAAAACGCAGCATCTTTTACCTTGTTTTTGCTGGGACATTCGCCCTTATCACATACTTTGCCCTGCAGGTAAAGTATGAAGAAGATATTTCGAAAATAATACCCCAGGACAAGAAGATTGAGAAACTAAACGAGATTTTTCAAAACTCGAAGTTTATTGATAAGCTGGTGAGCTGTTAAAGTTTGACGTGGCCGATAAAGAAGAAATTTCTACCATACTGGGCGGCTGGGTTGAAAGCAATACTGAAAAATACATAGAGGTATTGGTAAACAACGCAGGTATAAAAGACGATGTGCTGATGATGTGGATGAAGGATGAGCAATGGGACAGTGTAATAAAAACCAGTCTGGATGGCTTTTTTTATGTTACCCGCGCGGTGTTAAACAGCATGTTATTAAAAAAGTACGGGCGAATTGTTAACGTAGTTTCCTTATCGGGATTAAAAGGCTTGCCGGGGCAAATCAATTACTCGGCGGCCAAGGCCGGTGTTATTGGGGCCACCAAAGCATTGGCGCAGGAGGTCGGCCGCAGGGGGATTACTGTTAACGCGGTTGCTCCCGGATTTATTAAAACTGATATGACCGAAGGATTGGACGAAAAGGAATTACGCTCTATGATACCGGTTAAACGATTTGGCACACCTGAAGAAGTTGCGCACGCCGTGGGATTTTTAGCATCGGCAGAAGCTGCTTATATTACGGGGGAGATATTGTCGATTAATGGGGGACTTTACTCATAGCGGAATAGAAGCAAGAAATCAAGATGCAAGAATCAAGAAAAAGGAATAGAAACAAGAAATGAAGATGCAAGAAACAAGAAAAGGAAGATCAAAAGATTTTGTCTTGACTCTTTTATCTTGATTTCTTGCATCTCTTTAGACTTCTTGCTCTTTTTTAAAACAATTTATTAACACAATACAATTTTGAAGTTTGAAGCACTTTTGTATTTTTATCGCATTCAAAGTAAAAATGAAAGATAAGCGTTCCATTATATGAATAGGGTTGTAATAACGGGTATAGGGATATATTCATGTATAGGTAAAAACCTTGAAGAGGTGAGCAAAGCCCTTTATAAGGGACAATCAGGTATCATTCTTGATCAGGAACGCAAGGATTTTGGTTACCGTTCGGGCCTTACAGGATTTGTTGAAAGACCAAATTTAAAACAGCTTTTAGACAGGCGTTCGCGCATTATGCTGCCTGAGCAGGGCGAATATGCTTATGTGGCCACGTTGGAGGCTTTAGCACTTGCAGGTATCGATCAGGATTACTTGAACGATCACGAAGTTGGCATATTATATGGCAACGACAGTTCGGCAAAAGCGGTTATTGACGCTACTGATATCATCCGCGAGAAAAAAAATACGATGATGATAGGCTCGGGCGCGGTGTTCCAAACAATGAACTCTACCGTGACTATGAACCTGGCTACTATTTTTAAACTAAAGGGCATAAATTTCACCATTAGCGCTGCTTGCGCCAGCGGATCGCATGCCATTGGTTTGGGCTATCATTTTATAAAAACGGGCTTGCAGGATTGCATTATTTGCGGCGGAGCTCAGGAAATTAACCAGTTTTGCATGGGAAGCTTCGATGCACTGTCGGCGTTTTCGATAAACGAAATTGATCCCACCAAAGCATCACGACCATTTGATCGCGGTCGCGATGGGCTTATCCCCAGCGGCGGCGCAGCAACAGTTATTTTAGAAAGTTTGGAATCAGCGCAAAAACGCGGTGCAAATATTTTGGCAGAAGTGGTAGGTTATGGATTTTCGTCCAACGGCGCACATATATCAAACCCAACGGTTGAGGGCCCCGTGCGGTCATTAGCTATGGCGATGAGAGATGCAGGATTGCAGGCCGCCGAAATTGATTACATTAACGCGCACGCTACGTCGACCCCGGCAGGTGATGCAAGCGAGGCAAAGGCTATTTATGAGGTTTTTGGCGACAGTAATCCATTGGTTAGTTCTACCAAATCAATGACAGGTCATGAATGCTGGATGGCTGGCGCCAGCGAAATTGTTTACTCCATGCTAATGATGCAAAACTCATTCGTGGCGCCGAATATTAATTTCGAGAACCCTGATGAAGACTCGGCTAAACTAAATATTGCAAAAAATTCAGTTGAAAAAGAAATAAATGTATTTTTGTCGAACTCCTTTGGTTTTGGAGGCACAAACTCATCCCTAATTGTTAAAAAATATACTTAAACCCATATTTTATATATGCAAAATGAAGAAATAATTGAAAAGATAAATAGCTTTTTAGCGGAAGAATTCGAAATAGACGCTGAAAAAATAACACCGGAAGCCAATTTGAAGGAAACTTTGGAGTTGGATAGCCTGGATTATATTGATTTGGTTGTGGTAATTGAAAGTAATTTTCCGTTTAAAGTGAAACCTGAAGATTTTACAGGTATTGTAACTTTTCAGGATTTTTATGATTATGTAATAACCAGTATTAATAAAACAAAAGAATTGGTATAATGCCATCCTGGCAAGGTAAATCGAAGGGGAAGCCGTTGGGTTACCGCATTTTTGTAAGCGTATTAAGGATAGGAGGGGTTATTCCAGCTTATATCTTACTACGCTTTGTTACTTTTTATTACCTGCTGTTTTCGTATAAATCAACCAAAAGCACCTATACCTATTTTCGCGAACGGCACGGTTTTGGGATAATCAAGTCGGTTTATAAGGTATATCAAAATTATAATTTTTTAGGGCAGTCGCTTATCGATAAAACGGTAATCATGGCCGGCATCCCTAATAAATTTACTTTTAATTTCGACGGCGTCGAGAACCTGAAAAAGATAGTTGCACTGGAAAAAGGCGGTTTATTGTTAACTGCGCACATCGGTAATTGGGAAATAGCAAGCCATTTATTAAACCATATTGGCGCCACTATCAATATTGTGACTTTTGATGGCGAAGATGAAGGCATTAAGGAATACATGGCATCGGTGATTGGCAAAAGCAGCGTTAACCTCATTATTATAAAGGATGATATGTCGCATATCTTTGAAATAAGCAACGCATTTTTAAATAATGAATTGGTTTGTATGCCGGCCGATCGTTTTTTGGACGGCAACAAAACAGTAAGTGCGGAGTTTTTGGGGGCCGAAGCGAAGTTTCCGGCCGGGCCATTTGTGCTGGCGTCGCGCTTTAAAGTGCCGGTGTCATTTGTATACGCCCTAAAAGAGACTACTTTTCACTATCATTTTTACGGCAGCGAAATAAAAGAGTATCCGGATTTAAACAAAGAGGCTCTTTTACAGCAGGTATTGCACGATTTTGTTAGCGATATGGAAAATAAAGTAAAAGAATATCCCGAGCAATGGTTTAATTATTATAACTTTTGGCAATAATAAATTTGACTATATTAGAAGAAAATATTTTATCTATCATCCCGCAAAGGCCGCCCTTTATTATGGTTGACCGATTGGTGAGTTGTGATGAAAATGGATCGCAAACAACCACGAAAGTAAGGGATGAAAATATATTGGTTGATAACGGTGAATTTAGTGAAGCCGGATTAATAGAGAATATTGCACAAACAGCAGCGGCAGGAGTAGGATATATTGCTAAACAAAATGGCGAGCCTGTTTTAACAGGCTATATAGGCGCTATTAAAAATCTGGAAATTTACGCATTACCCAAAGTGGGCGATGTTATTGAAACCGGAGTAGTAATTGAAAAGATGGTTTTTGATGTAACGATGATAGCCGGGAGCGTTATATGCAGAGGTGCATTACTCGCTAAATGCGAGATGAAAATATTTATACAAAAATAAACCACAAAACAATACAATATGAAACCCGTAAACAAATTGAAATGGCTTATCGCCTTAGTTCCAATCACTGTAAGTGCTCAATCGCTACTGGCCCAAACAAGGGATGATGTTTTTGATAAAAACGTACCTGTTACCTGGATAGGTGTTGATTATCAGTTCGCCAAACATATAGGTACACCAACCAACACAAGTGTTACTTACAGCCCATGGACGGTTGTTAAAAAAACAGACAATGGTATAGTAACCAATGATGAGTTCAGAGATTCGTACACCGTGCAATGGAACCAGTTGTTTATTGATGAGCAAAAAAAATATAATGTTGCCAAAGCAATTGACCGTTCTTCGGTAGCTTATGCCATTGATGTTTGCATAAATGCCAACAAAAAACTTACTAAAAAAGAATTTTTCTCGAATAACCCCGGGGATTTCAAAACCATAACTGAATCGAATATCAGTGATGCTGTTAAGAATTATGATTTTCAGGGCAACAAAGGTATGGGGATGATGTTTTTTGTAGAAGGTATGGATAAGGGTACCACAGAAGAAGGTATATGGGTAACTTTTGTAAATATGGACACTAAAACGGTTTTATTAACCCACTATGTGTCATCGAAAGCACAAGGTTCAGGATTTAGGAATTACTGGGCAAAACCGCTGTTCGTTGCCTTAAAGGAAATGAATTTAAGGTCGTGGAAATAATTGCCAAATTTAAAGCGCTTATTGTTTTACTGCTAATTGTGGTAAACGTTCAAACGATATCGGCTCAAACAAAAGCCGATATCTTTGATAAAAAAGTTCCTGTTACCTGGCTGGGTGTTGATTATTCCCAGGCAAAGGTGATTTGTTCGGACAGTAAGGAAATTACTACCAAAAGCGGGTTTTTAAGCAGTACCCAATTCAAGCTGGTGTATACCCCGCAGTGGAACAATCTTTTTATTTATGAAAAAGATAAGTACGACGTTGCAGGGGCGGTGCATCGTGACTCGGTTAAGTATGCCATCGATGTAACGGCAAAAGCAAACCTGGCGCTGGGCGAAAAGGAGTTTTTTTCCACTAACCCTGCGGACTTCAAAACGCTAAATGAAACGAAGATAGCCGACCTGGTAAAAAATTACGATTTCGGGGGTAATGACGGAATTGGCCTCATCTTTTTTGTTGAGGGGATGAGTAAATCGAAAGAGTTGATGGGCGTTTGGGCAACTTTTGTTGACATGAAATCGAAAACTGTTTTGTTAACAAAGTATGGCACGGGTAAGCCAGGTGGTTTCGGCTTGAGGAATTATTGGGCAAGTCCGTTGTATGCTGTTCTGGGAGGGATACGCGCTAATTTTAAAAAATGGCAAAAAGATCAAGGATTAGCAAACTGAATTTTAAAAAAATATATTGCAAAAGAACTTAACACATACTATTGAACAGGAAGTAAGGTTTAGTGAGGTTGATTCGTTGGGCATAGTATGGCACGGGCACTATGTACGCTATTTTGAAGATGGCAGAGAGGCGTTCGGCAAAAAATACAACCTGGCTTATCTTGATTTTTATTCACAAGGCTACGTTGTTCCAATTGTAAACATTCAGTGCGACTATAAGCGTTTTTTACGCTATGGCGACCGGATAATTATTGAAACAACCTATGAACCGTGTGGTCCCCCTAAAATAAATTTCAAATATCGCCTGCTCAATGCAGCCACAGGCGAAGTTATTGTAACCGGCTCAACGCTACAGGTGTTTTTGAGTAAAGATAATTTGGTTTTACAGTTGGCTAATCCTCAGTTTTTTGAGGATTGGAAGACGAAGTATGACCTGGTTTAGCGATGACCAATACAGTAAATTAGAAATTTAACCACTAAACATTAGCAATGATTTCAGAAAAAGTAGACGTTTTGGTAATAGGCGCAGGGCCTGCAGGCACCGTGGCTGCCTCCATTGTTAATAAGGCGGGTTATAAGGTCAAGATTGTTGAGAAGCAAAAGTTTCCTCGATTTGTTATTGGCGAAAGTTTGTTACCGCGCTGTATGGAAGCACTTACCGAAGCCGGTTTTATTGATGCCGTAACCGAAAAAGGCTTTCAGCAAAAATTTGGTGCTAAATTTGTGAAAAACGGCCAAATTTGTGATTACTATTTTGCCGACCAATTTACGCCCGGGTGGGAATGGACCTGGCAGGTGCCTCGTGCCGAATTTGATAAAACGCTTGCCGATACTGTAGAAAAAATGGGGGTGCCTGTTTGTTATGAAACTACAGTGACCGGGATTGTATTTAACGGCACAGATTCTGTAACTACGGTTGAAGATATTAATGCTAATAAAAGCGAAATTGAAGCCCGTTTTATTATTGATGGCAGCGGCTATGGTCGGGTAATTCCGCGGTTGTTTAATTTGGATAAGCCTTCAAATTTGGCGCCGCGCAGAGCTTTGTTTACCCATACGGTTGATTTAAAACGTTCCATGGATGATGAGCCAAACCGCATTACCATTATTGTACATCAACCCGGTGTTTGGATTTGGGTTATCCCATTTTCAAGCGGGGTTACGTCGGTTGGTTTTGTAGGTAATCCGGAGTTTTTTAGTCAATATGAAGGTACTAACGAACAGGTGTGGCGCGAATTGATTTCGACCCAGCCATACCTGGCCGAACGGTTGAAAGATGTTGAAATTGTATTCGAACCCAGGGTTTTAGAGTCGTGGTCAACTACTACCGAAAAGTTTTATGGTGATGGTTTTGTGCTTACCGGCAATGTTACCGAGTTTTTGGACCCGATTTTCTCGTCAGGGGTTACCCTTGCTACAGTTTCAAGCCAAAAAGCGGCTCATTTGGTTATCCGTACACTGCAGGGCGAAGCTGTAGATTGGGATGAAGAGTACACCAAAGAACTGTTACAGGGTGTAAATACTTTCCGCTCGTATGTAATGGCCTGGTATGAAGGAACACTCGACACCATATTTTTTGCCAAAACTCAAAATTTGGCGTACAAAAAAATGATTTGCTCGGTTTTGGCAGGGTATGTGTGGGATTTGGATAATCCTTTTGTGAAAAATCATGATATTGCATTAAAAAAGTTGGCGCGAACTATTCAATTAGAAGTTTGGGCGGGCGAGGAGATGTGAAGAAAGAAGCAAGGGTTGAGAAACAAGAGGCTAAGAGTCAGGAAGCAAGAGTGAAGAAACAAGAGGATAAGAAGCAAGAGATAAGAAACGAAAGGTTAAAAGTTATACTTTTTTCTTGCATCGTGCCTCTCTTATAATAAATAGGTACATGAATAAGTTAATGTTCGATCTGAAAGAACAGATCATTGATCAGTTAAAAATAAAGAATCTTACGCCGGAGGATATTGGGGACGAAGAGCCGTTGTTTGGTTCCGGTTTAGGTCTTGATTCTTTAGATGTATTGGAACTGATCGTTTTGTTAAAGCAAAAATATAAGCTTCGGGTTACCAATGCCGAAGATGGGCCAAAAGTATTCCGGTCGATAAAAAGCATGGCCGAATATATAACTGAGAAGCAGGTTCAAACCGCATAAAAAATGAATGCTATTGTTTTTGTTGCCGGTGCCGGGGTAATATCGGGAATAGGTAACAATGTAACCGAATGCCTTAATTCCTTGCGGAACGGTGATGCAGGTATTGGCAAAATAAAAAATCTTAAAACTAATCACCGCGGGCTGTTACCCGCAAGTGAGGTTAAGCTGAATAATTCTGAACTTGCAGCTTTGTCGGGCCTTTTACTATCCGCACCACGCAATGCTATGTTAAGCATGGTCGCGGCCCGCGAGGCATTAGAAGATTCGGGTATTTCGTCTATTCGGGGTTTGCGTACAGGTTTTGTTTCGGCAACCACGGTTGGCGGCATGGACAAATCCGAGGATTTTGTTATTGATTTTATTGCCGATAGGAGCAAGGGCAGACTGCGCGATATCATCAATCACGAGTGCGGAAACGTCACTGCCCTGGTAGCAGAAAAGATAGGGATAAAAAATCATATCAGTACCATTAGCACGGCATGCTCATCATCGGCAAATGCCATTATGTATGGCGCAAGGTTAATAAAGCATAACATACTGGATGCTGTAATTGCCGGCGGCACTGATGCTATTACCCGTTTCACCCTCAATGGGTTTAATACGCTGATGATTTTGGACGAGCAATATTGTAAACCATTTGATGAAAACCGTAAAGGCTTAAACATTGGTGAGGGCGCTGGTTACGTGGTGTTGGTATCACCACGCGTGGCGACCTTGTTAAAACGGGATTCATACTGTTCTGTCAGCGGTTATTGCAATGCCAATGATGTATATCACCAAACGGCAACCTCGCCTGAAGGCGATGGGCCTTTTGCAGCAATGTCCGGCGCTTTAAGCATGGCCGGTTTGCAGCCGCAGGATGTTGGCTACATTAATCTTCACGGGACGGGAACACTAAATAACGATAGTTCGGAGGGAATGGCTATAAAACGGTTGTTCGATCCGTATTATCCCAAAATGAGTTCAACCAAATCATTTACCGGGCATACGCTCGGCGCCAGTGCGGGTATTGAAGCTGTATTTTCTGCTTTGGCGGCGCAACAAGGGTTTGTTTACCCCAATCTTCGCCTGCAAACGCCGATGGCCGCATTTCCGTTTATTCCTGAAACGGAGTTTTTAATTGATACAAGAATTAAACACGTATTATCAAATTCCTTTGGTTTTGGTGGTAACTGTTCATCATTAATCTTTTCAAAATTGTAATGATGAAAGTGTATATCAGATCGGCGGCTTGTATATCACCACAAAAAACGTTCAATAGTACTTCGTTTTTGGATAAACTGGTAACCTATGAGGATAATAAACTAACTTGCATTGAACCCGATTATAGCGAAGTTATTGATCCCCGGGTAATCCGCCGGATGAGCCGGGTGATAAAAATGAGCGTAGTAAGCGCAGTAGCCTGTTTAAAGCAAGCCAGGGTAGCTAATCCAGATGCCATTGTTACCGGTACTGCTTACGGATGCCTGGAAGATACGGGTACTTTTTTGGCCAGCATGGTTGAGCAGGATGAAGATCCCATTACGCCAACTGCTTTTGTACAATCAACTCATAATACCATAGGCGCCCAAATTGCGTTGTTAATTAAGTGTAAGGGCTATAACAATACCTTTGTAAGCGGCGGTGCGTCGTTTGAAAACGCGTTGTCGGATAGCATGATGCTGTTGGCAGAAAAAAATAACGCCAATATACTGGTTGGCGGCATGGACGAAATAACCGATATGAGCCACGCCGTATTAACCAGACTCGGTTTGTATAAGCGACAGCCGGTTTCAAATATTAATTTGTTCGAGGCAAAATCAAAGGGAACGATAAACGGCGAAGGCTCAGCGTTCTTTTTACTGGCAAATAGCGCAACGGAAGGTGATCTTGCCTGTATAGATGCGGTCAGTACTTTTTACAAGCCGGTGGATATAACAGAAACAACGGAGCAGGTAACATCCTTTTTGGCGGCCGAAGGCGTTGATAAGAATGATATTGATTTGTTAATTACCGGTAATAACGGTGATGAAAAAAACGATGCCGTATATTCGGCGCTGCAGCATTCTGTATTTGACAGTATTCCTACTGTGAACTACAAAAATTTATGCGGCGAATACCCAACCTCAACAGCTTTTGCTTTATGGATAGGTGCGAAAATGATCAAAACCAATAGCATTCCCGCAATATTAAATGAAGGGACAGCCATTGCAACGCCAATAAAAAAGGTATTGATTTATAACCATTATCAAAACAGCTATCATTCCTTAATTTTGCTCTCGGCATGTTAAATTTCAGAAACGTCAATATACTATTTCTCGCGCTGTTGGCGTTAACCATTGGCGCTGATATTAGATTTGGTATTGCGTGGTATGTTTACCTGATTTTGCCGTTTTTGTATAGTATCATTCTTTTTTACGGGTGTTATTTTGTTCATTCCAATTTTTTTATCCCGGTTATCTGTTCGTTAAAAACAGATGAAAAGGTTGTTGCAATTAGCTTTGACGATGGCCCGGTCGCGGGCAATACTGGTAAAATTTTGCAAACGTTAAAGGACAACGACGTTAAAGCTGCTTTTTTTTGCATCGGTAACCGGATTGCGGACAACGAAGATGTATTAAAACAAGTGTACAACGAAGGGCATCTGATAGGAAATCACACTTATACCCATCATTTTTGGTTTGATATGTTCTCATCAAAAAAAATGCTGTCCGATATGCAGTTGATGGATGAATTGACAAACGAGACAATTGGCAAAAAACCGAAACTGTTCAGACCACCTTATGGCATCACCAATCCTAACCTAAAACGAGCGATAACAAACGGCAACTATATACCCGTGGGCTGGAATGCCCGCTCGCTGGATACGGTAATTAAAGATGAGGAGAAACTTTTAAGTAAGATGATGGGCAAATTAAGGCCCGGCGCTGTTTTTTTGTTTCATGATACCAGCGATGCTACGGTGGCTATACTACCGGCATTTATAAAATATATTCACACCAACGGGTATCAAATAATAAGGCCCGATAAAATGTTAAATTTGCAGGCTTATGCGTAAGTTAATTTTAGTACTTTTTATTATTGTTTTAGGCTTTGTGGCCAATGCGCAGCCTGCCGGTTATAGTCCGGTTCCTGATTTGGCTAAATTTAAAGAGCAATTTACTGTAATTGCAAAGAAAACAGAAACTATAAAAAGCGATTTTACACAGGAGAAAAACCTAAGCATGTTGTCGGAAAAAATTATATCGAAAGGAAAGTTTTGGTTTAAAAAGGAAAACCTGTTACGTATGGAATATAGCAAGCCATTTGAATACCTGATGATACTGAACAAGGACAACATGTATATAAAAGACGGGCAAAAGGAAAGTAAGGTAGCCGTAAAGTCAAATAAAATTTTTCAGCAAATCAATAAAATAACGGTTGATTGCGTACAGGGAACCGTGTTTAACAACCCTGATTTTGTAACCAAAGCCTACGAAAGCAAAGGCTCGTACCTGATAGAAATGTCGCCTGTTGGTAAGACCTTAAAAGAGTTTTTTAAAAGCATTGATGTAATTATTGATAAGAAAGATTATTCGGTAACTACTATTGAGATGAACGAGAACTCCGGTGATAACACCATCATCCGTTTTACCAATAGAGAATTAAATACCCCTATTCCAGATGCGTTGTTTGCTATTAAGTAGCTGCCTGCTGGTATTGGCCGGCTGCTCATCCGTTTATAAAAACCTGCAACCTGCTGCGGGCGATATCAGGCATATCCAAAAATTCAGGCCCGATTT
>JABDBM010000129.1 GCA_013288685.1 Bacteroidota bacterium | reverse complement strand
TTGAAATACCCTTAAGGCCAGCGTCCGCAAGATGCATTTTCCAACTGGGAATATTTCTTTACCCAACAATCATATATGCAACAAAATTGCGTTTAAGCGATAGTCTTAAACAATATTTCAATGCCAAAATTCCTTTGCCTCCTGCTGCTGCCTCTATTACTTATCCCATCCAAGCCCAATTTACCCGACAGCAAACTCGCCAAATAAGTGCGCGAAAAAGTTTGGCCACGACTGCAAAAGGAGCTCGCCGATAAGGGCTTCAGACCCAATTCGGCCATTTATATCCGGATTTTCAAAGAAGAAAACGATTTGGAGATCTGGGTTAAATCGGGTGCCAGGTATCAATTTTTCAAACCCTATAACATCTGTTATTTCTCGGGCGGGCTGGGTACCAAAACCCGTAGCGGCGATAACAAAAGCCCGGAGGGATTTTACACCATCGAACCCAAACAACTGCAGCCGGTAAGCCATTATTACCTGGCCATCAATGTGGGCTATCCAAATAAACTTGAAGTGTTAAAAGGCTATACAGGTGATGCTATTATGATACACGGCAACTGTGCATCAATTGGCTGTTACGCCATGACAGACTCCGGCATCGAAGATATTTATACTTTAGTCTATAAAGCCTTTGAAGGCGGTCAGAAAAAAATAAATGTTGATATATTTCCTTTCCGGATGGATAGCAAGCGGATGCAAACCTATGCCGCCAACCCTAACATGCCGTTTTGGAAAACAATGAAACCAGGCTACGACTTGTTTGAGAAAACGCAGGTGCCGGTTGAAGCCGGGATAAAGGGACAAAATTATACTTTTTAACACGGCTGTTTTTCCTTGTTATTTGTACCCCCGTCGGCTCAATAATCCATAAAATGTATAGAAAACCATTCAATTTTCCTTCAATCCGACACACGGAATTCATTTAAAACTAAGCCCGTTAGCAATTTTAGTCCTCGTGGCATACCGTTTGTATTTCCTGCAATACTATACACCCTACAGCAAGGATTGTATAATGAATTTATTTTTTTAACTATTTATTAACAACTATGAAAAACGCAATGAAAACATTAGTTTTTGCAGCTATGGTATTAGCGGCTGAAACAAGTATGGCACAGCTGAATATTGGCGGTCAAACAGCCACTAAAATTGTAACACAAACTACTATTCCTGCGGTTACAAATGCTACAACCCAAAAAGTGATTAGCCAGGCTACCAACGCCGCAACAAATGTGGCAACACAAGCAGCAAATACTGCAACCAACGTAGCAACACAGGCCGCCAATCAATCGCAGGCGGCGGTGCAGGCAGCACAAAACCAGGCAGCAAGTGTTGCTACACAAGCCACCACTAACGTTGCAGCACAAACTCAAACTGCAGTTCAAAACCAGGCTACAAATGCGGTAACAGGTAGCGTAAGTTCAACCATTTCGTCAAACGCAGCCGTTTCAAAAACAGGCGCCGATGTTAGCGGAATGGCAGTAACCAATGCATCGGCTGCTAAAGGCAACAGCGATGTAAACAGTTCAACCGCTTCAAAGGGTAGTGTTTCGTTAAGCAAAAACGGAGTTGCTGTAACCGGTGCTTCAACGCTTAAAGGAAATGCTATGGCCACTACATCATCGGCTAAAGCAACCGGAAGCAAGGCAATTTCCGCTACAGCCAGCGATGCATCAAAAGCTTCGGCATCTGTAAACGCAAAAAAGAATGCCACCGAAAGTTCAACTGCTATGGCGGTAAGCAAAACCCGTAAAAGTATCAGCAGCAAAAAAGTAAGCGCAAACAGCAGCACTTCAATCAACGGAAGTACTAAAGCAACTGCTTCTTCTAAAAAAATCAGCGCAAACTCGGCAAATTCTTTATCATCATCAACCAGTGTAAAAGCCGGTAAAAGACAAGCCAGCCTGAGTGCGTCCGACAAATCATCAACCAGTGCTTCGGCAGCTAAACAGTAATTATTAAGATATAACAGATCAGAAAGGCCGTAATGGCCTTTCTGATTTTTGGAACAATTCATTAAATCATCAACCATGTTTAATCCTAAACTTATTATAATTTTTGCGCTTTTTACTGCGATAGCATTTAACGCAAATGCACAAAAACTCCCTGCCGATACCACCGTAAAAAAACAGCCGGTAAAAGAAATATTTATAAATGCAGGCTTGCAATATCTGTCGAGTTTAACTTATGCCGGTCGGCGCGATCCGGGCAGTGTGCCGGTTTTATTGCCCACGCTAACGTTCATATCCCGTCATGGCTTTTTTTTATGCGGCATAGGCTACTTTGACTTAACCGGCAGTGCCAGCCATGCCGAAGGCTTCAGCATCACACCCGGTTATGTTTTTTCGTTCGATGCAAAAAAGGAATATGGCGGCGCTATTTCGGCTACCAAGTATTTTATTACAAATGATAGTCCGATCATACTCTCTTCATTCAATGCCACTATTGACGGGCAATTGCACTTTAACCCCAATGACATAGCTAAATTGACTATTGCTGGTGGCTACCGGTTTGGCAAACAGGGGCAGCATGATATTGTAAACGATGTGGAGCTATCTAAAGAAATACAGTTAATAAGAACCAGCAAAACCACCAAAGATGGTTTAAAGATAACCCCCACTATAACCCTATACAGCGGCACCCAATCATTTACGCAGCCGAATGACACCACCACTTCGGCGCTAAATACCATTTTAGGGCAGCCAACCCCGCAAACCGAAACACAGATAAAACGGTACAACTTGCTGGCGTTAAGCGGTTCCATACAGATAACTTATGCCATTAAAACCTGGCAGATAAGCTTTACGCCCTATTTAATACAGCCTTATAACTCGGGCCAAAACGGTAATTATTTTTTATTTACCACTGGCGTGAGCGCGACGTTCTGATGGGAGGAGTCCGGAAAGTCCGGAAGTTGGAAAAGTCCGAAAGAAGAAGAGGATGGATGAACATCAACGACCGACTTCTTTGCAGCTGCTTTACTGACTTTTCCGACTTTTCTGACTCCCTTCACCCACACAAAAATTACAGTGGCATGTTATAAGCTAAACTGCTACTTCACATATTTGCAGTGTAAAATATAAAGCTATGCCAAATCTGTTTTCCCCTTTAAAAATAAAAAGTATTGAATTTAAAAATCGCATTGTGGTATCGCCCATGTGCGAATATAGCAGCGAGAACGGTTTTGCTAACGATTGGCACCTGGTACATTTAGGTAGCCGCGCCATTGGCGGGGCCGCTTTGGTAATTACAGAGGCCACCGCCGTATCGCCCGAGGGCCGTATATCGTATGGTGATTTGGGTATATACAAAGACGAACACATTGCAAAACTAAAAGAGATCACCAATTTTATTCACCTGCATGGCTCGGTTGCGGGCGTTCAATTGGCCCATGCCGGGCGTAAGGCCAGTCACCAAAAGCCATGGGACGGCGGAGCGCAGATATTATCGCATTCGCCAAATGGGTGGAAGACTGTGGCCCCAAGCCCGATACCATTTGCTGAGACCGAAGAAGCGCCGCTGGAGCTGGATAAAGCTGATATTGAAAAAGTAAAGGCCGATTTTAAGGCCGCAGCCTTGCGGTCCTTAGCAGCGGGTTTCAAAGTAATTGAAATTCATGGCGCTCATGGCTATTTAATCAACGAATTTCTATCGCCGTTCAGCAACCACCGCACCGACGAATATGGCGGTCCGTTTGAAAACCGTATCCGCTTTTTGCTGGAAGTTGTTGCTTGTGTACAAGAGGTTTGGCCTGTGCAAAACCCGCTATTTGTACGTTTATCGGCAAGCGAGTGGACAGAGGGCGGCTGGTCGGCCGATGACTCTGTGGCATTGTCGAAAATATTGAAAGAGAAAGGTGTTGATTTGGTTGATTGCTCATCGGGCGGTAATATCCCTAACGTTAAAATTCCTTTAAAACCCGGCTACCAGGTTGAGTTTGCCGAAAAAGTAAAAAGAGAAGCAGATATACTTACAGGAGCCGTTGGTTTAATAACCGAAGCAGCACAAGCCGACGCTATTATACAAACAGGTCAGGCTGATATGGTAATTATGGCCCGCGAGTTATTGCGCGATCCTTATTTCCCGCTACGTGCCGCACATGAGCTGGGTTACGAAACGAAATGGCCGTCGCAATATGAACGGGCAAAATGGCCGGCTAAATAATATCAGCTTTGCCGTCCTAAGCGCAGCGAAGGACCTTCTCCGACATGTATAGTGAACTTTACAGGTGTGCTATGGCATGGTTCAGAAGATCCTCCGCTGCGCTCAGGATGACAAATCCTTTTTATTCATGCACAATTTGAAAATGCGCCTATCGTTTTAAACAACCACCATTAAACGCTAAATTAGCGGCCGAAATGAAAAAATATCTCTCCTTAGTTACGTTCTCGCATACCATTTTTGCCATGCCGTTTGCCTTCATCGGCTTTTTTTTGGCGGTAAGCACCACCAGTCACCGTTTTGAATGGCCCAAGCTGGTGATGATGGTTTTGTGTATGGTATTTGCTCGTAACTCCGCAATGGCATTTAACCGCTATTTGGATAGGGATATCGATTCAAAAAACCCGCGTACCAAACAACGCGACATTCCATCCGGGCGCATTAGCGCTGCATCAGCATTAACTTTTACTATTATTAATTGCCTGTTGTTTATCGCAACTACCTGGTTTATCAATACGCTTTGCTTTTACCTGTCGCCTATAGCTTTACTGGTGGTATTAGGCTACAGCGCAACCAAACGGTTTACGGCGCTTTGCCACATGGTATTGGGTTTGGGTTTATCGTTAGCGCCAATTGGGGCATATTTGTCGGTAACCGGCGAGTTTAATGTTATTCCTTTATTCTTCTCTTTCGCGGTTTTATGCTGGGTTAGCGGCTTTGATATTATTTACGCTTTGCAGGACGAGGATTTTGATCGCAACGAAAATCTGCACTCTATCCCTGCCTGGCTGGGGAAAGTGAACGCGTTACGTTTATCAACTTTCTTACACGTGCTTTCAGCCGGGTTTGTAATGATGCCCATATTTTTTACCCATGTGGGAATACTCTATTATTTAGGCATCGTTTTCTTTTGTTCTATGCTTATTTATCAGCACCTGCTGGTAAAACCAAATGATTTAAGCCGGGTAAACTTTGCTTTTATGACTACCAACGGTATTGCCAGTGTGGTGTTTGCCGCCCTGTTTTTATTAGACCGGGTTTTTATTAGTCATGGTTTGTTTTTTGGTGTGCATATTTAATATATTTATACCTAAAAATGAGTAGATGGAAACAACGGCTGCGCTAAACATTTTCAGGGAGCAGATAAAAAAATACGTTGAGTTTAACGAGGCCGAATGGATAGTTCTTATACCCCATCTCGATTTCCGCAAAATAAAAAAGAAAAAATACTTTATTGAGCCGGGCGCAGTTTGTAAAGAATTTGGTTTTATTGCCAGCGGTTCGGTGCGCTATTACCATATTAAGGATGGGGAGGAAATTACCGGTTATTTTAGTTTTGAACATGAGTTTGTAAGTTCGTACAAAAGCTATTTAACCCAGCAGCCATGTTATGGCTATATACAAGCCCTGGAAGATACGGAGCTGATTACCATCAGCCATACAAACATGCAGCTGATGTTGAATAACCCCATGCTCGCCTACAAAATGGAGCGCTTTGGCCGGCTGGTGGGCGAATATTACCTCATCTGCTATGAAGACCGCATGACATCCTTCATTACCAAAACACCCGAAGAACGCTACCTTGATTTGCTAAGCACCGGCAAAGATATTTTACAGCGCATGCCCCAGCATTATATAGCGCACTTTTTAGGGATAACGCCGGTTTCGCTTTCGCGGATAAGAAGACGGATACTGGAAACCGTGAAATAGCAACTTAAACTGCCCTATTGATCCTCATCCTTATCACCCTTTTTGACGCCTATAGCTGCCAAAACCGGTTTGCCAATCACTTTATAAGTGCCTTCGCCTTTAAGGACTGATGCTACCTGCTCTTTGTCCTGCATCACTTTTATTGCTTGGGCAAGTTCCCTGTCGTATTTAAAATTGGTTTCGTAGCGGCCCCTTTCGTAGAAATAGCGTGATGCAATTTCGTTACCTAAAACCTGTTTTATTTCGTCTTTATGCAGTTGAAGATCGTTCTTTTTGCTGGCTGCCATTTTATCCTTCAAGGCATCGTATTCCGTTTGTATTTCGGCAAATGCTTTTTCTTTGGTGGCCTCCGTTTTTAAGCTGGCTAATAATTTCTCCGTTCCTGTATTATAGGTGTAGTTTTTATCGGCCAGATATTTTACAAAATCTGCATAGTCCGCATCCGATAGGCTAAACGTGCGTATGTCGGCCGGTGCCGGATGCGTATCTCGATACCGCGTAGCATAGTCAAATATAAGCAGTTTGCCTACCAGCGCCTGGGTAACATTGGCAAAATGATCGGGTTTTACAAAAATATCCGGGTAAATGCCGCTGCCATCATAAACCGAACGGCCATTTTTGGTTTTAAATTCATGAATCAACGAGTCGGCAACTTTTACAACGCTGCCATCATCGCGGCGGTGGGTGTAATCAATCTCTTGTATACAACGGCCCGATGGCACATAATATTTGGCAATGGTAATTTTAACCAAACTGTTATAAGGCAGGTTAAATGTTTGCTGCACCAAACCCTTACCATAGCTGCGCTGACCAATTACAATAGCACGATCCAAATCCTGTAAAGAACCGGCCACAATTTCGGACGCCGAAGCCGAGTGGTTATTAACCAATACTACCAGGGGTAAATTAGGCTCCAACGGCGCACTTACCGTGTTATAAGTAAAATTTTTATCTTTTATTTTCCCTTTTTGCGATACCACTTCAACATCTTTGGCAACAAACAGGTTCACAATTTTTACAGCTTCCTGCAAAATACCGCCCCCGTTTGAGCGCAGATCTAAAATTATTCCGCTTGGGTTATTCTTTTTTACGGCTACCAGGGCATCAGTAACCTCCTGGGCCGAGTTTTCCAGGAATTTATCGAGCTTAATATAGCCCATATTACCATCAACCATGCCATAGTACGATACGTTGGGTTGTTTAATCTCGTCACGTACCAGGTTCTTTTCAAAAGGCTGACCCGGGCCATCCCGTTTTACCAGCAGCTTTATGGATGCGCCTTTTGAGCCTTTAAGCAACAGGCCTACCTGGTCGTTATCCTTACCATCAAGGGCGATGTCGTTAATTTTAAGCAGCTGGTCGCCGGGGCGTATATCACCTTTTTGTGCGGGGAAGCCGGCAAATACTTCCGAAACGTATACTTTATTATCGCGCACAAAAATACTGGCGCCAATGCCGCCGTATTGTGTACTTACATAGTGTAGCTTATAATCTTCAATTTCCGATTCGGGAACAAACTCGGTATAAGGGTCTAATTGGTCGAGCATGGCATCAACGCCGGTTTTTATCATCTTGGCCGAATTGATATCATCAACATAGTTAATGTTCACTTCCTTGTAAACCGACGAAAAAACATCCAGGTTTTTGGCAATCTGAAACAGGTCGTCGTTAAACCCAAGCGCTGTTAGTGCCAGCACACCAATACCGGCAAAAAGTGCCAGCTTTTTATATTTATTAAACACCACTTTGCCCTTGTTCATCCTATTAATCTATTTAAAATATAAAGCTACAAAAAAAAGCCGGCGCTGCACATTTACAGGCGGTTATTGTCGATATTCACTAACGCCTTTTTCAGGGTAAATAGTACATAGTTTCTGTCGCGTTTTACCAGTTCCATCAATTTGCTAATCAAACTGTCTTCTTGTCCTTCGGTATACTTTAACTGTTCATCCGTTAAATGGTTGTACTTCCGTTGAATTTTAATTTTTACGCGTTCCCAATCTTTATTGGTAATACTTATTTCGGCCATTGTTAATTTATTTTCAGCAAAAATATAAAAATACAAGTTGCATATTATTAAAAAGTTGGCAGGGGGATTGTTAAGGTAATGTAATTTATTAGTAACACAGGCGTTTCATACGTAAAACACAAACTATCATGAGAAAAATTATTTTAAGTGCCACATTATTAATCGCTGTAACTATTAGCGCAAAGGCACAATTTTCATTAGGAATCAAGGGTGGGGTCAATTATTCGACAGTTAATTCGGATAATTTTAAAAATTCGAGCGTCGCCGGTTACCAGGCCGGCTTATTTGCACGCATCGGTAACGGTTTTTATGTGCAACCGGAGTTATACTTAAGCAGCACAGGCGGTCATTTTGATTCGAACGACAATTCGTACAGCGCACATGTGCGGTTTACCAACCTAAACGTACCGGTATTGCTGGGTGCAAAGTTTGGTTCAAAAGATTTGAATTTCAGGGTAATGGCCGGACCAATTTATACCTCGGTATTAAACAACAGTAATAATTTTTCGGCCAATGTGAATGCCGCTTATGCCGATTTTGGGCATTACAAAAGCAGTACCCTGGGCTACCAGGCAGGTTTTGGTGTTGATATAGGCGCTGTATCGGCCGATTTACGTTACGAAGGCGATTTGACCGATATTGACCAGAATTATGGACAGCGTCAAAATCTTTGGGCGTTGAGTATTGGAATAAAGATTCTGTAGGGTAAAAGTTAAAATGGTTAAAATGTCGTGAACGTTTAACTATCGGTTATCCCAAGTGAAAGTCCTGGTTGTTATGCAGCCAGGACTTTTTTTGCTTAAAGAGTAACGGCCTTTTTACTAATTCGGCGTACTACAGGCGTAAACCTTAACTATTATAACAGGTCAAATTAATAAACCGCACATAATTTCAACCATTAAAAAAAGACAATGAAAAAGCATTTATTAATGTTGCCGCTAATCCTGTTAGCAGCCCGTTTCACCTATGCGCAAGAAGCTAAAAAAGCGCAGCCGGACAGCGTTATCAAAATAATTCCTATTACAGATGGCGCGCACACCGGCTATGTTTATACAATTGGTGGTAAACTACAATCGCCTGAAGACGTAAAACTCAGGTTGCTTAGTTATGCGCCATCGGCTCAGGAATTTCATCTATTAAAAAATAACATTACCTGGAGTTATCTCTCTCTGGCTGGTTTTACCGCATCGGGTGTTGGTGCTTTTATTGAGTTTAAAAACAACAACAAATACGCCGGTGCTACCCCTGCTTTAGTTAATGGCACCACCGGTTTTAATTATCAGCAACACAGCAATACGGGTGCGTACGTGTTTACTGCAATTGCCACGGGGTTTATTTTCAGTACCCTATTTAACTTTGCAAGGGCCGCAAAGCATAATAAAAAGGCTTTGGAACTTTATAATAAGCGTTTTGAATAAAACACGCTTTACAAGGCTTCTCTATCACAATTAAGTATAAAACAGCGGCCCCATCGGCACCAAATATGGGTAGCATGGCATAAAATACCGCATCGGCATCTGGCTAATATGTTGTACTTATGGCACGCTATCCTTTTTCTATTTTTCCACCAATATTACACACTTAACGGTACCATAAAAAACGACTTGTTTCTAAGATTAAACCTCTTCATTCCCTCGCAGGGAAAAAAACCGCTTAAAACAAGCAAAGCCCCTGATGGGCAGGGGCCTTTGCTAACCAATTATAAACCTAAATTATGAGAAGAGCTGTAGGAGAAGGAGTCGAACCTTCACGAAGTGGTTATTCTTATTGCTAAGAGTTTCCCATGATCTTCGCCACCGCGACAAGGAGGTGTGTCTGCCAAAAATTTCACCATCCTACATTTTTGTTATTCTTAAGTCCGTACTCATCTACAAACTTAAAAAAGCTGTTGGGGAAGGATTCGAACCTTCACAGAGTGGTTAGCCCGCTTCGGGTTTTCCATAATCTCCGCCACCGGGACAAGGAGGTGTGTCTGCCTAAAATTTCACCACCCAACAATGTTTTTGTATTTAAAAGAACGCTAAGCTTTTGTCATTTGCTTGATACAAATCTAACAGACCTTTGTATTTGTTGCAAATATTTCAACAAAATATTTGTATTTTTATCAGATTTTAATTATTCTTGTATATAAATAAAATATTCCGAATTTATGTCCCACAGAAAAGCTCAAAATTTAGAAATTGATAATCTCGACATACAGATTTTATCAATATTAATGAAAAATGCGACCACTCCTTACACGGAGATAGCCAAAGAGTTGATCGTTTCCGGCGGAACTATACACGTGCGGATGAAAAAGTTGGAAGAGATGGGTGTAATAAAAGGCGCCAGCTTAGAAGTCGATCCGCAGAAATTAGGGTATGATATTACCGCTTTCCTGGGAATATTTCTGGAAAAGGGCTCGCAGTACAACGAGGCCGTTAAACAGTTAAAAACCGTAAAGGAGATAGTTGAGCTACATTATACCACCGGCAGCTATAGCATTTTTGCTAAAATTGTATGCCATGATACCACTCATTTGCGCGAAGTATTGAATGAACAGATACAAGGTGTAAAGGGCATTCAGCGTACCGAAACGTTTATCTCGTTAGAAGAAAGCATAAGGAGGCAGATCACTTTGGAATAAAATTTTACTTGCTACAATGTGTTGTAGGGACACAATATATTGCGTCCCTACAACACAATTCACCTGAAACTGATCGGATGTGACTATGAGCGATTTACAACCTGTTGAATTGATGCGATTATTTCTATCGGCGTAATCGTCGGATATCTTCCCGCCTTTATTTGTTCTTCAGCTTTTGCTGCTTTCAATAAAAATTCAGAGTTATAAATATTTCTGCCTTTCTTGAAATCGCTTTTTGGCTTTTTCACCAAAGCGTTTACAATGGCCAATTGGCGCTTATTTACAGGTCTTGCAACTTTAGTTTTTATCACGCGCTTTTTCAAAATTGCGAATCCTTTACCTTTCCGTTGGCTTTAGCCAACGGGCACTCTTGGCAAACAAACGAGGCTTTAGCCGAAATAGCGAATAGGCCTAACCACTTTATGGCAACTATTTTGGCTAAAGCCTCGCCCATCTTATATAAAGTCCGCTGGCTAAAGCCAACGGCAATGATCCTTTTTTGCCTGGCAATACCAGCCTTTTCCTGCGACTCTACCTAAACTTATCTTTCAGCGCGGCCAGCTTAATGGCTATATCCGTTTCCGGCTCTTCTCTTTTCTTTACAAATGGTTTTTGCTGCCCCGGCCGGTTGTTATTTTGGTTTGATGGCTCTCTCCTGGCGCCTTCTGCCGGTTTCGGTTCATTTTCTTTCATGGATAGGGCAATGCGCTTACGGTTAATATCCACATCAGTTACCGTTACTTCCACTTTTTGATGAACTTTCAGTACCTCGTTAGCGTCCTTAATAAAACGGTTGGTTATCTGGCTTAAATGTACCAACCCATCCTGATGGACGCCGATATCTACAAAGGCGCCGAAGTTGGTAATGTTGGTTACGATGCCCGGCAGTTTCATGCCCACTTTCAGGTCACCTATAGCGTTTACACCATCGGTAAAGCTAAAGGCTTCAAACTGCTCACGAGGGTCGCGGCCGGGTTTGGCCAATTCGGCCATAATATCGTTCAGGGTGGGCAGGCCTACCGTGTCTGATGTATATTTTAATAACGGGATGCTTTTGCGCAGTTTATCATCGCCCATCAGTTCTTTAATTGAACATTTCAGGTCCTTTGCCATTTGTTCAACCAGCGCATAGCGCTCGGGGTGAACGGCGCTGGTATCCAGCGGGTTTTCGGCGTTGTGAATGCGCAAAAAGCCTGCTGCCTGTTCAAATGCCTTATCGCCCAAACGGGCTACTTTCTTTAATTGGTCGCGGCGTTTAAAGGCGCCGTTTTGGTCGCGGTAATCCACAATGTTTTGTGCCAGCGTTGGACCAAGGCCTGATACATAAGCCAATATTTGCTTGGATGCGGTATTCAGCTCCACGCCAACGGCATTTACGCAACTCATTACGGTATCATCCAATGATGTTTGCAGTTTGTTCTGATCTACATCGTGCTGATACTGGCCTACGCCGATAGATTTCGGGTCAATTTTCACCAGCTCCGCAAGCGGGTCCATCAAGCGGCGGCCTATAGATACGGCGCCGCGCACGGTAACATCTTGATCAGGAAATTCCTCTCTCGCTACATCCGAGGCCGAATAAATAGATGCCCCGCTTTCATTCACCATTACAATGGCTACGTTTGGCAGGTTGAGGTTACGCACAAAAACTTCCGTTTCGCGGCCTGCCGTTCCGTTGCCTATGGCAATGGCTTCAATATTATATTTTTCAAAAAGATGTCTGGTAGTTTTCTCAGCTTCCCTTGCCTGGCCGGGGCCTGTGTGCGGGAAAATGGCAGTATATTCCAGCAGTTTGCCCTGTTCATCCAAACAAACCACCTTACAGCCTGTGCGGAAACCCGGGTCAATAGCCATGGTCCGTTTTTGGCCCAGCGGTGCACTTAATAAAAGCTGGCGTGCATTCTCGGCAAAAACGCGGATAGCTTCTTCATCCGCTTGTTTTTTGGTAATCAGGCGCACTTCGGTTTCCATTGATGGTTTCAGCAAACGTTTGTAGCCATCAGCAATAGCC
>JABDBM010000128.1:5098-12684 GCA_013288685.1 Bacteroidota bacterium | reverse complement strand
TTAAACTTTTAATCGAAAAGAGAAATGTCAACAATCAACATAAAAAGAGTAAAAACCAGCGAGATCGAATTAAAAGATCGCCTGGTGAGCATACAGCGTGTTGCCAAAGTAACCAAAGGTGGCCGTACATTTAGCTTTAGCGCCATTGTGGTGGTAGGCGATGAGAACGGTGTAGTTGGTTACGGTTTAGGTAAAGCAAAAGAGGTTACCGAAGCAATTGCTAAAGGTATCGATGATGCAAAAAAGAACCTGGTAAAAGTACCAATCATTAACGGTACTGTACCTCACGAGCAAATAGGTAAATTCAGCGGCGGTTTTGTTTTCATCAAACCTGCTGCAAATGGTACCGGTGTTATTGCTGGTGGTGCAATGCGTGCTGTGTTAGAATCAGCAGGTATTCACAACGTATTGGCAAAATCAAAAGGATCATCAAACCCTCACAACGTGGTTAAAGCAACCGTATCGGCATTATCGCAACTGCGCGATGCTTATACTGTAGCACAGCACCGCGGCGTAAGTATCGGTAAAGTATTTAACGGATAATCTGTCATGGCAAAAATCAAAATAACCCAGATTAAGAGCGTGATCGATAGGAGTGAGCGCCAAAAAAGAACAGTGGAAGCACTGGGCTTAAGGAAAATTAACCAAAGCGTGGAAGTTGAAGCTACTGCAGCTATTATCGGTATGGTTAGAAAAGTTAACCACCTGGTAGCGGTAGAAAATATTTAATATCATGAATTTAAGTAATTTAAAACCTGCAGAAGGTTCTACTAAAAATAGAAAAAGAATTGGCCGTGGTACCGGTTCGGGCCGTGGCGGAACATCAACCCGTGGTCACAAAGGCGCGGGTTCACGTTCGGGTACCAGCACAAAAGTTGGTTTCGAAGGTGGCCAGATGCCATTACAGCGCCGTGTGCCTAAGGTTGGCTTTAAAAACCCTAACCGTACAGAATACACTGGTGTAAACCTTGATGTGTTACAAGCATTAACTGAAAAATATACATTAACTTCGGTTGATTTTGATACGCTGAAAGAACACGGTTTAGTTTCAAGAAATGACCTGGTTAAAATACTGGGCCGTGGCGAACTGAAAGCCAAATTAGAAGTTAAGGCACATGCATTTACTGCAACAGCTCAAAAAGCAATTGAAGCAGCAGGTGGTACCATAGTTAAGCTATAATTTTCGATGAAGAAATTTTTCACCACATTATCCAATATTTGGAAAATCGAGGATTTAAGAGTGCGTATAACAAACACACTCTTATTTCTTTTAATCTATCGTGTAGGTACATTCGTGGTATTGCCCGGTGTTAATCCTGCATCGCTGAATAATAAACAGGCCGAAGGTATTGCGGGTTTGTTGAATATGTTTGCAGGAGGCGCGTTTTCGCATGCCTCTATTTTTGCATTGGGTGTAATGCCTTATATTTCAGCTTCAATCGTGGTGCAATTATTTGGTATTGCAATACCGTATTTCGCTAAATTACAAAAAGAAGGTGAAAGCGGTCGTAATAAGCTTAATCAGTGGACCCGTTACCTAACCATTGGTATAACTGCTTTACAGGCAATCGGCTATTTAAAATCGCAGATTACACCCGAGCAAATGTTAATCGCTAACCCATATTTTACCGTATTAAATATGGCGGTATTAACTTCGGGTACCATGTTTGTAATGTGGTTGGGCGAGAAAATCACTGACAAGGGTATCGGCAACGGTATTTCTTTAATCATCATGGTGGGTATCATTTCAGCTTTACCAGGTGCGATCACCAGTGAGTTTAAATCGCGTATTGCAGGCGTTGGTGGTCCGGTAGCTTTCGTAGTTGAAATTGCGTTGCTTATTGGCGTAGTGATGTTTACAATCCTGATTGTTCAGGGTACCCGCAAAATTGCCGTTCAGTATGCAAAACGTATAGTTGGTAACAAACAATACGGTGGTGTGCGTCAATATATCCCGTTAAAGGTAAATGCAGCCGGTGTAATGCCGATTATATTTGCACAAGCCTTAATGTTTATACCGGCAACAGTCGCACAATTTTTCCCGAAAGCAGCGTCGAACCCGATATTAATGTCGTTATCTGATTACAAGTCGTGGGGACATAACATTACGTTTGCAATATTGATCATTCTGTTCACGTATTTCTATACAGCAATTACGGTTAATCCAAACCAAATGGCTGAGGATATGAAAAAGAACGGCGGATTTATTCCAGGTATTAAACCAGGAAAAACCACTGCCGACTTTATTGATGGTGTGATTTCAAGAATTACATTGCCCGGGTCTATTTTCCTGGCTATCATAGCTATTTTCCCGGCATTGGCTGCTTTGGTAAATGTATCCAGCGGTTTTGCACGGTTCTTTGGCGGTACCTCGTTAATCATTCTGGTTGGTGTAGTTTTGGATACTTTGCAACAAATTGAAAGCCATTTGTTGATGCGTCATTACGATGGCCTGATGAAAACCGGAAGAATTAAAGGGCGTACAGCTGTGCCTTCGGGTGGAGCCGGTGAGCCTGTCATCTAATTATTAACAATGTCAAAGATTCATTATAAGTCTGTCGAGGAGATAGAACTCATAAGAGAAAGTTCTTTACTTGTTTCCAAAACACTTGGGGAAATTGCTAAGGTGATTGGCCCCGGTGTTAAAACTATTGACTTAAATAAACTTGCCGAAACTTTTATCCGTGATAATGGTGGAGTTCCGGCATTTTTAAATTATCATGGTTTCCCCTATTCATTGTGCATATCGCTTAATGACCAGGTTGTACACGGCTTCCCCGGGCACCGGGAGTTAGTTGAAGGCGACGTGGTATCGGTGGATTGTGGAGTAGTGCTAAATAAATATATTGGCGATTCGGCTTACACCTTTGCTATTGGCGAGGTTAGCGATACTGCCAGGAAGCTGATGCGTGTTACGATGGAATGTCTTGACTTAGGTGTTAAGAAGGCCGTTGCAGGGATGCGCATAGGCGATATAGGTTATGCAGTGCAGGAACATGCCGAGCGGCACGGTTATGGTGTTGTAAAGGAACTGGTAGGGCATGGTGTTGGCCTTGAGCTGCACGAGAAACCCGAAGTACCTAACTACGGCAAGCGCGGATCGGGTGTGAAATTGGAAGAGGGGATGGTAATAGCCATTGAACCGATGATTAATGCTGGTAAAGCCCGCGTTAAGTTTTGGGACGATGGATGGACCGTATCAACCGTTGATGGCAAACCATCAGCTCATTATGAGCATACGGTGGCCATCAGAAAAGGGCAACCGGACATTTTATCTACTTTTTCATACGTAGATAATGTTTTAAAAGAAAAGAATAAAAATTAAAATATTTTTATTAATTTTGCATCCCGGTTTTGGGGTGGATAATTAAGTAATAATCAATAAAATATGGCTAAACAATCTTCGATTGAGCAAGACGGTACGATTCGGGAGGCATTGTCAAATGCAATGTTCAGGGTTGAACTTGAAAATGGTCACGAGATTATTGCTCATATTTCTGGCAAAATGCGCATGCACTACATCAAAATTTTACCTGGCGACCGGGTAAAGCTGGAAATGAGCCCGTACGATTTAACAAAAGGTAGAATAACTTATAGATATAAATAAACTAAAGAGATGAAAGTTAGAGCATCCATTAAAAAGCGCAGTGTTGATTGCAAAATCATCCGCCGTAACGGGAAACTTTATGTTATAAACAAAAAGAACCCGAAATTTAAACAACGCCAGGGTTAATTCAACAATAAATATAAAATATGGCAAGGATATCAGGTATTGATTTACCAAAAAATAAAAGGGGTGAGATAGGGCTTACTTACATCTTCGGGATTGGCCGCTCGACAGCTCAAAGAATTTTGACTGAAGCAGGTATTGATTTCAATACTAAGGTGCAAGACTGGAATGATGAGCAATTGAACGCCATCCGCGGTATTATTAACGACCAGATAAAGGTTGAAGGTTCGCTGCGTTCTGAAGTTCAACTGAACATTAAACGTTTAATGGATATAGGTTGCTACCGCGGTACCCGTCATCGTAAAGGTTTACCATTACGTGGCCAACGCACTAAAAACAACTCACGTACCCGTAAAGGTAAACGTAAAACAGTTGCTAACAAGAAAAAAGCTACTAAATAATAAGTGATTAGAGGTTAGAGAACAGAGATTAGTTAATGTTTAATGGCCTTTAGGAATAGTAAATTATAAAAACAGTTAATGGGTCCGAATTATTCAGTAATTCAGTAATTCACTAACTCAATAATTAAAAAAATGGCTAAAGCTAAAAAAGTTACCAAAAAACGCATTGTTATTGTTGAGCCAATAGGCGAAGCACACATCAATGCAACCTTTAACAATATCATCATTACCTTAACCAACAAAACCGGCCAGGCTGTTTCATGGTCATCTGCCGGTAAAATGGGTTTTAAAGGTTCAAAAAAGAACACTCCTTACGCTGCCGGTCAGGCTGCTGCCGATTGCGGTAAAGTTGCTTATGATTTAGGTTTACGTAAGGTTGAAGTGTTTGTTAAAGGCCCGGGCGCTGGTCGCGAGTCGGCTATCCGTACCCTGCAAACTGCTGGTATTGAGGTAACTACCATAAAAGATATTACACCGCTTCCGCACAACGGTTGTCGTCCATCAAAAAGAAGAAGAGTTTAATTAACAGATTTTTTAAAGCTAAGATTCTACAGCTTTAGGCTGTACGATACTTTAAAAGCAACAAATAATGGCTAGATATACAGGTCCAAAATCCAAAATTGCCCGCCGTTTCCGCGAACCGATCTTCGGTCCGGATAAAGCGTTAGAAAGAAAAAATTATCCGCCGGGAATGCACGGTGCTTCCAAAAGAAGAGGAAAGCAAAGTGAGTATTCAACCCAGCTGATGGAAAAACAGAAAGTTAAATACACTTACGGTGTATTGGAGCGTCAGTTCGAAAACTTATTTCACCGTGCTTCTGCAAAAGAAGGTATCACCGGCGAAAACTTGCTGAAATTTTTAGAAGCTCGCTTGGATAATGCAGTATACCGTTTAGGTATTGCTCCAACCCGTTCAGGTGCACGCCAATTGGTGGGCCACAAACACATTACCGTAAATGGCGAAGTAGTAAATATTGCTTCGTATACATTAAGAGCTGGTGACGTAGTTGCTGTACGCGAGAAATCAAAATCGCTGGAAGCTATTACGCATTCAGTTGCCGGAAGAAGGATCAACAAACACAGCTGGCTGGAGTGGGATGCTGCCAATTTAACAGGCAAATTCCTTAACTATCCAAACCGCGACGAGATCCCTGAAAATATCAAGGAAAACCTTATCGTCGAGTTGTACTCTAAATAAGATATGATAATTTGGATATGAGATTTGAGATATACTTCAAATCTCATATTTCAGTTTCATAGAAATCAAAATAAATAAGATAGAAGTTGCAGGACTCTACCCCTCAAATCTATAAATAAGTAAACAATAAACAAAGGATATAAATGGCAATTTTAGCATTTCAAAAACCAGACAAGGTTATCATGCAGAAATCGACTGATTTTGATGGCACGTTTGAGTTTCGTCCGTTAGAACCAGGCTTCGGTGTAACCATTGGTAATGCTCTCCGTCGTATCTTACTTTCATCACTTGAAGGTTATGCGATCACTTCTGTTCGTTTCTCGGGAGTGATGCATGAGTTTTCGACCATCAAAGGTGTTGTTGAAGACGTAACCGAGATTATACTGAACCTAAAACAAGTTAGGTTTAAAAAAACAGGTGAATCTGGCGACAGTGAAAAGATATTTGTGATCATTAACGGCCAGGATGCTTTTAGGGCCGGCGATATCACTAAGTTTTCGAACAACTTCAGCGTGTTAAACCCTGATTTGGTTATTTGTAACATGGATACTGCTGTAACGCTTGAGATTGAGCTTACAGTAAACAAAGGCCGTGGCTACGTAGCAAGCGAAGAAAATAAAAACCCTGACGCAAATGTTGGTGTGATAGCAATCGACTCGATTTACACACCAATCAAAAACGTTAAATATACCATTGAGAATTATCGTGTAGAACAAAAAACCGACTATGAAAAATTAGTTTTGGATATTACTACCGATGGCTCAATACATCCTGAAGACGCACTTAAAGAAGCTGCGAAGATATTGATCCAGCACTTTATGCTGTTCAGCGATGAGAACATGATGCTTGAAGCACAGGCTAAAGAAGAAACCAAAGAAGTTGACGAGGAAATTTTACACATGCGTAAAATCCTGAAAACTGAACTGGTTGACCTTGACCTTTCGGTACGTGCCCTAAACTGCCTTAAAGCTGCCGATATCCGCAGCTTGGCCGATTTAGTATCGTATGATGTTGCTGATATGTTAAAGTTCAGGAACTTTGGTAAAAAATCATTAACTGAAATTCAGGACCTGGTTAAATCAAAAGGATTATCTTTTGGTATGAACCTGTCGAAATTTAAGTTAGACGAAGAATAAAAAAGAGATTAGCGATTAGAGGTCAGAGATTAGTTCTGAAACCTAATCGCTAATTTATTTTATAAGCAACAGAGTTTGAGGAAGACGTTAACTAATCTCTAATCGCCAACCTCTAATCTCTAATATTGACAGCGGCATAATTCCGCGGGCTTGACAAGAAATTGCCGCCCAACGGTATGCACGTGCCACAAACAAAAAAACAATGAGACACGGAAAAAAAGTAAACCACTTAGGCCGTACCAACAGTCACCGCAAGGCGATGTTAGGTAACATGGCAACATCGCTTATCTTACACAAGCGTATCACCACAACATTAGCAAAAGCAAAAGCTTTACGCATATATGTTGAACCCCTTTTAACAAAATCAAAAAACGATACTACGCACTCACGCCGTACAGTATTTAGCTATTTGCAAGACAAAGACGCAGTAACTATCCTGTTCCGCGAAATTGCTGAGAAAATTGCTACCCGCCCAGGTGGTTACACCCGTATCATCAAAATGGAAAACCGTTTAGGCGATAACGCCGAAATGGCCATGATTGAGCTGGTTGACTACAACACCGTTTACGGTAGCGATGTAGCTAAAGCCGAGAAAAAATCAACACGTCGTCGTGGTGGTGCAGGTAAAGCAAAAGCTCCGGTAGCAGCTGCCCCGGTTGCCGAAGAAGCAGTAGTGGTTGATGAGGCTCCTGTTGCAGAAGCGCCAGCGCAAAACGAAGAGAATGCTGAAAAAGGCGAATAATTAATTTACGTTTTTGGATATGAAAACGCCCCGCTCGGTTTGAGTGGGGCGTTTTTTTTGCGCAGCGTGCGATTTTTTATTTATTTACTCTGGTTGCTGTTATTTATCTATTTAAATCATTAAATATGCATAAGCGTAACTAAATCACCAAGATGTTATTAAAAACACGTTTACCCCTGTCGCTATTTTTAATTTGTATCGGATCACTTTCAGCAGCGCAACCCCTAAAAAAGTCAGCCCCTAAAATAGCTCCGGCGGGCGTGGAACAGTTGTTTTTAAACCCTCCGGAATCGGCCAAGCCCGGTGTTTTATGGATGTGGATGGGCGCTAATGTTAGCAAAACCGGCATAACAAAAGACCTGGAAGCCTTAAAGGAAGA
>JABDBM010000128.1:0-5088 GCA_013288685.1 Bacteroidota bacterium | reverse complement strand
CTACTATAAGCCTCGCAGATATAACCAACCCCTGGGGGGGCACCGATTGATAAAGACCCGACTCCCGAAGTTATCGCCTGGACGGAACCCTGGTGGAAACTGATCAGGCATGCCGCGGAAGAATCAAAAAGATTGGGCATGACGATGGGCCTGTTTAACGGTGCCGGTTACGCAACCAGTGGTGGCACCTGGATAACACCGGAACTATCAATGCAGCAGTTGTGCTGGTCGCAGACAAAGGTCAGCGGCGACGGCAGAAAACACGACATAGAGCTAATCAGGCCGAAAGTGGACCCGCATGCCAATGCGCGTTTCCCGTCATACAACCCTAAGAACGGAAAGATAGAGCTGCCGGAAATACCGGAGCGCAAAACCTATTATAAGGATATTGCTGTAATAGCAATGCCCGAAAAGGACACAGTATCCAAAAAAAATATTGTCGATTTGACGTCTTTAATGACAGCCGATGGAAAATTAAGCTGGAGCCCGCCTCCGGGCGATTGGGTGATCTACAGGTTTGGTCACACCCTGCTTGGCGAAAAAGGCCAGCCTGCGCAGTGGCAGGCATCAGGTTTTGAGTGTGATAAGATGAGCAGGGAAGCCGTAGAATTTCATCTAAACCATGTTATTGGTGAAATGAAAAGCCACCTCGGCGATTTAATGGGCAAAACCGTAGATCATATTTATTTTGATAGCTACGAGGAAAACGATGCCACCTGGACACCGAAGATGCGGGATGAATTCGCCAGTCGCAGGGGATACGATATATTGCCGTACCTGGCAGTATTTGCCGGCCGCACAATTGAAGGCAGGGAACAATCAGACCGGTTCAGGCAGGACTTTTACACCACGGTACAGGATCTTTATCACGATGTTTATTTCGCCACCATCGCCAAAAAATTAAAAGATGCTAACCTGAAGTTTTTAAGCGAAGCCTACGGTGGCCCATGGAGAGTGGATGAAGTTTTGCCGTTGGTATCAAACGTTATGGGTGAATTTTGGACACATGACGGCACTTTTGCGCCGTATGAACTGGATGGTGTGATAGCGGGCCTGCGGAAAGCGAATCAAAATATATTGGCGGCCGAGGCTTTTACCGGGCAGCCAGCCGACAGCAAATGGAGCGAGACCCCCGCATTTTTGAAGCCCGTTGGCGACGAAGCCTTTTGTTCGGGCGTCAACAAGATCATCATCCACCGTTTTGTACAGCAGCCCTGGGGCGATAAATACCTGCCCGGCGCTTCTATGGGCCAATGGGGAACGCATTTTGACCGTACCCAAACCTGGTGGAAACCGGCAAAAGCATTTGTTTATTACTTGCGGCGTTGCGAAGCAATGCTGCAATGGGGGCATTATGTACCAAGCACGCTCGATGATTTTGGGCTGCGCCTGGGTAATATGAATATGGTGGTTAAAAGCATCCATCGAAAAGATAATGGCACCGACATTTATTTTGTGGCAAATACCTCCCATTATCCCGGCGAGGCAATATGTACCTTTAATGTTACGGGAATGCAGCCCGAGTTATGGGACCCTGTTACCGGCAGCATGCGTAACCTGGAAGAATTTACCGGAAAGGATGGCAAGACTACTATCAAGCTAAAATTCGAAGACGCCCAGAGCTTTTTTATTGTTTTTCGCAAGAGTATTATTAAGCTTGAGCATATACCTAAACAGAATTTCGCGACGGTTAAACCTGTTGTTGCTCTTGACGGGCCGTGGATGGTTAAGTTCGATCCGCTATGGGGCGGTCCGCCATTGCCCCTAAAATTTGATGCATTAAGCGATTGGACTGCAAATGATGACAAAGGCATTAAGTATTATAGCGGAACTGTAGTTTATTCAAACTCTTTCAACATACCGGCTGCAGACCTTGGCATTCTTAACCGTGTAGTTTACCTGGACCTCGGCACCGTTAACAGTATTGCCAGGGTTTTTGTAAACAATAAGGAAGCAGGTGTTGTGTGGACGGCACCCTGGAAAATTGGGATACCTTCCTCCATATTAAAAGCTGCTAACGAAGTGCGGATAGAGGTAACCAACGTTTGGGCCAACCGGCTTATCGGCGACGAACAGGAACCCGCCGATATGAAATGGCTGCCTAATATGTACCTATATAACAGCGGGAAGTACCTCAAAGAATTTCCCGATTGGTTCCTGAAGAACGAGCCACGGCCTTCAAAAGGCAGGTATTGTTTTACCACCTGGAATTATTTCGACGAACATTCAAAATTATCGCCATCGGGCTTGCTGGGGCCTGTCAGAATTATTGAAGACGTATTTCAATAATTGCTGTTTGTTATCTATTGGAATTCGAAGGATTTGTAACCGGAAGACGGCAAGTGGCCAACTGAACAAATAAATTGGGTTAACAACAAAGGTACACTGCAACAGTTTATGATTGCTCGGTTTTGGCGGTTATTGCTTTGATTATTTCATCGAACTCTTTTGCGGATTGGTCGAGGTAAGTTAAGGTGTCAGTATCGGGTTTTTGGTGCGAATTAATCAAAATTAGATCAATAAGCCCCATGATACGGGCAAGGGGCGCCCTCACAACATGCGATTGTATCCAGGCAATTTCTTTTAATTTACTGTTGTTTTTTTCAATTGCCTTTGTGAAATTTATCTGGTTCGTCATATCCCGCATTATAACTAAAGTAGCTTCCGCACCCTTGTACAAAAACGTGTTAAATATTGCATCCACATAAAAAGTTTCCTGGTTTTTGCGCCGGTGAGTGGTTATGTTTGACATAGGTATACCTGTTTTGCTGTTTTTTTGCAGTAACCCCAAAAGTTCGCCCATGTCTTTTTCTAATTTTATATCTGCCATCGTCATCGACATGAATTCCTCGTAGGTATATCCGTATTCCCTGATAGCCGATTCATTAACTTGTAAAAATTTTAAGTTTTTATTTTCAAAAATCCACATCGGCGTGGGGCTCAGTACGAAAAGGCTTTTATAATGAACTTCTGATTCTTTTAACAATTCATTCCTCAGCATTATTTCGGCGTCAACCTCCTCCAGATCAAGCCTTAGCTGATACTCAGTGGCAAGCGTTTCTTCCAATGTTTTAATGGTATTGCTGGCAATTACTATAGTAACCCAACTCAGTACAATAAGGTTGGACGACACCGCAATCCAGACACCCAGCGTGTACTCCGTAATTAGAGGTGAACTGAATAACTTAAAAGCGATAATAAATCCGCAAAAGCAACAGATTAGAGCGTTAATAATAACGGGCCAAAATGTAAAATTGTGCGGTAAAATTAAGGCTACTAATATGCTGAGCGCTAAAAGGTAAATGGTACCCGGCCCAAAGGAACCTAATGCTACTAAAAGGACGACAGCGAGGCAATATAAAACAGACAGCACAAAAACCTTCCGGAATAATAAGTTGATGTGCTTGTTTAGCGCGACTGTGGCAATTGCTATTGCCGACAACATGTCGAAAACTGCTATAAATAAAAACCCACTTGTTATTCCCATATAAACACCGGGAATTAGCGCAATTAAACAAACAGGTAACAAATAGGTTATAAAACTGGCAAAAAGTGCGTCCTTTAAATATACAATATTTGTACTTCCGGTTATAGGGGTAACATGGGTTACAGCAGCAACGTAGTTTTTATAAGTAGTCCAATAATTGGCGGATACTTTTTTCATAGGCTTCCTGCAGTTTGTTTAACCGTTTCGCTTTAAATCAAAGGAAATTTCAAAAAGGAATATGCTGCACAATTGGTTAATGCAGCTTCACGTTCAGTGCAAGTTAATGAATATTTAAAGAAATATTCGATGTTAATTATTTTCAATCGAGCGAATTCAAAAGAAAAGAGGCTGATCAATTATGAAGTAAACCCCAAAAGTTTTTGTCTAACTTTTGGGGTCACACCATTATGATACAGCCTCTTTATAATACTTTAAGCCTGAAGGGTTTTTTCAGTATCCGCTGTTGGCAGCGCGTTTTTACACATTCCCCATCTGCGGATCACTAAACCCAGCTTTGCCGGTTTCCACGCGGCCCGCACATCGCTTCTCAAAAGTGCTGCTGCCACTTACTTTCACACTAAAATCATACCATCCAAAACTATTAGTCAGGTTTAACACAACGATTGATTTAGCACCCGCGGTTAATACCTTTTTATGATTATTGGTTTTATAAGCATGATCAATTACCTCGACAGTATGAGCATCGCCGCTTAAATTATGCAACTTTAATTCAATATTTCCTGACAGATTTTTTCCGCCGGAGATATTGCGCTGGTACTCGCAAACTACAGCCACATTCGGGTCGGCGGTGCTGCCTTTAAATTCGCGGTAAAACCCGTTAGGGCCGTAAACCCGGAGGTGATAGTTATCGTTTTCGAACTCGTTTAGCGGCCAGCTGTCGGTTAAGGCGTCGCCAGCAACGGCAGTATAGGCCCAGGTGCGTACATTATCCATTTCCTGTTTACCATCTCTCTCGTGCAGATACTTGCCAGGCGCATAGACGTTAAATGGCGACCCCAAGGCCGATTTGCCAAAAATTTCATTAGCGGCCGTGAACTTTATTTCGAACGACTTTTTGTCGGCGCTTAACTGTCCATCGGCATACAACTGATAGGGCAAGGCGCATGATGGTTTTATGCCTGGTTCCTGCTTGGGCATATATGGCGAAGTGTAAGGCGTTTTATTAATCAACGCAATTTCATCAGCGCTAAGTAATTTGTAATCGTCAGGCAGTTTTTTAAACTGTGCTTTGTGAATGCTTTCTACAAATTCGTTCCTTGGTAAAAACTCGGGGGCAGGTATAGTTTCGCCATTATATGGCCTGAAGGCCGATGTTAAATCGCCGCAAACGGTGCGCCTCCAGTCGCTGATGTTTGGTTCTTTTACAGTTTTTCCGGTTTTGGCACTTAAAAATTTCTCCAAAAACTGTAGGGTAGACGTATGATCAAAAACTTCGGAGTTTACCCAACCGCCTTTGCTCCATGGTGAGGCGATAACCAATGGAACGCGGTACCCCAAACCAATAGAACTTTCTTTATCGTATACTTCGGGGAAATTGTTTCTTTCCTTTTCCTGTTCAAGGGTCACAAACTCAACCCTGG
>JABDBM010000127.1 GCA_013288685.1 Bacteroidota bacterium | reverse complement strand
GAGCTTCTATCAGAGACTTTTCGGACGTAAACGCGGTAACAATCAATAAAGAGTTTATTGATATGACTCCTGCCGATAAATCGATGACCTTAACGGTTCCTAACCTTATCCCGGGGCGTACATTTTTTGTGCGTGTTGGGGTCCGTTTAAGCGATAGTTACAACAGTTCCAATTTCTCGAATATAGTAGAGATAGATGTTCCTAAATAATTTAATCTAAAAATAAAAGGAAATGAAATTCATTAAAACTACGATGGCATGCGCCATCCTTATAATAGGCCTTATAATAGCCGGTTGTCAAAAAGAACATTACACCTCGCGGGATACATCGCTGCTGAAGCCGCCGCCCGTGGATACAACTCCGGTGGTAATTGATACTTCTGTGGTAATTGATAATTGTGATAAAGTTGACGGCTGGCAGGTAGCAGGCGGAGACCCTGTTTTAGTAACAACCCTCCCAAAAGAAGGAAAAGGCTATATCCAGGGTACAATTAAAACCGGGCAAAATTTTATGCAGTTTATCAAAACGCTGCCAGCGCCCGTTAATACAAAAGTGACGTTAAGCAACGGCGAATTGAAACTTTGGTTTTATGTTCAGGATGTTTCGCTGTTAAAATTAGATGGACAGATACAATTTAGCAGCGCCGCCGATGCGGATAATAAACGAATTGGTTGGGGCCTGGCCGGAATTATCCCGACCTTAAAAAATGGCTGGAACCACCTGGAGCTAAAATTCACTGACGGATATTTATCCGGAGATGGAGGCCCTGATTTAACGGCTATGAATTATGTGAAAATTTTCTTCTGGACAGCAGCCAATGCAGCAACAGACCAAAATTTTGGTATCGATGATATCAGGGTTGCAGCGTTGCCGCCGCCACCGCCCGTGGAGATTGATAATTGCGATAAAGTTGACGGCTGGCAGGTAGCAGGCGGCGATCCGGTTTTAGTAACAACCGCGCCAAAAGAAGGAAAAGGCTATATACAGGGAACAATTGTAACCGGCCAAAACTTTATGCAGTTTATTAAAACACTGCCCGCACCGGTTAATACCACCGAAACTATGGCTACAGGACAATTGCAGCTCTGGTGGTATACTCCGGATGTTTCGTTGCTGAAATTGGATGGTCAAATACAGTTTAGCAGCGCCGCCGATCCGGACAATAAACGAATTGGGTGGGGTCTGGCTGGAATTATCCCGAATTTAAAAAATGGCTGGAACTTGCTCAAACTTAATTTTAGCGACTCATACGCGTCAGGCGATGGAGGGCCGGATTTAACAGCTATGAATTATATAAAGATATTCTTCTGGACCGCAGCCAATACAACATCAGATCAAAGTTATGGTATTGATGACATCAAAGTTGTTGCGAAATAATTTTGGTCCTTAATCCTATAAATTTTCAAAAAAAATGGCGGAGAGCACGTCTCTCCGCCGTTTTAAACAAACAGCTAAATAATGAACATATATAATTTGTTAAGAGTAACCTGCCTTAGTATTCTAACTGCGTCTGCATGTTTTGCCCAGGATAAAACGGCGCCAAATGCACCGGTTGGAAATCCTTTTGTGAGGGATATCTACACTGCTGATCCATCTGCACACGTTTGGAAAGATGGCCGCTTGTATGTATATCCATCGCATGATGTTGCTCCTCCGCGCGGCTGCGACCTAATGGACCAATACCACGTATATTCAACCGATGACATGGTGCACTGGAAGGATGAAGGCGAAATATTACGCGCAAGCCAGGTTGAATGGGGAAGGCCGGAAGGTGGTTTTATGTGGGCGCCTGATTGTGCCTATAAAAATGGCACCTATTACTTTTACTTCCCGCACCCAAGCGGAACCGCATGGAACAGCACCTGGAAAATAGGCATTGCCACCAGCAAAAGCCCCGCAAGCGGTTTTAAATCGCAGGGATACATCAAGGGATTGGAATCATTAATTGACCCTTGTGTATTTGTTGATGATGACGGACAGGCTTACTTTTATTATGGCGGCGGCGGCACCTGCAAAGGCGGCAAGCTGAAGGATAATATGGTGGAGATAGATGGTGAAATGAAGAAAATGGAAGGCCTGGAAGATTTTCACGAAGCAAGCTGGGTACACAAACGGAACGGCGTTTATTACCTGTCATATTCAGACAATCACGATGTTAATGGCAAGCATAACCAAATGCGCTATGCCACAAGCAGCAGTCCTTTAGGTCCATGGACCTATAAAGGCATCTATATGGATCCTACCGACAGTTATACCAATCATGGTTCGATAGTACAGTATAAAGGGCAGTGGTATGCGTTTTATCATAATAGTTCATTGTCAAACCAGGATTGGCTAAGATCCATCTGTTTTGATAAACTTTACTATAATGCTGATGGTTCCATTCAAAAGGTTGTGCCAAGCGGTTTTATAAAAACAATTAATTAAATCTAAGCCAAACACAAACCCCTGCTCATGAACAAACGCATAATTAATATAACGCTGTTAGCTGCTTTGGTTATTGCAACAGCAGGCTGCTCAAAAAAAGGCGCCGCTGCCAAAAATACTCCGCCGCCAGTTATAGAAGATGCTAACGGCGATGGGCGTAAAAACCCTTTTGTTTCACAGATATATACCGCAGATCCATCGGCGCACGTTTGGGCCGATGGGCGCTTATATGTATACCCGTCGCATGATATTGATCCGCCCCGTGGCTGCGATTTGATGGACAAATACCATGTTTACTCTACCGATGACATGGTAACCTGGAAAGATGAAGGCGAAATACTGCGTGCCAGCGATGTTGACTGGGGCCGTCCGGAAGGAGGTTTTATGTGGGCGCCCGACTGTGCTTATAAAAACGGCACTTACTATTTCTATTTCCCGCATCCAAGCGGCACTGATTGGGGCAATACCTGGAAAATTGGGGTAGCCACCAGCAAGAGCCCGGCAAGTGGGTTTAAATCGCAGGGATATATTGCGGGGTTGGAATCATTGATTGATCCTTGTGTTTTTGTGGACGATGACGGTCAGGCCTATTTTTATTATGGCGGGGGTAACATTTGCAAAGGTGGCAAGCTTAAGGATAACATGATGGAAATTGACGGCACAATGCAAACCATGCAGGGGCTTAACGATTTTCACGAAGCTACCTGGGTGCATAAAAGAAACGGCATCTATTACCTGTCGTACGCCGACAATTTTGATGAGGCAGGCAAGCATAACCGCATGAAATATGCTACCAGTAAAAACCCGCTTGGCCCCTGGACCTACCAGGGTGTGTACATCGACCCAACAGACAGCTTTACCGACCATGGTTCCATTGTTGAATTTAAGGGGCAATGGTATGCATTTTATCATAATAGCTCACTGTCACATAATGATTGGCTGAGGTCTATCTGTGCAAACAAGCTTTACTACAATGCCGATGGTACCATCAGGAAAGTTATCCAGACTGATTTAAACGGAGTAAAACTGTAAATTTTAATATCAAACCAACATGAGAATAAAAAAGTTTAATGCGCTGTTATTGGTAACGCTGCTGGCAATAATAAGCAGTTGTTCAAAAAAACACGTTACGCCCGTGGTGGTGCAGCCTCCGCCGACGGATACGGTTGACCATACGCCGTCGCCGATAGGCGATGTGGTTGGTAAAGTAGTTGTTGGCTACCAGGGATGGTTTGCCGCAATAGGTGATGGATCGCCGATTAACAGGTATTGGCATTGGGCGCAAACCTGGGAGCAGGAGCCATCGCCAACTAACACGGCAATTTCATCATGGCCCGATGTGCGCGATTATACCAGCACTTTCCCGACAAAATATGCCAATTTAAATAATGGCCAGCCGGCAAACGTGTTTTCATCATTTAGCGATCAAACAGTTGACATCCAGTTTAAGTGGATGAAACAATACGGAATTGATGGCGCCGCATTGCAGAGGTTTAACCCAAGCGGCCTTGAAGGCCCTGTGCGCGATGCTATGGCTGCTAAAGTAAAAATTGCCGCCGAAAACAATAGTGTTAAATTTTACATTATGTACGATGTGAGCGGCTGGACAAACATGGCTACCGAAATGGAAACCGACTGGACAGGCAAAATGTCGGCGCTTACTGCATCCCCGCAGTATGCCAAACAAAATGGCAAACCGGTAGTATGTATCTGGGGTTTTGGTTTTAACGATGACAACCATAATTTTACCGCGGCACAATGTCTCGACGTTATCAAATGGTTTCAAAGCAAAGGTTGTTATGTAATTGGCGGCGTACCAACACATTGGCGCGATCAGACCAGTGATTCACGTCCGGAGTTTTTAAGTACTTATAAGGCTTTTGATATGCTGTCGCCCTGGATGGTTGGCAGAATTGGCAATGCCAATGAGTCTGACGGCTTTTATGCAAACACCAATAAGGCTGATGAAGTGTATTGCCGCAGCAACGGTATCGACTATCAGCCCTGCGTTTTACCAGGCGACCTCAGTGCCCGCCAAAGAGCACACGGCGATTTTATGTGGAGGCAATTTTACAATATGACAAGAGCCGGCGCCCAGGGCATTTATATCTCGATGTTTGATGAGTATAACGAAAGCAACCAAATTGCCAAAACTGCCGAGACCCAGGCTTTTGTACCGGCCGGTTCAAGCTTTCAGTCGCTCGACGAGGATGGTACGCCCTGCTCGGCTGATTATTATTTGAGATTGACAGGCGATGGCGCTAAAATGTTTAAAGGTATAATACCGCTTACGGCTACACGGCCTACCAAGCCAACATTGTAATTAAGGGTTTTAAAAATCACTCTATACTTTTAATAATAGCGGGCTGATCGAAAGATTAGCCCGCTTTTTTATAGCCGTGTTGTTGCGCCATGGCAGATTATGAGTGGGTAAATTAAAGTTTATAAACTAAGTTTGGCTTCGATAATCGCAAATTCTGCGAAGATAGCGGGCGCCAAAATGGTTAATAAATGTTAACATAATTTTAAAAATTTTGACTTTATATTATTGATGATCAATAAGATAAAGAAAAATCAGGTTGGTATTAAAAAATTATGTTTTTGTTAAAAAAGGACTGCATTTTTTGACAATTTTACATTTCTGATGAGAAGGTAAAGAGAGTCAGATTTAGATAATGTCTCAATCATCTAAAACTTCACCAAACCCTTTTTTGCCATCTTGACGGTAGTTGAACAGACGTTTTTTGACCCATCGGGTCTACCCCTTTGTAGCCCCTATAACCCAACCCCACAATATTGCCGCGTAGCGGCTACCCTTAATCATCTAATAGGTCGTGAAAAATGTATTTCTCATCATATTCTATTTCATTTTCTTTTAACATGTGAAGATATTCTTCCCTAAATGTTTTTTTAGAATGATGCAATTTTTGATTTAAGATGTACTTAACCACTGCATCTATTTGAGTCCGGCTATTGCTAAATGCGCCGTATCCATCCTGCCATTGAAACTTTCGTTTGGTAAACCTCTCACTGTTTATAAATTCTGAACTATCTCCTTTTACCAACCGCATCAAATCAGAAATCGACTGTTTCGGATTTAGACCAACGAAAAGGTGTAAATGATCAGGCATATTATTTATTGCTAATAATTTATGTCCGTTATTTTGCACCACGCCGGTAATATATTTTTGCAGACGTGCCTCCCATTCTTCCTGTATAACAGCTTTTCTGTATTTTACCGCGAAGACAAAATGAATGTATAATTGCGTATAGGTATTTGGCATTTTGATAAAGGTTTTCACAAATATAATAAACGCAGGTAATGGTAGCCACTACGCGGAAAAAAAATATCGGTTTTGTGGAGGCGACAAAGAAGTAGATATATGGGTCAAAAAAAGGCAGTGCCACACGTTTTCCTCAACTTGTCAGACGACTAAGGGTAGCCGCTACGCGGCAATATTGTGGGGTGGCTTTGAATGCTACAAAGGGGTAGACCCTATGGGTCAGAAAAAGGCTGTAGTAGTACTGGCAAAACGCGCCCGCCGTTTCTAAAAAAAGTGTGCCCGTATCTCACCCCGGGCACACAAGCTATCAACAAACCGATAACATCAACTAAATCCCGGATTAAAATTTAATTTATACCAGGAAATCTTAAATATTTTTCATCATCTGCACATTTGCACATTCACAAATCTGCACATCAACATTTATTTCACATAAAAACTCCCGGTTGCCCGTATATCTTCCGACGAACTGCCTATCATCACTTTAAACTCACCGGGTTCAACAACATGTTTCATTTGCCTGTTCCAAAGCATTAATTCTTTATTATCTAACTTAAATTTCACTATGCCGCTTTCGCCGGGCTTTAGGCTTATGCGTTTAAAGCCTTTTAATGCTTTTACGGGTGTTGTAACACTGGCAACCACATCGCGTATGTAAAGCTGCACCACCTCGGTGCCTTCAACTTTACCGGTGTTTTTTATAGTTATGGAAATATCAGGCGATCCGCTGAGCGGGATACTTGCCGGGCTGATACTTAAGCCTGAATATTGAAACGTGGTGTAGCTTAATCCATATCCAAACGGAAATAAAGCCGAGGTATCCTGATCCACATAAACGTGCCGTGATGTAGGTTTATGATCGTAATAATAAGGCAATTGCCCCACCGAACGCGGAAAGGTCATTGGCAATTTGCCAGACGGATTAACTTTCCCAAGTAATACGTCGGCAACAGCCAGTCCGCCGGTATCACCAAGGAACCATGATTCTACAATTGCAGGGATCTTTTTGGCCACCCAGTTAATACACAAGGGCCTGCCATTAAAAAGTACCACCACGGTGGGTTTCCCGGTTTTGTATATGGCCTCAATAAGCCGGCTTTGTTGCCCGTTTAGGTCGAGGTTTGAGCGGTCTTTACCCTCGCCAACCTCTTTTATATCTTCGCCTAACACAACTATCGCAACATCCGCATTGTTAACTGTATTTACGGCTTTCTGCAGGTTTTCTGTTTGCTGTGCAGCCGATGTATCCGCCGAATATCCTTCTTCGTATTTAATTTCAAGACTGTTTCCTGCCCTTTGTTTCAAGCCTTCAACTATAGCAACGCCTTTGCCCTGCTTATTGGCATAACCACCCAAATAAGTGCTTTGGGCCAGCGGACCGATAACCGCAACCGAGTGTACACCCGGCCCAAGCGGCAAAAGCGAATTTTCGTTTTTCAACAAACTGATGCCTTCCCGTGCGGCCTGTAAAGCAACGGCGCGGCTCGCTTCGGTATGATTTACTTTTTTAAGCAGGTCTTCATCAATAAAAGGATGATCAAACAAGCCGAGCATAAATTTAACCCGCAGCACATTTGAAACCGCCCGGTTCAAATTAGCTGCAGATAATTGCCCGCTTTTTAACGCCGCTGTCACAGCGTTAAAAAATTGTACATGCGGGAAATCGTAGAATTGCATATCAAGCCCTGCAGTAAATGTTTGGGCCAGTGCATCAGCGGGGTTTGAAGCAACCCGGTGATTATTCAAAGACATTTTTATAGCACCCAGATCAGACAGGACAAAACCCTTAAAGCCCCATTCTTTGCGCAGTACGTCCTGTAAAAGCCAATGGTTATCTACGCATGGTATGCCATCTATCTCACTATACGCGGCCATCATACCCATGGCCCCGCCCTCTCTAACTGCTTTTTCAAACACATATAAAAACGATGACCGCGCTTCCCGCTCGCCTATATTTACGGGAGCCGTATTGCTGCCCGCCTCGGGTATACCGTGCACCGCAAAGTGTTTTGGTTCGGATATTACAGCATTATCATCGCTCAGTTTATTACCTTGCAGTCCCTTCACCATAGCCACGCCATTTGCAGCGGCCAGGTATGGGTCCTCGCCATAAGTTTCCTCAACGCGTCCCCACCTTGGGTCGCGGGGCAGGCACAGTACGGGGCCCAATATCATGTTAACACCATGTGCCCGTACCTCGGTTGCTATGATACGCCCGGCTTGGTGAACAATTGTTGTGTCCCACGCGCCAGCCAAAGCCATTGGGGTAGGGAAGGTGGTGCTACCCAAACTTTCGTAACCATGCAGACCTTCCTCTATAAATAATACAGGTATGCCCAAACGTGTTTTTTCGAGGGCGTACCGTTGTATCTGGTTGGTAACCGCAGCGGTTAACGGATATAAATCGTGTACCGAACCAATGCCCTGTGTACCGATATTGATTTTTGCACTGTCTGAAACCGACACGGCTTCGTGCCCCTGCATGTTGGCAACTTCGTGCCCCCAGTACATATCCAGTTGCCTGATTTTTTCGGCAACAGTCATCCGGCTTAAAAGATCTGTAACGCGTTTTTCAACCGGTAATTTGGGATCCTTATAAGGAAATTTTACAGGTGGCGCTGGGTAATTAAATGAGCAAAACGATATTGTTAAAAGAGCCAAAATAGAGGCGTTCTTTTTCTTCATACAATTTATAATAGGTTAAGGGGGCGAAACTATGCCGGATAACTAATAAGAGATTAATAAAACATTAATCTCTTAAAATCTTTAAAAAAAGGTGTTTTTTAATCTTTTTATTGAAGGCGCACTGCCTTTTTTTGTCCGTTGTAAATGATTATCCTGTCGGCTTGTGCTATTTCCGCACCAACACCATGGCTTACATTAATCAGGGTCACGTTAAACGTTCTGTTGCTCAGCATGCCCGGATAGTTTCCTTTGCGTGAATCAATGGTGAGTGTTTTTGCTTTATTGTTCCATTCAAATTTGATGGTCGAATACATACCTTTTTCGTAATTATAATTGTCGTTTTCGTCCTCATAAAGTGTAAATGATCCATCTGCACCCGGATATATTCTCAATTCAAGATTTTTCAAATCATTTTCGCTGGTATATTGCTGAAAAGGACCCATCGGGATAATTGAGCCAGCCTTTACATATAATGGCATTATATCAACAGGAGTTTCCTTTTTTATAAACTGACCGCCTTTTATGCTGTCACCCGTCCAAAAGTCGAACCAGGTATGTCCTGCCGGAAGATATACTTGCTGCGATTTAATATTACTGAAATTGGCCCGGCCATTAACCTTATTGGTGTACATCGAATCGGTTACCGGGCAAACCAAAAAAGCTTTGCCAAACATATACTCATTATTGATGTCGAGCACTTTTTTATCTTCGGCAAAATCCATTACCAACGCGCGCATCATGGTTGAGCCATTAGCGGTAATGCTCCATGCGTTTGAATAATTGTAAGGCAACAGGCGATAACGCAGGTTTATAAACTTTTCAATAGCGTCGTAAGCCCACGAACCCTTTTTACCAAATTGATAAATCTCCCGGGGCAAGTCTGTTCCGTGCGATCGCATCATCGGGCAAAATGTGCCAAATTGCAACCATCGCACATACAACTCCCTGAAAGGATCGTTTATCCCATTGTGGTAAAGCCGGCCTCCCCAAAAACCTCCTATATCGGTGTTCCAATAGGGGATGCCGGATAACGAAAGGTTAAGGCCGCCGGATATTTGTTTACGCAAAACACTCCAGTCGGAAACAATATCACCCGACCAAATGGCCGTGCCGTTGCGCTGTTGTCCGGCAAAGGCAGAGCGCGTGAGTATAAATACCCGTTTATCATGCTTGTTTCGCGCTGGTGCTCAAATACTCCCCCGGTTGTTGCCAAGGGGAAAGCGTTACGTACCTTTCTGAAAGTTCCTAACCAGGTGGATGTATTTTCATCTTGTTCCGTAGCTTGCGAATGATCGGGCTCCGTTGAATCCAACCACCAGCCATCCATACCGATAGCGAAAATATTTTTATTCATATAGCTCCAGTACAGGCTGCGCGCTCCGGGGTTAAACGGGTCATAAACCTGCACCGTAGATGTTGTAGGGTAAGATAAAAAGTTATTGTATAAAAACCCTTTACTTTTCATATCGGCCCATATTTTGGTTTGATTGCCAAAATCCGGCCATACCGATATAATGATATGGGCGTTCAACTGATGCACACTATCTATCATGGCTTTAGGATTTGGATAATTGGGGTTGCCAAACTCGGTTGAATTCCACTTCGATTCCTCAACACCCCAATATTGCCAATCCTGTACTATGCCATCAATGGGAACATGAAGCTCGCGGTATTTTTTAATTACACCAACCACTTCCTGCTGACTTTTGTAACGCTCCCTGCTTTGCCAGTAACCAAATACCCAGCGCGGGAACATAGGAGCCTGCCCGGTTAAATAACGGTAGCCCGCAATTACCCCATCGGCATTGCCGCCATATATAAAATAATAATCGGCGCAATTACCTACTTGCGATGAAAAAGAAGTGCCGGCGGCATTATCATCAAAAACGGTGGTGGAATAATTATCCCAAAACACGCCATATCCTTTTGACGAATGTAAAAAAGGTATGCCAATCTCCATATTTTCCTGCTTTAACAGGACTTTTTGGTTACGCTGGTTCATCATTCCGGCTTGGTGCTGCCCTAAGCCATACACTGCTTCTGCTTTTTGTAGCTCAAAAACCTGGCTAACCGTAAAAGTATTTTCTATAGAATCTTTAAATGGGGTAAACATGGTTCCGTTTGGTTTCTCGTTTAAAAGAGCAGAATCATTTATATCATTAAAAATAACCTGCCCGTTCAATTTATTGAGCTTTACCCGCACAACATTGCTGCTGATGGTAATCCATGACTCGTCGGCATGAATATTTAATTCCTGTTTTTGTGCCTGTTGAATAACAGATAAACTATGTTTCTCGCCATTTGTCCCGTCCGGTGTTTTTATGATTCTTACGATTTTCGGGCTGAAAAACTGGATTTCAATGTCCATAGCGTTTACACGCGTTCTGATGCCCAGCGGTGTTTTTAGGTAGTTTTGAGCATTAGCTGCAATACAACAGCAGATAAGCCCAACAATCAGGGACAAACTTGTTTTTTTCATGCCGGTTTTCATTCGCTATATATTTTTGATTAGTATTTCGTTGAGATAATCTTCCCAAAAGTTATCCCTGTACCATTTACAGCGTCAATTGTAAAGTAGTAACCGGTATCTGTGTTTAATGAATTGATGTCGGCTTCGTTACTTTTATAAACCTGGTAGCTTCCGTACAGCCTGTCTGGTGCAATGCCATATCTAACAATATAAAAATCTGTATTAACGGTAGCGGGCCATGTTAAATGAGCGGTGCGCAGGTCGGCAATATTGCGGGTAACTTCAAAGTGCCTGACGGGTGGCGGCAAGGTGCCTGGTGCATTTCCAAAAACCCGAAGGTCGGAGATGGAAAACAGCCCCTGCCCCGGGCAATGCACATTGGTTATACGGATATATTTTGCTTTTACCGGTTGGGCCAGCTGGGTATAATCATGGGGCGCATCTTCCGCTTTGTTTTTATGGTTAATAATGGTGATCCAGTTTTTACCATCTGTTGATGATTCAACATAATATCGGTAACCGTCGCCGCTAACAAAGGCATCGGCCTTAGCCCCCTGGTCGGCGAAATTTATTTGTATCGCGTTAATCGTGCTGATCTTTCCCATATCAACCTGTAGCCACTCGCCTGCATTGCCCGTTTCCGCCGACCACCAGGTGCGGATGTCTTCATCAAAAGCATTGGCAACGTTGAAATTCTGCTGAACATTTGGTTTAAGGACTGATGATGCTTTAGCCGGTTTGTTATAGGTGAGCAACATCCACTGCGGCGACTTTTTTAACAAATTATGTTTTGAAGTACCGGGGGCATATTGAGGGTAATCTGCAAGGTAAGTATCGGTTACCAATTGTCCGTTGTTGGTTACAAATGCGGGGAAAAGCACCAGCCTCCGCTCGAACATGTGCCTTACCGAAATGGTGCCGGTAGCAATATGCCAGTATTCGCTGTGCTTATCTGCAAAGGTAGCCGAATGGCCCGCACCGGTAATAAATCCGGTTGGTTTGAACGAAAACGGGCTATAGTTGGCATAAACGAACGGGCCGGTTGCTTTATCGGCAACATATACACCATCGCCATAAGTTTTAAACTGAGTCCCTGGGGCTGAATATTGCAGGTAATATTTACCGCCAATTTTATTCACATACGATCCTTCTATCCAGGGCTTTGCAGCAACGTCGCGGTTTTCATCGCCCGGAACCTCCCAGCCATGCGCTGCCGTGTTTGAATTGGCGAGCTTGATCACATCGCCAACTGGCAAAAAAGTTTTGGCATCCAATTGTACAACTTGCAACGGTTCTTTATCCGAGCAGCCATTATATAAATACACCTTACCGTCGCTATCCTGGAATAATGCCGGATCTGTACAGCCCGCTGCAAAGCGGTTTACATTTGTCCATTTACCAATAAAGGGGTCATTGGTAGTAAACGCCCCGGTATTGTTACCGCCAAAAAAAATCAGTTTATCATTTACCACAGTAACTGACGGTGCATAAACCTCCAGCGGAAGCCCTTCGGGTTTAACAAAGCTCCAGGTCAGCATATCGTCCGAAAACCAATAGCCCTTTTGTTTTGATGCAAAAAGCCAATACTTGTTTTTATACAGTACGATGGTTGGATCTGCGGCCTCCCGGCGTGTAATCCCGCCATCGCCCTGGAAATTATAGGGCAGGTTTATAGGGTTACAAAATGTTTTTACCACGCCTTTTTTTGTTTGTCCGAAGCCATTTAAACTTAGTAAAAAGCAAAAACCAATGGTTAAAAGCAAAGGAAAGGGCTTTAATGCCCCTCCCGTACTATTAACAAACTGCTTATATTGATAAGAATTATTCATTTTTGTGGTGTATTAGTTTTTTATAACCGGCGGAGGCACGGTGTCTGTAAAGGGGACTTGTTTCCGCAGCATTTTACCGGCATAACCGGTTAGATACAGGTAGTAATCATTCGGTATATCATCTTCATAAGTAACAAAATGACTTAATCCTACCGGCGGATTTTTTGACGCTTTAAGAATAGCTGTACCCTCATCAACCTCATCAAACATCGCCACATACAGCATATCCGCACCGCCTTTTATAGCGCCTGCTACTTGTTTCCAGTAAAAATGGCCGCGGTTACGTGGTATCTGATTTTGTGGCGCGTGTGGGTTCATATTGTGCCAGCTAAAGCCTGGGAAAATTGTTGGCACATAGTCCAGCTTGTTGAACTTGCACCAGGCAATATCATCTGCTATCCGGGCCTGAAACAAAGGGTATTTTGTTTCATCAAACCGCCC